>CAYNZA010000042.1:13012-22888 GCA_964401595.1 uncultured Desulfomonile sp.
CACCTTGATACAGGTTCCAGATTTCGGCCTGGAGTTTGCTCTTTCTATAAACCGAATCCCAGATGTCCATATAAAAATCAAGAGGTGAGTTAGCAGGCAGCAGGGCATAAAGTCCCTTGGTCAACCATTGGTCTATCAGCACATTTACATTTGATATCCATGACTTGGGAACATAGAGGACATCTCCGGCGGCAAGAGTGTATTCATGCGTTCCCCCTGATTTCAACGTCTTGTCCAGATCTACGAGCATGGCGGGAGGGCCTTTATCATCCTGTTTACGCAGTACAAGTAGCGATTTTCTGCATGCTGAGTCTTTCAAGCCCCCGGCTAGAGCAATGATCTGAGTAATGGTGGCAACATCATTTACTTCGAAAGCGCCTGGGGTTGTGACTTCCCCAAACACAAAAATCCTCGGCCTGTTCATTTTCGGCACGTAGACCACGTCATCCATCTGAAGCGGGAAACTTCCGGCAGGATGGCCGGCAAGAAGGGTTGGAACCAGATTGACGCGATACGCGACAGGCTTTCGAACCCCCATGGTCCTAAATATCAATATTCCTGAGGCGTCAGCCAGGTCAACCGTCTGACGAATATCCAGCTTTTTGAATCCTTCTGCCATTGAGATGGCCTGTGCCAGATTTATGGTCGTCTCGTATGTGTAGACCCCCGCTTTATGAACATCCCCCATGACAAAGACTCTTCTCGGACTGAGCTTTTTGAGAATGCAGGTAACCTCAGTATTGACCCCCTGCTTCTTGTAGTCCTGCTCGAGTTCTTCCTTCACCTGCTCCAGCGTTTTTCCGGTGACACGTATGCTGGATATGAATGGAACCGAAATATTGCCGTCGTTTGGAACCAGGAACTCTTTGAACGGCCCATTCACATTCATGGTCTTCAAGGTTCGTTTCCGACTCTCGGCGCCTTGGTTGAATTCTTCAAGCTTGATCAGAATATGAGGCTTTTCGACGTATTCCCTGTACCTCTCACGAACCCGAGTGATTGCCTGATCAAGAGTAAAACCGCCGACCCGGACCTTTTCCACAACGGGCAGATATACTTCTCCCGCCGAATCCACTCGCACGCTGATATCAAATTGTGGATCAAAAATATGAGTGATATTGAGCTTGTCATCGGGTTTTAGCTTGTATTGAACCGAAGGAAACTCTTCCAGAACCTGGTAAAGTATTTCTATGGTGTCACCCGGCATTACAACCGAATTCACCTTGGCTGAACCGGGTTGTTTTACCTCTTCTATCCGGTAGTTGGGCAGGCTTGAAATGAGTTGTCTTTGAATGGCGGCGAAATGTGCCCCGCCCGGGACTGGCGCCGGCGCCGGAGCTACTGCGGAGGAGGCGTTAGCTTTTGAACCAGAAAATGAAGGCCATGGGAACGCGCAACCCTGAAGACACAGGACTACTGCCATCAAAATGACGCAGAGCAGAATTCTTTTCTGTCCGATGGAGGATTGCACCGTTTGGAACTCCGAATAAATGAAGGGGAAAAACCAGCATTTTATTACATTTTTTCTTGTACAATAGCATAGTTGTCTTTAATAAGTCAATTAATGAATTAAAATTAGTCAATAATTTACATTAGGTATGGAGAAAGGCAGGATTACATCTGAGCCGCTTCGAG
Source organism: uncultured Desulfomonile sp. (assembly GCA_964401595.1). Classification (GTDB taxonomy): domain Bacteria; phylum Desulfobacterota; class Desulfomonilia; order Desulfomonilales; family Desulfomonilaceae; genus CAITZA01. The sequence goes on from CAYNZA010000042.1 coordinate 14,648, forward strand.
TGAGTTGGACAAAATGAATGAATTCGTCACCGTCGTTGTTGGAATCAATGACTAGATCAATCGGAGAACCCTTGGAAAATCCATCCAGCCTGAAATCAGCCCTGAGCCATTTTCCCGAATTATTTTTGCGTATAGGCGCACAGGCATGAAGTTTGCCTCTGGCAGTGTACATCGGGAACCAGAGGTCCTCACCCTTGTCCGCATAAATTACCGAAAGAACTGGAGTGGGACCAGGGTCAAATTCGTCTGAAATTTTAAATGCCATATGCTGAAAATTGTCCGCTTCTCTGGTTCTTCTGCTCGGCAATCCGCTAAATCGATCAACAGCGGATGTTTTTGCCCGGATATTTAGGCTGCCTCCGTCTGAGCGATAGACAATCAGATCGTGCAACTCCCTTTGAAGCAAACCATATTCATAATTTTTTTTGCCGGTTCGAATATTGTCCTTTGGAAACGTCTGCCTTAGCAGTGTCCATACTGCATCGGCATTAGCCGGGGTCTTTCCCAGAAAACGTCTTGTGAACTCGAAGATCGGAGCCAGAGACGGGTCATCCAACATTGCTGTGTAGACAAAGAGGTATGAGGCTTGCTCGCTAATGGCGTTAAGACACGAGAGGGTGACATCGACCTTTCCATCAGTCATTTCAAGATAAACGGGAACACTTTGCCTGAATCTTCTCATGATGGCTATGGCGGAAGTCTCATCGGGAAGATCCAACAGCCCCCAGAGGTATGAGTTGTCGGCAGACAGACCGTTGAACTGCAACCCAATTCCATTGTCCGCCGCATATTGAGCGACAGGTAGCAGTGAGTCCGTTTGACGGCCATGCGGAAATTCCTGGGACATGATCATGACGACCAGCGGTGTCTTTTTGAATTGATCCCGATAGACATCAATTATTTTTTGGCAGGTATTGGTCCATAACAACGGGCTGAAACCATTGGACGACCATTCGCGTCCTCCCAGCAACATTTCGCCGTAAGTAGCTATTCCTATTTGCACCGCGGCCAGAGAATTATCCCCATCCAAATCCCGGGCGATTTTTTCTACCAGAATATTTAACCGTTGCAGGTATATCGGGCTCCAGTAAACAGGAACGGCGCGAAGCTGACCATCAATTTTTTCATAAACCCGAGGAACACCCATGCGATATAACCAGGCAGGTGAGTGTTCGGCGGTTACGATCCGTAGGATGAAACGTTTTCCCTGTTTCACGACCCTCGAACGTATTTGCACAATGGGAGTGACATCAATAGCGCCAGGCTCACGTTCCAGAACATTCCAGTGGACATAAGCCACCACTCCATCCACGAAAGGGGCGGTCACTATTCGGTCATCAGGACGCCATACCGCATACTGGAAAAGACCCGAATCGGCTTTTGTTTCCTGGGCAAAGCACGTCAACATTAGCAAAACGAATAATAGTAATGAAAAGACCTTTCCCCAACATTTCAAAACTACCGGCCTGGAAGAAAATAATCGGGCTGATGAAGTTTCTCCTGAATCCAACCTCTTTTGATTTCTAGCAGTTCTCAAATTGCCGGCCATTCGATGTTAGACACATGTCTCAGTGTAAAGGGTCAAATTTCATTTTTGAGGATCAGGTGGTAAACCTGCTCAATCGATCGTTGGGTCTTCGATGGGTTGAAGTTTTCAATCACCCTCCTGCGGGCGTCAATGCCCATCTTGTGCCGGAGGACGGGATCTTCTATCATTTCCGCCATGGCGGACGCCAGAGACGATGCGGTATTCTCCGGAACCAGTCGACCGCTTACACCGTCTTCTATAGCCTCGGGAATGCCTCCAACAGGGAACGCCAGGACTGCCCGGGAGCAGGACATTCCCTCTAGAACGGTATTAGGAAAAGGATCTGGAAGTATGGAAGGAACAACAACAACATCACATGTGGACATGAGATTACTGACGTCATTCCTGAAACCGGTAAAAATCAGGCGCTCACCGAGACCTCCCTCTAATACTGCGGCCCGAAGTTCCTTTTCAAAATTCATTTCTTGCTTACTCCAGGCCTCCCCTACAACCAACCAACGCGTTTGAGGAAAACGCCTGTTTATGTCAATTGCGGCTTCTATAAACTCTCTATGTCCTTTCCACTCTGTTATCCTTCCAAAAATCCCAAAAACCACCTCTTGTTGTCCCCATCCAAAAATTGATCTCAGAGCAAAGGCTTCTTCGGGCCGTCCACAAAACACATCACTGGAAATACCGTCATGGACAGTCCATATTCTCGATTGATCGGAGAATTGAGACCGACAGGCATCCGAAACTGAAATAATCCCGGATATTCCCCAGTTGGCCGCGCTGTTGTAGAGCGCTCGCCACAACCGGGAAGGCAAAATGTCCCTGATGTGCCATATAACAGGCGTTTTTGAGAAGAGGCCTCCCAGTTGAGACGGGATTCTTGCCAGAAGAGTGTTGGCATGAACAATGTCTGTTCCAGACTGGCTGACTATTGTCGCAATCCGCTTGCCAACGGATACAAGCCAACAGGCGTGACCTAATGCGACAAATGGATTAGGAACCGGCCTGCCTAAAATATTTGATCGATTACTCTGATAGTCAACAAACGGCATTCTGAAAACCGTTGTGTCTCTTGTTTCGGCTTCACTTGCCAGATCACCGTCCGGACAAACCAGAAAAGGCTCAAAAAGGTCACGGTCAATGTCATCCAGAATTCTGAGCATACATCGTTCGGCGCCGCTTATTCGGGAGGCGTGATTTACGTACAGTATTTTAAACTTGTGCTTCACCGCAATATCTCCCGTGTCCGACATCCCGAGGCTTCAGGATGCTGTCCATGATTACTACAACAGCAAATTCGAACCCTATCACAGGCGCCATCTGAAAATGCCATAATGTAGGCTGAAGCAGACCAGTAAAAATGTAAGTGGGCATGGTGGCGAGAATTCCAAGCGCAATTCCTCTGAAATAAGGATTTGCGGGGTCTTTGACTATCGAAAGGGCCACAACGGACGCGCGATACATGACCACGAGCATCAGGACAGTCCCTATCAACCCAACTTTGAACAGAAAAAAAAGCCAACTGCTATGGATGTATGTAGGATCATGTTTGTAAACCGTAACCCATTTGGGATCATCAGTCCATTTTCCTCCCAAAGTGTTACCGATTACAGGACGATTTAATATCTTCGGCCAGATGGCGTCACTTTCCATACGCCTGCGTTCAAGCGACTGGTCTACATCGGTTTGGGCTTTATATATACCTGAAAACCTCTCCAATATTGGATCAACGATCTTTTTGCCACCGCTCTCAGTCTGAGCCAGCCCGAATATTACAATAGCAAGAAAGATGAAGCCTGCAAAACCTGAAGCAATGATCTTTACCCTTTTTAGTCCCGGCGCAAGAATCATTATGGGTATCAGCCCTACGAACAAAGCGAGGACCTGAGTTCGGCCCTGTATCAATAGAAGATTTAGACCCAACAGTGCGCTCAATGCTATCAGAAAATTTTTTTGACGCCTGTTCTGAATGAAAATTATGAGGCCCATCGACATGAACAGGAGAGTAAGCACGAGGTCAGCGGACACAAAAGTGAACCTGGGAAGCACGGATTGTCCCGGGTCAACCTGCCCCATTGTATAGTATTCAATTGCCTTTCGGCCCTGGATGAAGATCACGAATCCCAGGACGAATGTGGCCACGTAGGCCGCATAAAAACTGTTGATAAGACTGAATAAAGTCTTTTCGTCCCGAACCAGAAACACCGTGAAATAAAAAATCGCCATGTAAAGAAATGGACGCCATTCAATGAGGCTTTTCTTCACCTCGTTACCTTGCAAAATTCCTGTTATCAGGCTTATTAAGGCCCAGAGCATCAGCAAGGTCAATGGAATGGTCAAGGTATTCCTGGGGAAGTAGGTGTCCTTGTCCATGGCCCATCTCCACACAACACATGCTATTAACAGTCCATAGAGCAAATCGGTGGCGCTTATGGTGCCACCAGTGACCGGCAGGGTAAAACCTATTCGCTGGGTTCTGTCGAAAATGAAAAGCACATTGACTATGAAGAACGCGCTCGCCAGACCGTAAACAGGCCGCATAAAAATGGTTGCGGCTATGGGAAAGGCCAGGATGGACCCTAAGCCGGCCAAAGACTGTGTTCCAATGACCAGTCCCCCAATGATGGAAACAACGGCCGCTATCATTTCCGAAAATCTGGATTTCTCCTCCCACAGGGATTCTAGCGTTGAGAAATGGCCGTTTTCATTCATCGACACATATCCAGGTATAATTCTTGGTATTTTTGCACCATTGTCTTTAGACTGAACTGATCGACAGCTTTTGTTCTTGCTTGACTCCCCAGCTTTGCGCCAAGAGCAGGGTTACCCAGAATTCGGTTCATGGCCTGACACAGTTCTCCTGGATTGCTATGTTCAACCAATAATCCCTCCACCCCATCCGATATCAGTTCACACAAACCGTCCACCCTTGTCGCTACTATCGGTAACCCCATCGACATAGCCTCAATCACCGCTATCCCCAGCCCCTCGAATATCGAAGGATGAACGAACATGTCTAAAATAGATAGAAACTCACGGACATTTCTTATGGGCCCAAGAAATATGACTTTCTCGCATAGGCCAAGATCGCTTGTCAGGATTTCAAGCGTGGAACGTTCCTCACCATCTCCTGCTATGAGCAGCCGAGCGTCAGGCCAATCCCTGAGCAATTGACTGAAGGCTCTGATCAGCACGGGGTGCCCCTTTTGTTTGGTGAGGCGAGCTGCTATCCCAAGTAGCGGGCTCCCTTCCACCTGGAATTTTTTAACGCATTCCTTGCGACAATCCTGATCTATTGTGCCAGGGTCAAAGTAATCAGTGTCCACTCCGTTGTAAATCACATAAGGGCTGTCGATCTCTCTGGCAATGGCTTTTGAGACAGCCACGGTGCGCTCAAGCATTAACGGGTACAGCGCCCTCCAAATTCTATCCTTTTTCCCATGTCTGGCTTCAGGGTCCGAAACATTGTGCTTCGTCCTTACAATCAGCTTCATTCCTGCCATATAGGCCGCCATGGCTCCAAATCGGCTGGCATGAAAAAGATGAACGTGGACAATATCCGGTGAAAGTTTCTTGATGATCCTGGATAATCTGAGGATTTCCGTACAGCAAAGTTCCCCTGCGGTGGCCGGAAAAATGGAGCATGGAATGCATGCATGCCGGAATTCATCCAACATCTGTTCGTCGCGGTGAAAATATATTATTTCCGGTCTGAATCTCCGACGATCAAGCCCCTTGCATAAGTCAAGAAGATGTCGTTCAGCGCCTCCTATCCTGAAACCGTAAATCAGGTAAAGAATGAATATCGGCCTATTTTCATTTGCAGCTACGTTTGACATCATCTTTCACCCAAGATTGAAACCAATGGTTTAAGTGGTGTTTTAGCCACCAGCTTGAAAAATATTCTTCTGTCCTCTTGGTCCAGAACAGATGACCTCAGAATCAGCGAAGCGCTGATCATGCAGTAGACCAGACCCGTCACAGCCAAAACAATTAATGTCTGAAAGAAACTTCCGGTCACCGGGCAAAGCCAGAATGAGGGAAGGATCGGAATAACTGAAACAGCGCTGAGAAAAAATACCCGTCCAGAGTAGCCCCAGGGAAAAGCGGCTCCAAAGAGAGTTCTACATATTCTCACTCCTTCCAGGGCCGCATAAGAACGGCTTGTAACACTGGCAATGGCCGCTCCCTGGATTCCCAGAAATGGAATCAGAACAAAGTTGGCTGATACATTGATCAACGCTGAAACGACACCCAGCCTGGCATTTATCTCTGGCCTGCCGGTGCTCAGGAACAACACTCCCGCCGGCATGGCCGCCCAGACCAGGACCAGTATCGACAGAATTCTCGCCGGAACCGCCGCCTCAAGATAGTCCGGACCAAAAAGAAATCTTATCATGTAGGGCGCCATGGAGAATGAGTAGATTGCCGCCGGGAACGTGACCAAACACAGCAGACGATATCCCCGCTCCAGTATACGGGCTTCCTGTCCTCCCTGATCCTTTTCAAGAGACGCCGATAATATTGGAAAAAGAGCAGTTTCGAGACCGCTGAACAGATAAAGCAGAGAATGAACCACCACCACCCCGGCGCTATATATGCCCACAAATTTTATGGGCAGAAAATAACCGAGGATGATGATGTCGGCCGAATAGTAAACTGTGCTGGCAAGTGTGGCAAAAAATACCGGCACACCAAAGGACGTCATGGCTCTCAAGTCAGCAAAAATCGACTGAAACAAATTAGAATCGTCGCGCTGATCACGAGTAAATCTTTCAAGAACCCACATTCCGGGAACAATCCCCACCAGTAGCGCGGCTGACCAGCCCCATACTATCCCGTCAAGCCCCCACCCCAGGTAAATCAGCAAAGGTATCAGCACCACCCTTAGAAAATTTGACAAGGATTCTGTCAGAGAATAAACCTTAAAGAATTCTGAACTCCTCAAAGATGCTGATGAGACCATACTGATGCTTGAAAGCAAAATATAAAAAATAAACAAACGGAAAAAATGGACGGACTCCTCCAGAAGATCGGACCTGATTTTAAAAATCCTCTCAAGAGCCGTCTCCAGGGGAAAATAAAGGGCCAGGAAAAGTAGAATCGACAAAACTGTCACTGAGAGGAGACTGGCTACAACAGTGCTTCGTATTCTGTCCCTTCGTTGAGACGCCATGTGAAGCGAGACTATTCTGGTGGTAGAGCTTGCTGACACTCCACCAACAAAAAAAGTCACAAACATTATCCCAAATGAAGAAAGTTCTACCGCCAGTTTGAATAATCCGAACCCGTCAACTGAAATCATTCTCACAAGGATCATCTGTAGCGCCATGCCGGAAGCGCGGTTCATCAGGACAGCCAAAGTGGTAAATATGGCGCCGGTAGCAATTTGCGTAGTGAGGGACTTTTGAGTCTCTTTAGACTCCATGGTAAACAGCCCCGTTCGGGAGATTAACGGAATTGGGAGCTCCCATTACACTATCACAAAGATAAGGTGGATTACAGCGCTGATTTGAGACCCGTCAAATCAGGCCGGATCAAGGCGCCAATGCTTCAAAAATCCTGATTGACAAAATATTTCATAAAACTTGACATTTACATTAATATTTAATAATAATAGATATGTAATCTAGTTATATATAGTAAGATATTAATAATAGTTACATAAGCAACTAAGGTCATTTTATGTTTTAGACCACTTTGTATTGGAATATTAATATTTTTTAAAATGGGCTATATACGCATGACAGCTCAACCTCAAAAAATTGAGAACGATTTTAGGGAAAGATTCTGGAATATTTCCAGAACAGAGTCTTTTCAGAGAGAAATGGACAGGCTATGGTCGGCGATAAGCAGCAAACTCACTGACCAAAAGGTGAAAAGTTTTTTGGTCTGTTCATCTTCGCTCAATGAGGGAAACACGACAGTTGCTTCAGGTTTGGCCAATTTCGTTGCAGTACATACCGGCATGGATGTTCTGATTATGGACGCTCACTGCAAAGGGGCGAGTCCTGGAGACATTTGGGAAAATGATGGATTGGTCCCTTTGATAGAGGAACCTCATGACCCGTACATGCTTACATTCGACGAATACCAGACTAGTGTCCCGAATTTGCGGTTTCTCACTTTCCGCAATCCCAAGGATCTGGAAACAACTGTTGTCAATTATCGGGAAATGGAGACCTTCATGAACCTGGTCTCGCGCCGGTATGATTACATTTTCGTGGATGCTCCTCCGTTGCTCGACTCCAATGTCGCGGCTTTTCTGGCAAGACATCTTGACAAGGTAATTTTCGTCATCTCAGCGTCCAACCGTCCCATACCGCTTCTTAGGGACGCACTGCTGAGGCTCGAGGATTCCAGAGAGAGGATTTTGGGAGCTGTGATAAACAAACGAGAGCATCCTATTCCCGGCTACATTTACAGGCTGTTACGGTAATTTGTGCGGACATTCGACAGAGTCTTCATAAAGCATGTTAATTTAAGAGAGTCTTCATGAATTATTTCCGCGGAATAATTGCCTGTCTGGCAATTTTTACCCTGGGTGTCACTTCGACTTCCTGGGCGTCCGACGGTCCTTTTTTTTACCATCTATCGCTCAAACGCAACAAATATGTCACCTACAAGACACATTATCCTGACGATATATATTTGAGTTATGAGGGGGATGTGGACATTCCGTTCCACTGTTATTACACATA
>CAYNZA010000043.1:0-22652 GCA_964401595.1 uncultured Desulfomonile sp.
CTCTCAGGGGCTGATGAGATATACAGGATTTTTTTTCAGGAGATGGCCGATGGCGGGTTGACGGTCAATGCCCAGGGGACAATTCTTTTTTCCAATCAAAGGCTTTCGGAGATTCTTGGATTTCCCTCTGAAAAGTTGCTAGGGGACTGCTTTCAGAATTTCATAATATCTGAGGACGTCGAGGCCCTTGAATCCGCACTGAAAAAAGTCTTTAAAGACAAGACCAAAGCCGACATTGTTTTGCACACTAAACAGAAAAGGGTCATTCGCACAAGTATTGTTTCGATTGAGCCTCGAAATCCATCATCTGGTGAATCAGCCTGTATAGTAGTTGCTGATATAACCGAGAGCAAACGTCTGGAGATGGAACGCCAGCTTCTTCTCACACAGAAGCTAGAGAGTCTCAGAACTATGGCCGGCGGCATCGCACATGATTTCAACAACCAGTTAATGGCCGTATTGGGTAACCTGGAACTCGCGCTCGATAACACACCTTCCAACTCCAGGGCCGAAGCAAATATAAACAAAGCCATTCGGGCTACTGAAGCGTCCGCCGCTCTATCCCTTCAGATGTTGACATATGCGGGCAGCAGTTTGTTTAGTCATGTGGTTCTGGATATCAACGAACTGTTGAATAAAGACCTGATAATGATGCAAACAGTCGGCTCCAACCGATTGATCTTCAATCTTGCTGACGGAGGGTCACTCCCTCGCATTAAAGGGGATCCAGACCAAATACAGCGTCTGGTCATCAACATTGTGACAAACGCCTCAGAGGCCATTGGTGACAATAATGGCCAGGTAACCATAAAGACCGGGGTTATGGACTGTGACGAGACTTTTCTGAACCGCAGCCATCTGGATAAAAAGCCCAAACCCGGCCCTTTTGTTTTTCTGGAAGTTTCAGACACCGGTTGCGGAATGGACGCCGAGACTCTTCATCGGATTCTTGATCCCTTCTTCACGACAAAATTCATTGGTCGTGGGCTTGGCATGGCTGAAGTGATGGGGATAGTGAAAGGGCATGATGGAGCCATAATTGTAGATAGCGAGGTGGGGAAAGGAAGCACGATACGGGTTCTGTTTCCTGTGTTCGAAAAAGCTTATTGCCCTCTTAATAATACAGACCGTGTCCCTGAACCTCATTCATCAGCTACTGTTACCCCATCCAGTCAAAAAACCATTTTAGTGGTGGACGATGAGGAAATGATACGTGACCTGGTCGTAAGTCGTCTCAAAGTATTGGGTTACGACACGTTGCAGGCATCGGATGGGGTGGAAGGGATTGGAGTTTTCCGGGATCGAGCCAATGAAATAGATTTGGTCCTACTCGACTTTGTTATGCCGAGAATGAATGGAACAGAGGTTTTTGAGGAACTCATACTGATCAAACCTGATGTCAAGGTGATCCTCAGCAGCGGTTACTCTGAAGATGTTGTGCTTGAACGGTTGTCCGGTCCACGTCCTGCCGGAATTTTACAAAAGCCTTACAAGATGCAGGAACTCCGGGCTGAACTGGGGCGATTGCTGGGGTAAACTGGAGTCAGGTGGCCAACTTCTGTCGAATAGTCCGAATAATTTTGTAGACTTGGGGATGCCAATTAGAGCTATTGGGAGGGAAACGTCCTGCTGGTGGGGAAGCGCCTCTACAATGGTGTGAGGGGCTCATTCTCGGACTTGGCGCCTGCTTCCGCTCGGTTGGGCGCCAATCGCAAAACTATGAACTTTGACACAGAATTTTGAACGATCCTAAAGCACAGCTCTGATCGTGTGGTTTCTGCGGCGTACTCCCTCACCAGCTGTACCTCCCGTACCATTCAGTCAGAAAACTGGCCCTCTCGGCGACCCGATCTACTGAGGGATTACCAGCAACTGATTTTGGTTCTCAACATTGTGTCTTACAATGGCTCACTAGCTAATCTAAAAACATGTGACGCCTGGCGTTAGCTTGGTAACCAGTAGAATCCACATGGAAAAACATCCTGATCAGTTTTTTTAATCAGTGGAACTATCCGATACCTTTTAAAGCCCAATGCCGGAGGTTCTGCATAACCGATTGAAGCTAAATAAATTGAAAAAATGCTAACAGTTTTTGATATGATCGGAGTTGATACCAGATAATACGAGACTCTAACATACTGAAAGGACCTCACAAAAAGGCGTGATTGTGTAAGTTGTCTAGCCTTCACACGGCAGGGGTCGCTGGTTCAAGCCCAGTCCCGCCTACCAATAAATTCAATAAGTTACAAGGGTCTCGATGATGTTTTTTGGACGTCCGGGACCCTTTGCCTTCTTTTGTCTCCGCGCTGTGAAGAGTGAGGATTCTTGTACTGAGGTTCACTCCACGCCAACGTAAATCCACAATCTCATTTCTCCTCATGCCTGTGTAGTAAGCAAGGCTAATGATATCCCCATACCAAGATGGGCATTCAGAAATGACTTTTTGTATATCCACAAATCCAATGTAAGCTTGTCTTTGTCCGTCCCGTTCAGACATGTTAGGCGCTAGCTTGCAGGGATTAGTTTCGACCAGGCGCAGGCGCCAGGAAACCCCCCAGCGCCGTGACCAGATCCTTGTTACCCCGAACCTATCAAAATATGTGCCCTTTTATGACACATTACAATATTACAACAGACGTAAGGCGGATGCGAGATTTTATGGTCTCCCTGATATGAGAACAGACATCCTTCGGCGCCCCAACTTCATCGACACAATGACGGATCGGTAATGGTTGCATGAAATAGCTACATAATGGTGGGTTAGTGTCTCTTTTTTGTAACTTCCAAAAATTTAATATCGACGTAAATGTTAATAAAAATAAATTGATAGGCATGCCGCATATTTTTGGCACGTTTGTTGATTAGTGTTCTAGTCAGAGCGAATGTTCAACAAACATCTTTGAATGGAGTTTACAGATGAAGAGACAAGAAGCGACGGACCTTATACTTGAGGCAAAAAAGTCCAGGGGTGTCACTTGGTCTGAGATAGCCGAGGTTGTTGGAGGGCACAGGGTATGGGTGACATCGGCCTTGCTGGGCCAGAATAGCATGAGCAAGGAAGAGGCGGCCAAGGTGGTGAAGTTTCTGGGGTTGGACCAAGACGTGGCGGATTGTCTGACTGAATTCCCTCTAAAAGGGGCTCTCGACTCCGATGTTCCGGTTGACCCACTGATCTACAGACTTCACGAAATAACCCAGGTTTATGGGACAACGATGAAGGCAATAATCCACGAGATGTTCGGTGATGGGATCATGAGCGCAATAGATTTCGAACTGGACATCAAAAAGAAGGAAGATCCTAAGGGTGACAGGGTAGTGGTCACCTACAACGGCAAATTCCTTCCTTACAAAAAATGGTGACAGAACCGGATTTTTCAGGGCCTCAGATGGTCCGGAGGAACGAGAATGTGTATAAACTGCAAAAATGATAATGACTTGTCCAAATGCTCCAGTAGCCTGGGGAACGCTTATGACCCGGAAGTTTCTCTCGAGCATTGTTCCGATAAAAATACGGGCCATGGGCATATTGCGGCGCTTGAAACACAGGAGTCGGTAATAGACAGGATTGTCGAGAATGCTGTAATCAAGGCCATTTTTGGAGGTAACGACGTTTCGCGAAGAAACTTCATGAAACTGGTGGGCGCATCGACAGCGATGTCGGTCTTTTCATCAATCTTTCCCATGGATGCCGCCAAGGCATGGGCGAAAGAAGCTCCTGGTCCACTGGAGAAGAAGGATCTCAAGATTGGTTTCATACCCATCACCTGCGCCACACCGATCATTATGGCCGATCCTATGAAGATGTACGAAAAATACGGCCTGACTGGAACCAAGGTTGTCAAGGCGGCGGGTTGGGCGATGATCAGGGACTGGGCAGTATCAAAGCAGGTTGATTGCGCCCACATGTTAAGCCCGATGCCTCTGGCAATAACCATGGGGGCAGGCTCTACTGCAATGCCATTTTATATGCCGGCTATCGAAAACATCAATGGTCAGGCTATAACCCTGCACGTGAAGCATAAGGCCGTCAAAGAGCCCAAAGATATGCGTGGCTTTACATTCTCAGTGCCGTTTGACTACTCCATGCATAACATGCTCTTGAGATACTATTTGGCGGAAGGAGGAGTAGATCCTGACAGGGAGGTAAAAATCAGGGTATTACCGCCTCCTGAAATGGTGGCCAACCTAAAGGCAGAAAATGTGGACGGTTACCTTTCTCCTGACCCGTTCAACCAGAGAGCCGTATATGAAGGCGTGGGTTTTATTTTCAAATTAACCAAGGATCTGTGGCCTGGACATCCATGCTGCGCATTTGCCGCATCAAAAGAGTTCGCCACACAAATGCCGAATTCTTTTAAAGCGGTCTTGATGACGATTGTAGAGGCGACCTTCTATTCCCATGATCCTGCAAACAGGAAGGAAATATCAAAGGCCATTGCGCCCAGAAATTACCTTAATCAACCGGAAGAGGTGGTCGAACAGGTTTTAACAGGTTCATTCCCGGATGGTTTAGGCAACATGAGGAACGAACCCGATCGCATAGATTTCAACCCGTTTCCCTGGAATTCCATGGCGGTATGGATTCTCACCCAGATGAAGCGCTGGGGTTATATCAAGGGCGATGTGGACTACAGGAAGATAGCAGATGAAGTTTTCCTGGCTTCCGAATGTGGGGCAGTGATGAAAGAACTCGGTTATCCGGTTCCTGCTACAACCTATGAAAAGCATGTAATCATGGGCAAAGTATTTGATCCTGAGAAACCTGAAGAATATCTGAAAAGTTTTGCCATCTCAAAATCCTAATTCAAAGACAGGGCAATGCGCCTGGCGAATGACGAGGATGATCCAGATTGACAGGCGCATTCAGTGCAAGTTTTAACATACACAGGGTGGAGTGATTACCGTGGATAGAACAAATAAAAGTTGGGTGATTTTGAGTTTACTGCTGTTAGTAATGTTTTTAGTCGGTTGGCAATTAATTTCCATGGCATTCAAAAATCTTCCAGGTCCGCAGCCCGTTGCTAAAACAGCCTATTTCTTTTTGTCAGACCCGTTTTATGACAATGGTCCCAATGACAAGGGTATTGGCACTCTGGCTCTCTACAGCATAGGACGTCTTTCCATAGGGTTTGTCGCGGGCTCGATCGTCGCAATAGTGTTGGGGGTAATCCTGGGGCTGAATCAAACACTTTACAAGGCTGTAAATCCGTACATTCAGGTGCTCAGGGCCATTTCGCCGATAGCCTGGATGCCACTTCTGTTGTATTCGGTTCAGAATAGTAACGCAACCGCCTTGCTTGTTGTTTTCATGGCTAGTGTATGGCCGACTCTTGCAAATACGGCTTTCGGGGTTTCAAACATCAAGAAGGATTACATTAGCGTTTCAAATATCCTGCAGATGCATCCCCTTTCGAAAGTCTTCAAGGTGATTCTGCCTGGGGCTGGACCTACCATAGTGGCAGGTTTACGGATTTCCATGGGTAGCGCCTGGGTCGCAATAGTCCCTGCTGAAGCGCTACTGGGTTCACTAGGCCTCGGATACTTCGTGTGGAATGAATGGAACAATCTCTCTCTGACCAGTGTCATTTTTGCAATTTTAATAATCGGTCTGGTAGGGGTTCTCATAGACCAATTATTTAACGTCCTTGCCAAACGTCTGGCCTATGTTGACTAGGAGGCGAAATGTCTTTACTAAAAGTTGACCGAGTTTCCAGAGTCTTCCCGGTAAGTGGATCAAAACAGCCATTCTGTGTTTTTCGGGATGTTTCTCTCAGAGTCGAAGAAGGTGAGTTTGTTTCTGTGCTCGGCCATTCCGGGTGTGGTAAATCGACCTTGCTCAACATAATCGCCGGAATAGATACAGCCAATGATGGGTATGTTTTTCTGGATTCTAAAGAAATAATAGGCGCTGGACTGGACAGGATGGTGGTGTTTCAGAATTTTGCCCTGCTGCCTTGGCTGACTGTCTATGGAAACATAAGAATTGCGGTAAAAGCAGCTCATCCTGATTGGGAAAAGAGAGACATCCACGCCTGGGTCCAGAAGTACATCGACATGGTGGGTCTGAGCGGGGCCGAATCTAAACATCCTTCTACTCTATCAGGGGGAATGAAACAACGAGTTGGTCTGGCAAGGGCATTTTCGGTTGAACCACGCATACTTCTACTGGACGAACCGTTTGCCCAGATCGATGCCCTCACGAGGGGCGTGATCCAGGAAGAACTCGTCCGAATGTGGAATGCAACCGGAATCACCATTTTCATGGTTACTCATGATGTGGACGAGGCAATATTGCTCTCCGACAGGATCTTGCTGATGTCGCCCGGACCGGAGGCAGAGATTAAAGAAGAAATAACCATTGATCTCCCAAGACCCAGGAGCAGAACCAGCATTATTGACCATCCGATGTACTACCAGTTAAGAAACCAGATCATAAGGTTTCTCTCTCAAAGAGACCGGTCTGAAGTGATTGAACACTGACGGAGTCAGGTCACTTTTCTGATAAAATGTGTACGTCCCTGCGAGGAAATGGTATTTCGATACCTCTTTTCTGGAACTCTTCATAAATGGAGTGGTTTATACTCGAAACAGCAACTTTTTTTATTTCGGGCTTGGTTATCCACATCAACAGTTCGAAGTTGAGTGAAGAGTCTCCGAAAGAGTCAAATCTGACCACGGGATCCGAATTAGAGGCCGCATATGGGCTCGAGCGGGCAATTTCAAATAGCGTTTTTTCTACCTCGCTGACGACTGAGCCATAAGCCACCCCGACAGGAACGCTTATGCGTGTTTCCGATGAAGGAGCGCTCTGGTTTACAACCTCCATGTTGGCCACCTGAGCGTTCGGCACAGATATCAAGAGGCCGTCCAACGTGATGATTCTGGTGCTCCTGAGACCAATTTCCAGAACCGTGCCCTGGGTCTTGGGGCCAAGTGTTACGTAATCGCCCATTTTGAAAGGATGATCAAGCAGGATTACAACTGTGCCTATGAGGTTGGACAAGGCCTCCCGACCAGCCAGCGCAATGGCGATTCCGCTGATGCCCAAACCTCCAACAAGTGAATAGGTAGGCAGTCCCAGTTGACTCCCGAGATGAATGATTGCAGCCAGGACAATGCCTACAGTGACCAACACCATGACTACCAGAAAAATGGCAAGACCTACCCACTGCCACACCGTCTGTCCATGCACTATTGTTTTAGTGGATTCTGGAAGATAACTTAATGCCCTGTTTATGATCTCGAAGCCGCTTGACGTTATGAGTTCATGAGCCAAGGCCCCGCCACCCGAATCCGGCCTGAATGGAAGCAATTTAACCTTATTGAAGAACTCCTCCAGATTTTCAACAGTGTCCTTTGTGAACAGGAATTTTTCATCCGTTTCACCAACTTTCCTGGCAGCGAGGTTGATCTCTGTATGTGGAATTGTCCACGTCGTCAAATGAGATTTTTTCACCTCATCTTTGTCAGGAATTTTGTCAAGTGGCGGTAACTCGATTCTGTCCAGTATCTCTTTGAGATAGATCACTGACTCAAAACCGAGGATACCTCTGATTGCGGGAGGCGTGGACTCAAGATCCAGGCTCAGCGCCGCTCTTATAGCCAAATCAGTGGCTTGAGGGCGTTTACCATTCCTGTCTAACTCCACCGCTTTGTTCATTGTGTCCAAAAAAGTCTGTATAGTTGCCCTTGGACTGGAATTGTCAGGTGGTTCAAGAGGGTAGTGAGACTGGTCTGCCTGCAAGGCGCCGGGATCAAAACAAAACAGAATAGAAGCTAGAAGAATCATTTTAGAAGTTTTCACGACCCTGTTTCACTCTCCGAAAATTTCTGAGCCAGTAACAAAGCAGAATGCTGTCATGATCCCGGACCAATGACAACTTTCCAGATTAGAGGCGCAACGTTCATGACAAATCAATGATGTCATCCGAATTTTCGCACAGGTCCGATGTCTGATAAAGAAAAATAGAATGTGTCATCGTCTATTCTGCAAGTCATCTCGGAATCAGGCAAAAAAAGAGCAAGAAATAAAACACAGGGGTAAAAATGCTGCCTGGCGCCAACCTGGCGTTACCTGCATGAAGAAAATCCTGAAAGTTCCACGGTAAAAGTCAGAAGGATGTCGCTGCCACGAAGCGAAAACGGACTATTGAGCGCTTCGGAAACAGCAGGGCTTGTGACTGGTTCAGCCTATTTTTCAGAAGCGGGAGCGTTTCCGTACACCTGATTCCATGTGTAGACTCCACCCGCTATGAGCGTTTGTTCGATGTTATCTCTCGAAACCAGTTTAACCGGAGTAACTATGGTCGGAATATCAGTTAATTCGTTAAAAACCATTCTGTCGGGTTTTATCAGTTCAGAGGCGCTTTTGGTAGGATTTTGCGCAAGAGTCACCGCCACCTCCGCAGCCTTCTCCGCCAGCGGTCTTATCATCTTCCACACATCAACTGTCTGTTTTCCTTCGACTATGTATCTGATATTGAGCAGGTCGGCATCGGCTCCGGCTACGAATATGCTATCGGGGCGATCCAGCCCGGCGTCCTGTAATGCGGCGATAACCCCTTTGGCCAATCCGTCATTGTTGCAGATGAATGCATCCATCCTGGAACCGAACTTCCGGAGAACATTTTCCGTGGTCTTTTTTGCGCTCTCAGGATCCCACTCCTCGTGGGCTTCCTGGATTGCCACATCCAGGCCTTTGTGCTTTTCAAGAACCTTGGTCGCTCCTTCCGTCATCAGGAACGCGTTCGAGTCTCCCGGTTGCCCCATTATGAGCGCAACTCTTCCTTCCACTTTGCCGGTTTTTCTCTCCTTGAGCCACTCAACCAGCGCCTCAGCCTGAAGCTTTCCAACCGCCCAGCTATCCTGCATGACCATCGCGTCCAATGGAGTGTTCACCGGGAGACTATCGTATCCGACAACCCTGACACCCCGTTTGTGGGCCAGTTCAACCAGAATGTCTGCCGTCTCGGTCTTCACCGGCTGGAAAACGATGACTTTGACACCGCTATCCAGCATATTTTCAAATCTTAGCGCCTGCTCCATTTCGTCGTTATGACACGAATCAAAAAGGGGGATTGCGCCTAACGCCTTTGCTCTGGATAAAAAGAAATCCCTATCCCTATCGTAACGTTCCTCCTGCATTGTTTTTAGTATGAAACCTATCCTGACTTTTTCCGATGCATGGCTCTGGCAAGAAAAAATCAGACAAAACATGAGGCCCAGAACCACCACGTTTGTCATTTGAGTTCCTTGACGGATGGCCGCCGATGCAGACCGGCTCGTTCTTTGAAACGCCCTTATGACAGTGCAACTGGACAACCAAACTCCTGTGAAGTCAGTAAGACTACGGGCGATGTGGCGTGGGATAAACATATTTATTTGAAGCATACTGTTTAGGCCATACAATTTCTAATGTCCCTCCGATCCACTGTGCCAGGAAAGTGGGCTTAAAATTCTGCCGTTCCTGCTTTCCTTCAGTAACGAAACGGACCCGCCCGAACACCGTTTCCATGTCGGTCGTGTCCAGAGCCTGCCTTATTCCGTCAGCGTCCATAGATTTAGCCCGTTTCAAGGCATCGGCTATGACCTGAATACTGGCATAGGCTTGAGCGCCGAGATAATTGGTAGATGACAGAAATTTCAGGACATAATCATCGAAATATTTGAGGGCCCCTGCGTATGGAAGGCGTGGGCTCCACAGATCAATCGAGAAAACATAATCAGCCGCCCCACTCGCTACCAAGGCAAAATCCGGTATTGTAAAGCCATCGGCTGCGCCTAAAAAGATCTTTGGAGAAAGGTTCAGTTCCCTCGATTGCCTTAGCAAGACAGCCCCATCAGTGGACGATGAACTCATGAAAATCACGTCTGGATTGGCCTTTTTTATCCTGGCCAGCAACGGACGAAAATCTGAAGAACCGATGCGAAAAACTTCCCGGGCCACAACTCTTCCTCCGATCTTCTCAAATGCCCTTTCCAGGTAATCTGCAGATTCACCCCCGTAAAATGAGTCACCGTAGATCATCGCCAATGTTTCAGGTTTTACCACATTATCCAGGAACGATAATACAGGTGAAACAAAGCTGCTCAAAGGAGGGCATATTCTATAAACGTATCGCCAGCCCTGCTCTGTGACTTCGTCAACACTCCCGGTTGTAATCAGAAAAGGTGTTTTCTTCTGATCGGCGACTCGTCCCATTGCCATGGCTGATTGCGAATAAGAGGCGCCAGTCAGGACTACAACCCCATCCTCCACAATCAGTTTTTGCGCTGCATATGCCGCAAGATCAGGCTGTCCATTGTCATCCTCGAAGATCAACTCCAGAGGACACCCGTTTATTCCGCCCGCTCTGTTGATTTCATCCGCCGCCAGGCGAAATGAGTTTCGCTGAATTACATCGGTCAAAAACTCTTCACCGGTAAGTGAAAGCACTATCCCTATCCTGATGGGGTTGCCCGGCCTTGCACATCAACAAAAAACTGACAGGGCGGTGGGGTTTTGATAGATGTAAACCATATTCGAAACTTAATTCGAGTAGATTCGTGGCAATGTACGGACCCAGAAAGCATCTCAAAGAACTTGAGAAAGATCACACGGGAATATGGGAAATCTTTTATGATATACGTCCGGAACGCGGCAAAGCTCTATAGAAAATGGGCATCTTGGGTCGCAAGAAGAGTTATCAGAATGACCATTGATGGCAGATCCCATAAAGAAGAAGGCTCCTCATGGAAGAACCGAAGAGGCTGAGCGATCACACATCCGGCAAAATTGGATCGCTCGGATAATCGAGAAGGACATTGAGGAAGTTACCATCGATGGGGTGAAAATGGTGTTCCAGAATACACCTGGCACCGAGGCGCCTGCGGAGATGAACACATGGTTTCCCGAATTCAAGGCTTTCTGGGCTGCAGAGAATATCACGGGGACGGTTCACAACATTTACACGCTGCGTGGCGCGCTGATTCGTGATCCGCTGTTGTGGTCCAAGAAAATAAATCAAGCGCTTTATCTTTTTGGCCAGGAAGCTGAGGTGATGTTCTCTTCACACAATTGGCCTCGTTGGGGAAATGACAGAATACAGGAAGTTATGCGAACGCAGCGTGATATCTATGCCAATCTCAACAATGAGGTCCTTCACCTTGCCAACAAAGGCGTGACGATCAACGAGGCGCATAACTTTTATAAGCCCCCTGAGAGCCAGGACCAGGTCAAAGCGGGTAAAGCAATGCTGAAAGGCAATCCGGAACCTTTGAAACAACTCATGAGCCTTTTGGTTGAGTTTACGCCCGACTTCGAGATCATGCCTGGAACTGCATGTTCAGGTCACCATCCTTGATCCCCAAGGGCGACTAGAAATTGCAGATTTCGGCAAAGGAGATATTTGGTATTTTCCACGGGGCCATGTCCATTCCATTCAGGGTCTGGGACCAGGAACGTTTCTCGCTCCACCGCTGACGCACAAGTACCAACTTCGATCACGAAAGCCTTTCGTCAAGTCTGTCAGCGGCGAGATCAGGCTTGCAATTCAGAGCATTATCCATGACTCATTGAGCGCTGGTCATGTAAACTCTTCTCCTGGTTAATGCGAATTCGGAATATTTATAGCGCAATCCTGGCGTCAGAATAATGTGCACAATAAAACAAAAATGCAATATAGTGGCGCAGGTTGTCAATGATGGATACCCAAACGCCAGGCGGCTTTCCGTTTCTCGCTGACGTGGGCGAATCATCGGTTGAGCAGCGACACGCAGTTTCCCCCGGACACAGGAAAGTGGTTTTCAAGATGTTGGAATTATTCAGAGAGTTATCAGGTTATCTGGCTACGGTGGTGGAGGCCGCCGCCGCTGTGATCATTGCATATGGCGCCGTAGAAGCCGGGATCAGGGTATTGAACCTGCTTATAACCCGAAAGAACATGCAGTTTTCCAAGGAGGACATCAGGCTCAACCTGGGTCAATGGCTGACTCTTGCTCTGGAGTTCGAACTGGCAGCTGATATTCTCAGGACAGCCGTGGCGCCCTCATGGAACGACATAGGGCAACTGGCGGCAATCATAGTTATCAGGACGACACTCAATTACTTCCTGCAGAAAGAGCTGGAGAAAGCGGAAGCCAGACGGGGAGAACCGGCTCAATAGCATGTCCATCCTGAAAGATATCATTCTACTGGTAGAAATAGTCGGAACGCTCGTAATCTGTGTTTATTGCGCAGCAGGCCTGTTCGCTCTGTTGACTAAGCGTGGCCGGGTGGAAGCTCAGCTCATTGTCGCCAACGGCGCCGTGCTTGGCATGAGCGTCAAGGTAATAGGGGCCCTGCTAAAAACGATACAACTGCAGACATGGAACCAGTTAGGCCAGTTTGCTGCGATTTTCATTCTGAGGATCCTGATAAAAAAGGCATTCCTGAAAGACTCAGAGGCGTTGCGACCACCTTCGTCCCCCTGAAGCGATGATTTCATGCGACGGATGGAAATTATGATTTTATGAGGCTTCGTTCGATTTATTTTTCTACATTGTTCAATAAAAATCTGGCATATTGTTCACATTATTTTCGTTCAATACTATAAGCCCCTCGTGGGACACCGTAGAATCTGATTGTATTATGGTTCAGTGATGATCAAACTGTTTTAGGGCAATTTTAAAATTTCTCCTCCGGTTACCGGTTCTTAATTTTTTATCTTCTTTCGAGGCCCTGATATGTCAGTCAAGAATAAAAGGCGTTTTCTGTATGCGTTAGCTTTTATCTGTGTCCTGGTTGGGATTCCATTATTTCTTTATGACTACTCTCCGGCAGTCAGGTTCTGGCTTAACACGTTCGTGATAGGACAGTTGCACACTCGTTCGGGGGCAGGAGTCGTGACAACGGAAGCGCTTTCTCCTTCCGGGGCAGTGCTCTTCTGCGTGTATGACTCGCCTACCGGAGACATTGACTACCGTGAACAAACCCGACGCAACAGACTGGTCAGGCTGGTGAACTGTGCCGACCCGAATCCTCCGAGCATCATACTTAACAGACATGACGACCGTTACGCCGTGTTCGTGCCGGTCATCAAGGGTAAAGAGGACGGTAGCCTGGCTCTCAAGGCCATCAAGGACTACGGCGACTCACTGTCAGGTGTTATATTTGACAATCATTCAGTAGAAATACATGTCACCGATGAATTCATGAATACGTTGAGGGTTATTCACATACCTGTCAAAGGCTATTCTACTCCCAATTGATCTGAAAACAGTGCGAAAACAGTGGGTTTTTATTGCCATGCTGGTGTGGAGTGCCTGTCATTTCCGGATACTGGGGCATCCGCCTGTTTCATTTTTTTCTTGCCATGAGACCAAATGGTCTCTATATTTGCAGCGTGACAGGTGAGCGCTTATCTGATGAAGACTTGCCATATTGCGATACAGGAGCAAAGAAGTCCCCATGCCCTATTACCGGAAGATTGACACTGAAATAATCCGTAATGAAGTCCTTTACATGAAGGTATATTGCCACGCTCATCCACTTGTGGCGATACGCCCCATGCTTCGCCGGCACAACATAATCAGGGCAACCGATTTACGACGCCTTAAAACCGATGACATCGTGCGCCTGACCGGATTGCAGGTAATATATCACACCCCACCCACTAAATCGGGCAAGCGTGTAATGTTCCTTACTCTTGAAGATGAAACGGGTCTTTTTGATGTTGTCGTTTTTGAGAATGTTCAAAAGAGATTTGCGAAAACGATCCTTTCCAGTCAGACCCTGACTATTGAAGGGGCACTCCAGCGTAGAGGGGTAAACGGAAAGGCCATATCGGTGATTATGAAACGGGTTTTATTGAACCTTTCGGGATCGTTGATCTCCCTTCTTGATAAGTCCGACCGGGAATCCGCCAATAAATCCTTTGAATAAAGGGCTCTGATAATGGAAAGCTTCCGGACTCGACCTATATTGTTGTCGTTAAAAGATTGATGATGGATGGAAGTAACTTTTGACATGACACCCAAGGTAGTTTAAAACTAACCAGGAAATTATCAGTTCAGGCTTTCCGGATTCGCAATCCTATTGATCATTCTTCGGCAGGGCCGGCCTGCGACCTTGAAAAAGAAAGTCAGCGCTTTTATACTATGATAATATATTGGTGAGTTAATTTTTAGGGAAGAATCAAAGATGTTTCTGAAAAACAACCGAGGGTTTATATATACGTTAATAGTGGTCTTTGTTGTCGCTTCGATACCGACTTTTTACTATCAGACCAATCCACAGGTCCGATTTGATGTGGACACTACCATAATTGATTTGTGGGACATACTTAGTGGAAAGGCGAGTGTGGCGTCAGAACACCTTGCCACTGACGGTCCGGTAATATTCTGCTCTTATGACACCGTCTACGCCAGACTGGACAGAACTGAAGGAGAAAGACGCAACAATCTGTTGAAGTTCTTCAAATACGGAGATTCTCCACTCACCACTAATATGATTCTGAAAAGGAAAGGCGCTCTTTATCAACTCTACATTCCGGTAAAAAAAGGCGCGGAAAACGATCCCGAACAGACAGGAAAATTCCAGGACCTGGCAAATACTCTTTCGGATACCGTTTTCGAGTTCCAACCTGTTGAGATACACATGAGTGATGGTTTCTTCAACACGCTGAAGGTTGTTCCTATGAAACCACGTCCTGCCTGATATTTCAGGACATCGCCCCAATGTCTCCACAAACCAGAAGAACTCTGCTTCACATCGCGGTTGCGCTGCTGATCATCGTTCCGCTGCCCCTGTTCAAGTATCTCTATGATCCGGGAACGCAATTCGCCGTGGACACGTCCATCATTGCGATGTACGACGCACAGGCCTCTACCGGTAAAATTGCAATAGAAAACTCACGCGAAACCGGCACTGTCATCTTTTTCTCCTATGACAAGGAGCAGGCGGCCAAAGAAACAGAAGAAGTCGAACGTCGCAAAAAGTTCGTGTCTTTCAGGATGGCGGGTGACCCTCAAAGAGGCCCCTCGCACCTGAAGGTCATCAAACAGGCCGGGCATTATCTGGTTTTCATCCCGGTCTTCAAAGGGACGGAAAACGATCCCGAGACTTTATTTCGAATGACCGACCTTGCCAACAATCTCTCCCGGAATGTCTTTGAAGACCATCCTGTGGACATTAATCTCAGTGACGCCTTTTTCAATTCTTTAAAAGTAATCCCCTCAAACAGACCTGAAAACTGATAAGCGCCAAAACCTGACCGGTCTGACCATATCCGGTCATTCAACCGCCAATGACAACCCAAAAAAAAAGACCATCACGGGATGGTCAGAATTGAGGATTAGGAAGGTTATTAACCTGTCGGAGGCAATATCCTTTCCTCGATTTGTTGTCAAGACTTTTTATAAATTACCTTAACTATTTTTTAAAAAATTTTTATTAATATTATTTAACATACTATAGTTATTATAACTATGCTCGTAATCAATTATTGTGTGACTTAATGGTCTGAGATTGGCGGCGGAGACTCTGCCGAAATCAGTCTCATCCGCATCCCATCCCTTTACCCGAGCACGATTTTCCGCATTCCCAGCCTTCGCGACGGCTCTTGAACGCGTTCACGCCGGCCCCCTCGTAAACTGCTTTAAGTCCCATCTCAATGAAACCGCACATGGTAATGGTCTCGATACCATGTTCTTCAAGGAACTGGCGTGGGGTTTCTCCGACGCCACTGACCAGGACCGCGCGGCAGTCTTTGATGGTTTGTGTCATCTGTATCCATCTTTGGGGGCCCAATCCTTTCTCTGGAGTTTTCCGGGTTTCGACAAGTTTGTATCCGTTCTCTGTTTTTCCCCATATCTGGAATGACTCAGCCTCACCAAGATGAAGATTGACAAGTGCTCCTTCCATGGTGGCGACAGCGACATAGGGTTTTGAGGACAAATCCGGGGAAGTGGCGGTCGAACATTCCTGGAGACAGTCCCTGAAAGTATCTGTCTGATCGTTGTCCAACAGTCCCACGGCGTCAGCCCGACACCTGGCGCAGTGTTTCATCTGTGGAATGATTTGTTCCGCATGATCCCTGATCGAAGAAATTTCTTCATGTGAGGGTTCTCTGAGATTTCCGAAAGGCGCTCCCGGGTTTGGGAACATTTGCATACAGTTCTGAATGTCCACCCCGAGACCGGACATTGTTCGGGCCACGTCGCAGGCTTCCAGGTCATTAACTCCCGGAATGATGATGGTGTTTACCTTCACGATTATTCCCGCGCTCTTGAGTTTCCGGATGCCCTCGAGTTGCCTGTCCAGCATCAATCTGGCCCCTTGAATGCCTCGATAGATTATCTTGCCGTCACGGACCCATGCGTAAATCCTGGCGCCTGTCTCGGGATTGACGGTATTGACCGTGACGGTCACATGACTCACACTCAATCGGACAAGATCGTCTACGCATGAGGGCAGGTTCAGTCCATTGGTCGATACGCACAGCAGTATATTGGGAAAGGATTCCCTAATGAGGCCCAGTGTCCTCATGGTTCGTTCCGGGTTTGCGAATGTGTCGCCAGGGCCGGCGATTCCTGCGACAGTTATGGAGCTGTTTTTCTCAAGGACTCTCCTGAGATACATGACGGATTGATCCGGCGCCAGTATTGAGCTTGTTACGCCGGGCCTGCTTTCGTTTACACAGTCATATTTCCTGTCGCAGTAATTGCATTTAACGTTGCAATCAGGGGCTACCGGTAAATGAACACGTCCGTGACAACCTTTGACTTTTTCATTGAAGCAGGGATGGTTTTCTATGTTCAGTTGTGGTTTCATTTCGTGTAACCTCATAAAATACTAGACGGCTCCGGCTATACTTTTCCTAGATATACCCGTAACCGATGTCGGAAGCGTCCTGTTTTTGCTGAATTACGGTGTTCACGATTGTGTCGAACAGATTCTGGGCGCCACGGTAACCAATTGATAAAAGTCTGTGGCCTCCAAAACGGTCATGAATGGGGAATCCGACCCTGATGAGCGGCGCTCCCAACTCCCTGGCCAATCTGTATCCTTTCGAATTACCGATGATCAGGTCTGGCGCGAGCGATCTTGACTCATTCGCTATGTCATAGAAATCCACATCCTCCAGCGCCATGGGCGGCTCGTTGAGTATTCCCTCACAAACATTTTCGATGGCGCTTTTGAAACTCCTGCCCTTGGCCCCAGTGGCCACGAGAACCGGTTTCACTCCGATCTCGGCCAGAAATGACGTGAGCCCTATTACCATATCCTCTTCACCGTAAACCACGGCCTTGAGTCCAAAAACATACTTGTGACCGTCTATGTAGGAGTCTATGAGTCTTCCACGCTCCTGAGCATGTTTTTCCAGCATGGGAGCCCCTGAGATTTCTTCAAGAGCCTTGAATAAAACGTCGCTTTCCCTTAATCCTATGGGCGTGCCCACACTTTTAAGAGGAGTTTGAAACTTCTTGAGCAGCAGGGCGCCAGGTGTCTCGTTCCCCATGATAGAGCGCCCGAACTCCAGTGAAGCTAGCGCCCCACCCATGTTCCTGATATCCCGATGCTTCGTCCCACCCGATGGGAGCTTTTCGTACTCGGAGAGGGCAGGGGCGTCCAATGTCTCTGACAGGTCAGGAAGTATGGTGGCCTTAAACCCGAAGTCGTCGGCTATCTCTTTTAGGTATCGGGTATCGGCCGGGGAGATGAACCCAGGGAATATGTTCACTGAATTCACTTTGGTTTCATTGCCCGCAAGTTGATCCACGACCGACCTGACGGCTGCGTGGAAACCATCCATGTGGGAGCCGGAATAACTCGGTGTGGAAACGGTGACCATATCGGGATTGTCGAAATGATCCAGAAGATCCTGAAACTCATCCCTGAATTCTCTGACATACCTGGGGGTGTCGTCCCCGATGGTTTCTGTCAGACAGGTGGTGGCTATTCCGACCATTTGTGGATTGTATTTGGACATGATGTTTTTCAGGCCTAGTTTAAGGTTCGGGCCTCCACCGTATATTGCGCTCTTCTCCCCGAGTGAAGATGAGGCTATGTCCATCGGTTCACGAAAATGGCTAATGATATAGCGCCTCATGTATGTGGCGCATCCCTGGGATCCGTGGAGGAAGGGAACGCTTCCCTCTATTCCACGGAAAGCCAGACAGGCGCCCAGGGGGCTGCATAGTTTGCATGAATTGGTCGTTGACACGTAGTTTTCGGCCTGGTGTTTCATGACGCTTCCCTCAGACAACCTTCAATGAGCGTTCGTTATGCGCTAGTTGTGATACACGTCTCGGCGAAAATCGCCATACCGGACTCATGACCGTTGAATGAACTTCCCTGGCGAAATTGAGCATCCCTACGAAGCCTTCCAACGCCTCTTTACGCTCATGGTTATGGTCGCAAAAACCGACACCCAGCTTATATGCGATGGGACGCTCTTTCACTCCGCCGACGAAAATGTCCACGTCTTTTTCCTGGAGAAAACTGGAAAGCTCCAGTGGATTTGAGTCATCAACGATGATGGTCCCGGGATCGGTAATCTCGTACAGTTCCCTGTAATCCTCCTCGGCGCCCGTCTGAGATCCAACCAGCGCCACATCCATACCGATCAGCCGAAAGGCTTTCACCAGAGAAAAAGCCTTGAAAGCTCCTCCAACGTAGATGGCGGCTTTCTTGCCGTTGAGGTCTTTTCGGTATCTCTCGAGTTGAGGATAGAGTTCTCTGAGTTCATCTCTGACCAGAATTTTCGCGCGATCCACTATTTCAGGGTCAATGTCCTTGAAGAAACCGGCAACTTTGTAAAGTGAATCGGCCATATCCTCGACACCGAAATATGAAACTCTTAAAAATGGGATCCCGTATTCTTTTTCCATCATTATGGCCAGATCCATTGTGGAGCCGGAACACTGTACAATATTGAGGGCGGCGCCGTGACTCCGTCTTAAATCATCTACCCGGCCGTCTCCGGTTATGTTCGCCACGACCTGAACGCCCATGCGCTCGAAGTATTCCCGGATGATCCAGATTTCGCCTGCCAGATTGAAGTCACCGAGGATGTTGACGCTGACTGGAGATATGTCATGCGTGGCGCCTGTGCCCACTAGTTCGAATATGGCCCTGCATGCGGCGTTATATCCTGCCCGCTTGTTGCCTTTGAAGCCCTCGGACTGGACGGGTATCACCGGAATACCCGCCTCTGACGACACTTTTTTACATACAGCCCTGAGATCGTCACCTATTATTCCGACTATACAGGTTGAATAGACGAAGGCCGCT
This sequence comes from uncultured Desulfomonile sp., assembly GCA_964401595.1. GTDB lineage: Bacteria > Desulfobacterota > Desulfomonilia > Desulfomonilales > Desulfomonilaceae > CAITZA01. The sequence continues at coordinate 19,253 of CAYNZA010000043.1, forward strand.
TTCGGAGAATGGCGGTCAATGAGTTCAACAAGCGCCTGATATAGCTTCTTTTCTCCTCCGAATATGACGTCCTTTTCCTGAAGGTCGGTAGAGAAACTCAGACGATGAAGTTCCGGACCAGAGGAAAGGGCGCCCCGAATGTCCCACGTATAGGCTGCGCAACCAATAGGGCCATGCACAAGGTGCAATGCGTCCGCTATCGGATACAGCACCACTCTCGAACCGCAGAAGACGCAGGCTCTCTGACTCACAGCCCCTGCGAGGCTTGGCATGTCGCAGTCAATGCTGAACGGCTCGTTACCTTTGCGGTGGATCTGTTTTTCTCTCTCTGATAGGATGTCAGCGTTCATTGGTAGTCTCATTTTCTTTGGTCAAAATCACCACATATAGGGGTGATTCGGCTTGTTGATCCTTACATCACCAGTTCGAATCGCTCTTCCGGTGAATCCCGGTCCTGCCTGTCGAGCAATGTGTTGACGATATTGGTCAACAGGTAAATGGCGCCCCTGTAACCAAAGGTCGGAAAGAATCCGTGGCCAACACGATCCAGGATGGGGAAGCCATATCTGACAAAAGGAATGTCTTCCGCTCTGGCGATATACTTGCCGTAAGTGTTGCCGATGAGTAGGTCCACCGGGGCGTTCTTGATCAACTGGTGCAGGTAAAACAGGTCCGCTGAGGCTTTGACGACGCAATTAGAGGATTCCGTCCCCAGTAATCTCTTGACCCTCTCTTCAAAACGCTTCCCCGGTGTCCCTGTGACAACATAGACTGGACGCATTCCGGCGCTCACGAGAAAGTCGGTCATGGCTATGACCTGGTCCGGATCGCCATAAAGAGCCACTTTCTTGCCATAAAGGTAGTGTTGCATGTCAGTCATTATGTCAATCGCCCGTCCACGCTCGTCAATCATGGATGCCGACGGCCTGCTCTGTCCGCTCAACTCAAGCGCCGATTTCACGAAGGTGTCGGTCGCCTTTATTCCCACCGGCAGGTCCATGACTGTGAATGGCACGCCACACTTGCTTTCCAGGGCCGCAGCGGCCGCCTCAGATGCGAAAGCCCCGAGGGCCATGGTGACGGAACTGGACCCGGCCCTCATCAGCTGTTCCGTTGTGACGCCTCCTTTGGGGAACATCTCGTATGAGCCGCTCATCGGGGTGTCCAGCACATCTGAGGTGTCCGGGAAGACGATACCCGAGAGGCCAAGCTCCGTCATCATGCGTTTGACCTCTCGCATGTCGGCGGGATCGACATAACCAGGAATGACGTTAATGTCATTTGTGGCGCTGAAGTCCCTGCTGGAAAGGTAATCCACCATGGCTTTCACCATGTTGGAATATCCTGTGACGTTAGATCCGACATAACTGGGAGTGTTTGCGTGAATGACGAATTTTCCTTCGGGAACAATGCCGTCCTCCTGAGCTTTGCGAACTATTGATGGTATATCGTCCCCGATTGTTTCCGACAGGCACGTCGTGTGAACCGCCACGACATCGGGCTTATAGACCTGGAAAATGGTCTTGAGTGACTGCCTGAGGTTCGGTCCTCCGCCAAAAACGGCGGCGCCTTCGGTGAATGAACTGGTCGAGGCCACTACCGGTTCCTTGTAATGTCTCGTCAAATGGCTTCTGTGATAGGAACAGCAACCCTGGCTGCCATGACTGTGCGGCAAACAGTTGTGAATTCCCAGTGAGGCATACATGGCGCCGATAGGTTGACATGTTTTAGCCGGGTTTATTGTCAACGCAGATCGTTGAGTGATGTCCTTTGGTGTCATATCCAGCATGGCTTGAACCTCTATTTAAAAATGTCCCGGGATGCTCCGGAGAAGGGAACAGTTATTCCCTTGCAGTTTTTAAAGGCTGCTTCAGGGACATGGTCATGTGATTGTGCATTGTTAGGCTACTGTCTGAGCCCTCAGGGTCGGTTCCACATCCCAGGGGGCATGAACCAGTTTCCAGGCCGGGTTGTTGATCATCATGTCGATGTCCCTGGCAAAATTGACTGCTCCCCTGAACCCTGCGTAGGGACCGCTGTAGTCATAGTTGTGAAGCTGCTTGGAAGGGACGCCGAATTTTTCGATGATATACTTGTCCTTGATTCCAGAGCATACGATGTCAGGCTTGAACCTTATAATAAGCTCCTCCAGTTCCACATGACTGATGTCATCAATGATCATGGTTCCCTGATTCATATCTGGTATCATTCCCTCGTAAGAGCTCAGGAAATTATCGGCCTGCATGTCCTCCATTTCCTGACTGGATATTCGGGGGCTGTATCGTTTCTCATCCGGTTCCACCTTTATTTCCTCTATGTTCCGGCTGTCTGCGTCCGGTTTCAGTGTGGAGAGAACGTGTCGGCCTTCATAATCGTCCCTGTGGGCAAACTCGAATCCGGCCACTGTTGTTTCCATGCCCAGATCCTTGAAGAGTTCCTGGTAATGGTGCGCCCTGGAGCCACCGACGAAAAGCATGGCGGTCTTTCCCTGAAGTCGCTCTCTGTGCATGGAAACGATTCTGCGAGCTTCCGCTTCTTCTTCAGTTATGACATCTTCAACCTTTTGTGTCAGTTGAGGGTCATCGAAATACTTTGCGACCTTTCGCAAACTCTTTGCCATGCCGTTGATGCCGATAAAGTTGACCTTTATCCATGGTATGCCGAATGCGGTTTCCATCATTTCGGCCATGTAGTTGATGGATCTGTGGCACATCACGAGGTTGAGGTTAGCCTGGTGGGCTCGCTTCATCTCATCGATGGATGCGTCACCGCTGAACGTGGAAATTATCTTTATTCCGCATTTGGCAAAGACCCTTTCTATTTCCCAGGCGTCACCACCGATGTTGTATTCGCCTAGAACATTGATGACAAATTTCTCCTCGACAGGATTTGAATCGTCTTTACCCACAACATGCTCGAACAGTTTGTTGTTTGCTATGTGGTGCCCGCCGGATTGGCTCACCCCCTTGTATCCCTCGCAATTGAAGGCCATTACCAGAGTTCCGGTCTTTTCGGTCATTTCCCTGGCCACGGCCTGTATGTCGTCCCCTATGAGCCCGACAGGGCAGGTCGCATGCACACTGATGGCCTTCGGTTTAAATATGTCGCAGGCTTCCTGAATGGCCTGTCGCAGCTTCTTTTCTCCACCGAAAATGACGTCCGAATCCTGCATATCGGTTGAAAAGCAGTAGTTCAGGTAATTGGCCCCGTCTTCGCGTGGTTTGAACATGTTCCTGCGTGTGTTCCATGCGTAAAAGGAGCATCCTATGGGGCCATGGACTATATGAACCATGTCTCCTATGGGTCCGATGACAACGCCTTTACATCCGGCGTAACAACAGCCTCGCTGGGTTATTATTCCCGGGGCCGTCCTTACATTGGCCTCTATCTCCGGATTCTC
>CAYNZA010000044.1:0-22432 GCA_964401595.1 uncultured Desulfomonile sp.
ACGTCTGCTATGGTGGCTATCTCCTCAGCCTGGTGAGAGACGTAGATTATTGGCATGTTATAGCAATCCTTAAGTCTTTTGATGAATGGCAGAACCTCGTCCTTTCTGTCTGAATCGAGGGAAGCCAGTGGCTCATCCATGAGAAGAAGCCCGGGACTCGCCAACAGGGCTCTGCCAATGGCGACTCTCTGTTTCTCTCCTCCCGAGAGTTTGCCAGGTCGCCTTGAAAGTAGCCCCTGTATTCCGAGCAGATCGACCACCTCGTGAAAACTGATGTTACGCTCCGGTTTTCGAACCAGTTTCATTCCATATTCCAGGTTGGCCTTCACAGTCATGTGCGGGAAAAGCTTGCCGTCCTGAAAAACGTAGCCGACCCTGCGGTTCTCGGGCCCAAGATCAACGCCGCTATCGGAATCAAAGAAGGTTGTTCCATTGAGCCTGATTCTGCCTGTGTCCGGTTTCATTATTCCTGCTATCATGGAAATGACGGAAGTTTTACCGGCTCCGGAAGGCCCGTAGAGGGCTATGACCCGAGCCTTGTCCGTTTCAAAAGTCATGTCCAGATTCAGGACGCCCAAGGTTTTTGTGATCTTCACAAAAAGCATTCCTAACCTCTGATTGCCGACTGCGCTCTCGTTGCCAGAAAATTGGACAGAATGAGCGCCAGCATGGCCAGGACAATGGATATCACGCACAGCCTCATGGCTCCCTGTTCTCCGCCTGGAACCTGAGTCAAGGTGTAGAGAGCCAGTGGCAAAGTCCTTGTTTCTCCCGGTATGTTGGATACGAAGGTTATGGTTGCGCCAAATTCGCTCAGGCTCCTCGCAAATGACAGGATCATCCCAGTCAGAATTCCGGGCGCAGTCAAAGGCAATGTGATAGTGAAGAATACCCTGAGTGGTCTGGCGCCCAGCGTCCTGGCCGCCCACTCAAGGTCTCTATCGACTGAGTCTATCGACAAACGGATGGCCCTGACCATCAGGGGGAAGGCAACCACGGCGGAAGCCAGTGCGGCCCCTTTCCAGTTGAACGCAAAAGTAATTCCAAGATTTTCATAGAGCCAGGCGCCCACCAGGCCTCTTCTCCCAAATGTAACCAAAAGCAAGTATCCCGTGACTACCGGAGGAAGAACCAGGGGCAAATGAAGTAATCCATCCAGAAGTGTCTTTGCCGGAAATGATTTTCGTGACAAGACCCAGGCGAAAAGAATGCCGAACGGGAGGCTAGCAAATACCGCCCACAATGATACCCAGACACTCAGGCTCAAGGCCTCCCGTTCCAAAGCTGTCAGTTGAAAATCCATTACTTGACCTTAAAAAATGAGAATCGTGTTTTTGTCTCCACTTATTGTGAGGGACATTAATCTACATGAAGTATCACTGAAAAGGAGTTGAACCCAACCCATACTTGATCCATCTCCTTGAAAGAGCATTTAGTAAGGCTTTCAGCCGTCATTAGTGAGCAAATTTCGACACCCTCATGAACCTCTACCGATAACTCGCAAACAATCCGTCCGTGAACAATTCTCGAAATCCTGCCTCTGAATTCATTTTCCATGGCCCCTCGTGAATCGTCCCGGTTCTTGTAGACAACCACCCATGGAGCCTTTACTTCTGCCGTCACCAGGGATCCGGCTTTTAAACCCAGCCTGGATAAACTGTTGTTGGTAATGACAGATGTTACCGTGTCGGCGTCAAGGGTGAACAATTCAACCAGCGATTGCACATCCCCGGAAACTATTCTGGCTATTTTCCCGAAGAAAGTATTCCGGGCGCTTGTTTTTCTGGCGCTTTCCTTTTCCAGAAAATGTTTTGAGGCCGCACGAATTTCATCTTCGGAGAATGAAACAAGAGATGCTGTGAGGTTCGGGGTTGAATGACCAAGGATTCGCTGGACAACCGGCAAAGGGACATTGTTTTTCATCAATTCCACCGCACGGGCTCTGCGTATGGCCTGAGGGGCGCCAAGTTCCTGTGGAAAGCCGCAGGATGCCGCACGCTCATAAAACTTCCGACGTATGTGGCCCTCGTCAATTTTGAGTGAACATGACTCCTGAGGGCTCGTGGCAATCATTTTAGCAATTGTTTCAATGTCCTGGACGAGTTTTGAAGAAATTGGAACCAAACGGTTTCCCGTTTCCGTCCCATGCCCGAAACATACCGTGCCTGCAGTAGTGTCTATGTCGCGAAACAAATCCAGACTCAACGTTTCGTTCAATCTTGCCCCTGTGTAACGTATCAACAGGAAGATCAACAGGATTCTTTTCCGGGATATACGAACATCGTTCCTGGATGATTCATCGGACCATGATCGAAAGGCATCTTCAAGCTTCGAAAGATCATGAGGCTCGAGGCATCTGTTTTCCACGAGGTCAGAGAAAATTCGGGACGGATTAATCACTTTTCAACATCCTGAGTCACGTTAAGAATGGTGGATTACAGTTTCCATCCTACAGGAAATTTAAAATGACGGCAAATGCAGACGGATATTTCCACTCCTCAGACAGATATAATTTCTCGCCCGTCAGAATGAAGAGATGTCCAGAAAGTTATTGACATCTTCCCATGCGGACTCTTATACTACTAACACGTTTAAAAACAAAAACGTGTGTCAAGTTCACCGGCGCAATTGTTCAGTTTCATACAGTGAAAAGCGGGTTTTCGCAGGTAAAGTAACCTCAAACCATTTTCAACAATCAGGAGCCTCAGATGTTGTTCCCTGTTTCAAATGTGGAGACGGCGATCTGGATCCCGCCTTTGGTGGGAATGGCCATTTCTTTTTTCACTTCGATGGGCGGCATATCCGGAGCTTTCCTGATACTGCCTTTTCAAATGAGCGTATTGGGATTTACTTCTCCCGCCGTTACGCCGACCAATCTGGTTTTCAACATAGTCGGTATACCTAGCGCTGTTTACAAGTATTTCAAGGAAGGGCGCATGAACTGGCCGCTGGCATGGAACATCGTAGTGGGCACACTGCCGGGGCTGTTTTTAGGGTTGTTCATTCGTCTGTGGTATTTGCCGAACCCCAGAGAATTCAAACTGTTTGTGGGATGTGTGTTGGTGTACATCGGTGGCCGAATGCTTTACCAGACGGTATTGTCTTCGGGAAAGGCCTCATCGGACAAGGTAGCAGAGAGCAAGATGCGTCAACAGGCGGCTTCAAACGCCGTCAAAAGGGAATCGGATGGCCTACCGGCCATAAAGACGCTGAGCTGGACACTGACCCGAACTGAGTACGAATTTTTTGGAGAAAGATTCAGTTTTCACACTACAGGCCTTTTCACTTTGTCTCTCGTTGTAGGGCTGATAGGAGGTGTGTACGGAATAGGCGGAGGGGCGATAATAGCCCCTTTCATAGTGTCATTCTTCGGATTGCCGATTCACACAATAGCTGGCGCTACTCTGATGGGAACCTGCGCCACATCCATCGGAGGGGTGATTTTTTACGAGTTTATCGGCCCGCTGGTGGCACAGGCTGACCAGGCCGTTCGTCCTGATTGGCTACTTGGATTTCTTTTTGGAATTGGCGGATTTGTAGGTATGTATTTTGGGGCCGCGGCCCAGAAGTATGTTCCCAGCGCGTGGATAAAGCCGATCCTGGCGCTGGTTATTTCCGGGCTTGGATTAAAATATTTTTTGGGCTATTTTTGATGGGAGGGCTGCTTTTTGCGAGTCTAACCCGTGAAATAAGGGTTCAAAAGGTTTTCGTGCTGCTCAATGATGTAATATATCATTGAGCAGCCTCTATTAAAGGATCAGGTGTTACATTTTTAACCGCTCTCTGAGGACAGTGGCCCTGTAACGGACACTGGCCGCATCTTCCCGCTTCCCCAGGGCTTCATAAGTTTTTGCCAGATTTTCCAATACTTCGACAGTCAACGGCTCCTCGGTTCTTCCTGTTTCCTCCAGCCGTTTCAGGGCCAGTTCGAACCAACACGCAGCCCTGGTGTAATTAGCGCTGTCATATTCAGTCAAACCTCTCTGATTGAGGTAGCTGGGGTCCGACGCTGAATGCTCGCGTTTGATCCAGGAGCAGGGATCAACAGGACGAACCGGCGTTGGAGTCGTTGTTTCAGTGACTACTGTAATCGGCTCGGTTTCGGTGATTATTTCAACCGGCTGGGAAATTGGGATAGGAATTGGGATAAATCCGCCTCCAATGAATCCCGGCCACGGCCTGGGTGGAAAAATCCAGGGCCACGGTCTTCTCCATGGGTCTCTCCAGCCGATACGACCTGGCCAGGGCCCGGGCCATGGGCCACGCCATCCTGGCGGGCCTCCCCGTGGACCACGGCCTCCGGGAGGGCCAGCCCAAGGTCCGCGCCACGGTCCTCTGGCGCCGACCGGTATTATACCCGGTCCTCGCCCGCCTGGAGGAGCAACCCATGGTCCCCAGCCGGGGCCGCGGCCTCCAATGATAATGCCACCAGGGCCTCTGCCTCCTATAGGAATGAATCCGGGGCCAAATCCTCCCGGGGGCCTTCTGCCTGGCCCACCAGGACCGATAGCGATAACTCCGGGCCCCCTTCCGCCCGGACCACGGCCGCCGATGGGTATAAAGCCGGGTCCAAATCCTCCGGGAGGCCGCCTGCCGGGACCGACAGCAACTGTTCCCGGAGGTCTCCTTCCAGGCCCAACGGCAGTGAGGCCAGGAGTCCTTCCGATACCGGGTGGTAATCCTGAAACGAATCCTCCGGGTGTCCTCCCCCCTGGGGTTCGGCCAGTGACGGGAACAAAACCTGAGCCAGTCTGTCCAGGAGGTCTGTTACCAGGAGTTCTTCCACCAGGAGATCTCCCTGTTATGACTCCCGGAGGGGTTGCAGAGCCAGGAGGCCTGGGAATAGACGATATGTTCGTAGGCGGTCTCCGTCCCGGTCCACTCACCCCCGGTTGAGAGATTGAAGTTGGAGGGTTTCTGACGGTTGATCCTGGCGATACCGGTGGTCTTCGTCCTGTTGAGGAGATTCCAGTCGGCGGTTGTCTCACAGGAGACGCGATTGAAACAGGAGGTTTTGAGCCTGGAGAGCGTCCAGGTGTTCCGGAAACAGAGGATGGAGTCCCCGGTCGTGTTGTTGGAGTTCTTCCAGGAGTGACGCCCTGTGATGTGCCCGGTTTCCCGGGAGATACCCGCGAAACTCCAGGTTGTGGAGTGTTCGACCTGACTGCCGGTGTCCCCGTGGTGGGCTGCTGTCTCGAAGCCGGACGATAGCTTGAAGCCGGGGGGCCTGCCGGTCTGGGGTTAGTGTATCTTGGCTGGCTGGCAGGTCGTGAAACCCTGGGAGCCTGGTATGAGGGTCTGGAAATTGGCCGGGGGCTGATACTATTGGCTGGTGGGCTATAGCTTCTGCCTCCCCCGCCGAATCCCGGATTCCTCATGGCGTCTACCTCAGACGAGACATTGGAGGACGCCGAATCTGTCCTTTGTGTATTAAGTTGCGATGTTGATTCGCTCCATGCTGGTTCCCAAAGAAAAATGATTCCCAGAATCATGGCGGAAAATAACATTACCCTGGGGCTGTCGTTATCAACAAATCCCTTCATGTCACAGTCACCTCCATGTCACCAGATCACTAAACCCAACATGCTCTTGTAAGGTAAATTCGTGGTGACCGGAAAATCATGACAACATTTTTTGGCTCAGGCAGTCTGAAAAATCTTTTCCTGACAACAATTGTCCTTCAAAACAGGTCCTTGAGAATTAGTTCTGTTTTTTTGTCCCCGCCTGTTTCTGGGTATTGTCCGCTCCTGCTTTCTTGAGAATCTCAATTATGTTCGCATCTCCCGCCACTCCGGCAAGCGCCCAGGCTGTCGTTCCATTGGAGGATTTGATACTCACATCGGCCTTGCTGTCGATGAGAATTTTCACTACCTCATGATTTCCCGCCAGAAATGACGCATACATGAGGGCAGTGGCTCCCGTGCCGGTTTGCGCGTTTACATCAGCCCCTTTGTCTATGAGCATTTTCACTACTTCGGAGTTTCCATCACGAGCCGCTATGATCAACGGAGTAAGGCCATCTTTACCTGCCTCGTTTATTTTTGCGCCTTTTTCGACAAGAAGCCTCACTGTGTCAGGGTTTCCAGAATATACTGCAATCATTAGAGGGGAGACCGCCGTTGTCTTCTGCGGGGTTGAAGCGACGCCCTTTGCTACCAGCTTGTCATCCTGTCCCGTCTTGTTGGATTCGGTGGCTGCTCCTTTGGACGCCATCTTTGTATTGACTTCTGCGCCATTCTCAATTAACCAGCTCAACATCTCGGCATCGTCGTTTGCTGATGCTATCATCAATGGAGTGTTGCCCTCCAGGTCTGATTCATTGATCTTTGCCTTGGCGGAAAACAAAAATTTTGCCATGTCCAGGTCTCCAAGACTGGTGGCAAGCAGCATTGCGTTTATGCCTGTTTTGGGATCTTTGTAGTTTACATCTGCTCCTTTTTGGACCAGCTTCCTGGCAATCTCCAGATCTTCCTGCTCTACTGCCATAAGCAATGCTGTCTGGCCATCAGGAGTGGCCGTGTTCACGTCGGCCTTCTTGCCGAGCAGCAGGTCCACCAATTCAGGGTTACCGTTATATACAGCGACCATCAGTGGTGTGAGTCCGTCCTTTGAACTCTTTAAATTAACATCTGCGCCTGCAGAAATCAGAAGACTTACCGTTTCGAGATCATTTTTCAGGGTAGCGGTGATCAGAAGGGTGTCACCTTGCTGGTTCCTGATGTTCAGTTCGGCTTTTTGATCTATAAGGCCCTTGATTCTTTTGAGAATTACGTCCGCGCCTTCCTCGGTTCCCGCATACAGGGATTTGAACTCCTGGATTAACTTGTCTTCCAACTGTCCTGAGTGGCTGCTCTGAGTTGTGGCAGTCACAAAAAAGGTCACAACCGCAAGAGTCATTACAATTCGTAATCCGATTGTCATTTTAGTGTCCTCCAAAAATAGTGGGATAACAAAGCCTGAATGTTCTTGCGCCAACAGGAAGTGGCGCCCTTAATGTCTTCTACTCGGCACGCTTGAAACCTCTGGGAAGTCCCTGTGAGCTTTTCTCCTTTTCAGAGTTTCCCGAGATGTCTTCCTTTGTCTTCCTGTCTCCGGATTGTTTTTTTATACCCGCCACCTCCTCCAGGCTTGGGGATGCGCTCTTTTCAGACTGTTTTTTTTGCGGCTTGTCTTCAGGCTTTGGAGTGGTCATGATGCATGTGGTTCGATTCTTCTCCGCTTCCGTTTTCCCAGAATCGCTTTTGAGGACAACACGTCTGTTGAGCATGCGAGTCTCTTCGGAATCATTTGAATGAGCAGGGTAGGCGAGGCCGTAACCTCTGGCGACAAGTTTGTCCCGGGGAACGCCCAACTTCTCAAGATGGTCTATTACAGCGTTTGCCCGTGCCCAGGACAGCCGACAGTTGAATTCGGCGCTTCCGATACTGCAAGTGTGGCCGTCAACATAGTAACGCTGGATCTTGGACAATTCAGGATGGGTGGAGGCTTCTTTCAATGCTTCAGCCATACTTTTCAGATTCGGCATGGATTCAGACTTGAGTGTTGATTGCCCGAAATGAAAGAGCAGGGCGTCGCTACTATAAGTCACCTGTCCCTCTGTCTTGAGTTTTTCTATGACAACATCCTTGGGGACCAGCTTGGGACCACTCTTGGGTATTGGAGCAGATTCTTCCTCCGCAGCCTTCTGTCTCTGGAAATCCTCCCACGTCTGGGACTGGGCGAAGGCATGTGGAACGCATAGCAAGATTACAGTGGTGAGAAATATCCTGAACATTTTCAGACTCCTGTTCAATCCTGGTTTTCTGGGCAATTTTGATCTCGAGGGATCATGATATCAATCTGATCGCTTGTTGCTCAGACGTTTTTCATTCAAGATCCTGAAACCCCGGGGCAATTTTGTGTCTTTAGGGCCAAAAGCCTCTTTTATTGTCGGGTCTGAGAGTCGTCCAATGAAAAGAACCGCCCCTGTCAGGTTATCCAGAATCAAATAAACAAAAGGACGGTCCGCTTTAACCTCGGTAATGGACGGCTGGCCAGAGCCGGCGGAATCGGACATGGACACTGAACTGACCGCCGCCGCCGAGGTTCCCTCCTCGGAAACTTCAAGACATACCTTCTGAAAAGCGTTGGAAATGTACAGGTTTCCATTGCTGGATTTGGATATTCCGGAAAAGTCTGCCCTGTCAGCTTCGAACGCATCGGTCATACCCATTTTTACAAGTATTTCAGAGAGATTCGTAGAATGATCTACAACAAATCCGGGAAAAACAAGGCTGACCTCTGTCGGCGACATCTGCTTTCTTAACCCTGTGAACATGTCAGCAGAAAGTTTGTTATCCAGATCATTTATGCCGTTAATATCATTGGGTATTAATGCAATCATGGATAGCCTGGCGCCCTCGTAGGGCAATTCCACCGCCTGGCACAGGTCATTTCTGGCATACTTGTATTGACCCGAATTTTTCATGGCCTTCATTTGAAGGGTGAGGTCAGGTTTTGCGTAAAAAGGCGCTGTTGCGGTAAGCCCTTCATCAAACCTGTGCGACCAGTTCCCCCTGAAAAATAAAGCGCTCAGGATCATCATCTTCATTTGTGGTGTAATCTGTTCGGGAGTAATTATTGCCGGCATCTTCCCCTGAGTCTTCCCGTTCACCCAGTTGTTAATAATCTCCACTGACTCTGATGGCTTGTTCTTGAAGTCCAGAGGATTGACGGGCTCGTTGAAAACTGTTTTGACAGAGTCGACAAAAGAAGTCTCGATTTCGTAATCTTTCTGAGTCCACAATGAACTTGCGAAATTCGTTTGAATTCCTTTATGAGTCAGTCCCTCCATACCGCTACGAAATGCCGAGAATAGAGTATTGAGTCCTGAAGTGTCCGACCGAACCTTGAGAACATCGGTCATCTGTCTTTGTGTTTCTCCCCGTGCTCCAAGCACGGCAATGGCGAGTGAACCCGAAAGGCCCACCGGGGAAAGCGCAACATTGCCCTCGGCGCCGCATAGCCTTCTGTAAAGTTCTATTGAAAACTCAATGTTTGCCAATCCAGGTTGCTCAAAATCCTTGGGAGGTTGCGACAAACAACAATTACTGCAGGCAAACATTCCGATGCCTGCTGCCAGAGCGCCGGCTATCAGAAATTTTAACATGATGTTCTCCTGTTCGACTTACTATCGGCCAAATGTCCGGATCTGATTTTTCTCTAACAAAACCCAGTCCGGCTACCTGGTGAATCTCAGTTCCCTGGTAATACTGTGGGGATCAACAATACATGGAATGGGCGGATCGTTCTTGCCACCCTTCCTGTAGTGCTCGGCGATGCTGTCCTTCGCAGTCGAGAAAGCGCCTTCAAGGTTTGGGCTTCCCCGTTTGATGGCCTCGATCAGATAATAGGTAAAGACACCACCATTGAGCTTTGGGCTCGAATATGATGATTCATGTTTTCTGGCTGACGCCAACAGCGCTTCGTGATCATTTCCGTAATCCGGGGGTGGACTTTTGTCCGTGAGTGACCAGTCTTCCTCCGAATCCGCAGTCGGCAGGTAGTCTGATATGAATTCCGGGCTTTCCGGGAGGTGATGTTTTACTATTGCCCTGCTGTGACAGGAGTCAACAATCAGTATCTTTTTTCGGGCGGGAATCTTTTTCAGGAGCGTTGCGACCTTATCCTTCATCACGAATATGTTGCGCCTGAGATGCTCCTTGAAGGAAACGCCTTTTTGTTCTCCGGGATACAGGACCAAAAAGCCTTCTCCCTTGCTGTTTCCTCCATGTCCACTAAAGTAGATGATGACAGTATCTTCGGGCTGTGTCGTCGAAACCAGCCAGTCTACGGCGCCTGAAACGCCGTTGAAGCTGGCGTTTTCGTCCCGAAGCACCCTCATGTTGGCAGGATCTATGGCAGCTTTTGTCTTGAATGTATCGGCAATTCTCAACACGGTATCGTCATACGGGCGGTTATCAAAAACACCGTGACCAGCTATGGCCAGGAGGTACGTTTTAGAGGGTTCAACAATGGCTGGTGGCGCAGGAGCGGGGGTTGAGCCGATCGAGATGTTTACCTGGGCTGTTCCCCAGCTTATGTTTGATCCGATGTTTTCAGTTCCACGCTGAAAATGGATTGCAAGATCTTTGGCTGTCCCACGGTATTCCTTGAACCCGGTTTTCTGGAGTTCCTGAAATTCCTCCTCCGACAGAATCTTGCCCTTTTCCGATGTGGCGTAGGCGACAATGCGTTCTGTTCCGGTGGGGCCCGCAATTCGATACCTGAAATTGTCGCCAGGACCTGGAAATCTTCTCGCTACGTTGGCCTCAATCCTGTTGTCCGATCCGGAATAATCATTCGGCCAGAGTCGCAGTATACGACCCGACGTTCCCATGTCCATCAATGTGAGATAGCATTCCCGATCTGCAGAAAAAGTCAGCTTGAGTTCATCACCCGGATTAAGTGTGTCTTTGTCGGTCGATAGGGTGATTTTTATGTTCTGCGCCCCAAAGTTGGTGGGAAGCAGGCCGATATCCTTCCAGTTCTTGGCCTTCCCAAAAACCTGGCCGAAACACTCTCCCATACCGCCGGGCGCACAAACAGCAATTGCTCCAAGCAACAGGAAAATCACGGATAAACGTTTCATCCCTAATCTCCTACCGGTGAGGTGATTCCAGATTGCACGGCTGAGAATGTCGCTATGGAATCATGAATCCGTTCAACAGGGTTTCCATGTCATCGCGTACCGTTTGCGGTATCTCGTCGGGATATCCACCAATCACCTTTATTGTTCCTGCTTCTCCAGCCCACAGTAATGCCCTGACGGTCCACCCCACTCCCTCCGTCTTGCCGCTAATCGTGAGCGACGTTACCGGCCGGTCATTGATACGAATCACCTTTTCCTCTTTGATCGTGGACTCTGAGCCCTGCGCCTGCAGACTTTCCACGAACTCCTTCCTTAACGCCTCGATTGTCGTGCGTGCCGCTTTTTGAGATATCGCATTCAACTCAAGCTGAGTCTGGACATGAATCACCGCAGTGTCACCATCGGGGAAACTGGAGGACGCCAATTTCCATTTTGCAGGATCATATCGCAGTTCGTAGAGACCGCTTGCGGGCTTATAGACTTCTCCGGAGGCCGGTTGAGCAGTCGCCGCTGGGGTCGATCCAGCCTGCGCCTGAGGCGGCGGAGCCGCTACAGGGGGTTGAGGCTCCGTCGGCGCTGCAGCCTCAACTATCTTGAACGATACCTGTTTGGTAGCCCATTTGCTGGGATCAAGCTTCTGAAACACCAGTCCTATATCTTTCAGGACTACTCCAGGATCCTTCATGCTTAGAAAAACCTGACCGGTAGACGATCCCGTCTGGGTTTTTGTTTCGACGGGTTGTTTGAGTTCCTCCTGCAGGGATCCTATCTTGGATAGCACCGGTTCAATACTGGCAAGAGCCTTGATGTGTTCAACGCCTGCCGGCGCCATGACCCTGAAGGAAAAATCGCTACCCAGAGGAGGTATTCGATATGTCTTACCCTTTTCAATCCTGTTGTCAGGTCGCCATTTGTTCGGAAACAGTATGATGCTTTTGCCGCTGGTTCCTATGTCGATTAGCGCCAGGTAACAGTCCTTATCCGCCTGAAACTCAATTATCACATCTTCTCCTATGGCGTATTCAGGCTTTTCCGTCTTCAGTTTCAGGTCAATCCCCGGCGTTTCGTTCTGAATCTGATTGGAGAGTTTGAGTAATTCATCAGGGCCATAGGCATTAGCCTGTCCAGTCTGAAATGTAACAAGCATTGCCAGGGTGACCATGCAGACTGTCGCCAAAAAGTTTGTTCTTTGCATCTTGCATCCCTCTCTCAGTTGAAAAATCCTTGGATTGAATGCCTGAAAGTCTCAGCTTTTTCATGGGCCATTTACAGGCTTTCCTATTAACTTCGGAATAAGTGGAAAAACATTACAGAAATAATTCATGGAGCAACGTGTTTGAATCGTAGACCTATCACCTTGTCCGCTCCAACGACCTTGATCTGATTCTCCATTTTCTGAAAAAGTCGCTCCCTGTCATAGTCGGATAACTGTTTGGACTTGTCTGGTAGTGTGAATTCCTCTATCCCCATGAGATTCAGTTCCCGTTCAAGTCCTGTGGACTGCAACCTGGAATAAAGCTGTTCCAGTTTAGGATTTCGCTCTCGACTTGCTACCATGTAAATGGTTTCTTCGCCCACATTCTTGTCAAGTACGTACCAGTGTTTGCCCTGTTTGTAGGGAAGCCAGTGAGTAACACCGGCTTTTATTTCTCCAGAGCCTTCGGTCAATTTCGGATTCGGAAACAGGCGACCGACATTGCCGTTGGAATCCCACCACAGGACGTGAACGAAGCAGTCAGCATCCGCTTTGAATGCAACCCCTATGCGCTGTCCGGACTTGAGAGTGGAACCGTTTGTGATGGGTTTAACCTCACCATCGTCGGACTGGGAGACAAACAACGCCTCTATGTTCAGAGGCTTGTCATAGACCGGCGACCTGAAGACAGGGGTTTGATCCGCTCTTCCTTTGGCCGAATAGAGCTGCGGATTCTGAAGTCCTTTTGTGGCCGTTCGAGTCCCGTCATACACGAATTCATAAAGGTCCTTGACGGTTATCACACCATCGGGGCCCTGGGTATAAGCGCCGCCTCGCAATCCTTTCAGCAGATAATGGGTGAAGATGCTGTTGTCATACTTCTTGATTTCCCAGGATTTCTCGTCGGGTCGGCTCGAAGCGAATCCGAATCGACCATGAAGGTTCTGGAAAACAGAAAAGAAAATGTCTGCCGCCTTTGCGGCTGATTTATCCAGAGCGGTGTTGAATCCTCCGGAATGACAGGCGTCAGAGAGTAGTATCAGCCTTTCAGAATCAATGCCTTTAAAAAGTCCGGAAGTGTTCATCTGGAGAGCTGAGCCAAAAAGATTTTCAACATCGGAGTCATAGGTGAGAAAGTAGAATTCATCAGTCCTCACCGGGTCAGAAGCGCCATGACCGGAAAGAAAGATGATCACGATGTCGTCTTTCCCGGCGGGCTTCAAATCATCCCTGATGGCCTTGGTGACATTGGCGCGTGTGGCCTGCTCGTTCACAAAGAGCCGAAGGTAGGATTTCTTGAAAAGCTTTTCACGCTCCTTCAGGAATGAGTAAAAGTCCTGGGCGTCCTTTGGAGAAAGTTCAAGCTGATTCAGCTTCGAGTCCTGGTATTTCCCTATACCCACTATCACGGCGTAAAGGTCACAATTTGTAACATTCCCATGCTGACAGAAAACTGAACCGGGCATCGTGCAGGTCAATGCAACTAGCGTGAACAAACATATCAGGTAACGCAAAGCAGTAGCCGGAAATAACGGGCAACGTGTGCCCAATCTGAAAGCTGATTTCATTTTTGCCCCTCCTCGCGGAAGAAAACAATCTCGACTCGACGATTTTGAGCGTCCGTGCTCGGGGTATGTTTCGGTCTGGTGAATCCAAAACCCTGTGTGATAAGCCGATTTGGATCTATGCTGAAATTCCTGACCAGATAATCCTTGACTGCCGCCGCCCTGTCGTTGGACAGTTGCATGTTCCTGTCAGATTCACCCACCGCATTTGCATGTCCTTCAATTACAAACCTGAAAGACTCCAGATCCTTCGAAGACAGAGCCTTTCCTATTTCATTAAGTTGGGTTATGGGTTCGCCAGACCGTATGGCCGATGACCAACCCTCAAAAAGTATATTGTCAAACGACTGCCTGTCCGTATCTTTAATGACGTAACTCTCAAATCCCATGGTCTTGTACATCTTGTCCATGTTCGATTCACGAGTCGCCTGTGTAATTTGTTCAGCCTTTTTGATGCCCGCAGTTGCGCTTTGTACACGAGTCTCGGCCTCGCTGAGTCGGCCTTCCAGACCAAAAAAATCGGGCCTCGACCTTATGGCCATTCTGTAATTCTCTGCCGCCAATGGATAACGACCCTGGGCCATGTAGACATCCGCAATTCCCACACGGGCCGCCACAAGGTCAGGGTTAATCTCAAGGGCCCTGGAATAGTGCTTGACTGCAAGATCCAGCAAACGATTCCCCTCCCGAACACCCCTGAACTCCTGTTTGGCCATTAAACCAAGGTTTTCAAATGTGTCCGCCAGATTTCCATGGGCCTCAGCATAATTGGGGCAGAGGTCAACCGCCTTCTGGAAAGCTGCCCGGCGTTCACTGTAGTTCATCAATTTGACGCCTTCCTCATATTTTGACCTGGCCTCGGCGCACCCGGCGCCGTCAGTCAGAGAAGGCTTTTTCTTGACCTGGGAAAGACCATTCACGCTCCAGATCAGGCAAAGCAGACATGCCGACAAAAACAGAAAAATTCTTGGATGTGTTCTATTCATGTCACAATCCCTTTCTTTGCGCTTATGTGATAGCGATGTCCAGGAATTAGAAGGCTACTGATCCCTGAAGTTTCAATAGCGGCGCCTTTGGCCGCTATCGAACCTGAAAAACAGATTCAACCCAAAAAGCCCGATGAATGACAAATCGAAAAAAGTTTCGAACTATTACAGCCTGAATGAAATGATTGACAGATTTTTGACGCTAGAACCTGACCAGGAAATTAAAATTACAAGATAAAGCTTACATCCTGATTTTGGAATAATTTCTCAAAAAAGAGACTGTCTGAAATTCTTCAGAATCAAACCCGAACTGCGGGCGCTTCATCATGATGGCAATGCGCCGAACTGGTGAGATGTGTCTCGTGGCATTCCGAACCCGAACGCCAATATCTGAATGACCGGTGTGGTGTCAACTCTGCCAAAGCCCGACCGTTTTAGGGCAAAGCCCGGCGTACCTATGATCATGGAATCTTATACCATCAATACTAACCTCCTTTCTACAAAATTGTGAATTGACTAAAAGCGAAAACTGGGAGAGCATTCCGCAAATGCTTGAGAAAGAGTAAGATTATTGGAGAGGATGGTTATGAACAATCATGAAGGAGCTTTCCAAACAGGTAAGTACAAAAAGTTCAGGTTCTTTATGGGGATTATCTGGCTGAGCGCCATTTTCTTTGCCGCTTCAGACAACTCTTTTGCTTTGCCTCAAGGCTTTGTCTACCTTGAAGATATAGAGCCGGGTATACTCGTGGATCTTAGATATTCAGGAAAAAACAATTTCATAGGTTGTCCCATTGACGGATATGTGCAACCTCGCTGCATTGTGACCAAAGAAACGGCGGAAGCCCTGAAGAGACTTCAATCTGAACTGCATGGTTTCGGCTTGGGAGTAAAAATATATGATTCTTATAGGCCCCAGCGTGCCGTGGATCATTTCGTGCGCTGGTCGAAGGACCCCAAAGACATAAGCAAGAAGGACGAATATTATCCTGGCATTGAAAAGGGGGTTCTGTTCAGGGAAGGTTATATTGCGAGTAAATCAGGTCATTCAAGGGGGAGTACTGTAGACCTTACCATTGTTTCGATCGACCGATCAGATGTTGGCCGTGAAATCGATATGGGCTCTCCGTTTGATTTCTTTGACCCCAAATCCTGGACAAACACTCCGGACATTTCTCCCGATCAGCGTGCCAGCAGACTGCTGCTAAAAACCATAATGGAAAAGCACGGATTCCAGCCTTATGAAAAAGAGTGGTGGCATTTTACTCTCAGGAATGAACCATACCCGAACACCTACTTCGACTTCCCGGTTGAATGATACCCGGAAACAGTTAAGTTTTACGCTCAATGGCATTCCTGGTCAGCTTTTTTGAGATATCAAGATCACGCATTTATTACAAAACTGTTCCGGTGAACGAAACAGATCTGCGGCTGATGAAGCCTACTGATGGTATTGGCTCGAAGCCTCTCACGCTCATGCCAATAGCACGAAAAAAAGTAAAGTGCCATAAAATGCTTGACATTAATGGCGTGCTACTAATATTATAAACGTCACATAAAATGTTACAAAAAAAGTTTTTGTTCTACGAATGTCCTGTGGGTGGGCGCCCTTTCTGCGTTTAACGTGTTTATTCATCTTTTTGACACTGTACGGGGAGGAGTCATGAACGTCAAACGTCGATTTCTGGTTTCATTTGTAATGGTGTTTCTTGCCTGTTTCAAATTACCAGTAGATACGAATGCCTGGGAATTTTCAATGGATGGTCAGTTCAATTATGTTTATGAGCAGTATACCCAGATGGGTTCAAATGGTTTTTTCGGAAAATACAATGTTGATCGTTCAACTGGCAGCACACTGATACCTGAAGGTGATTACAGGAATTACAATGGCTGGTTCGGTTTTCAGGTAAAGGACCTGGTTTCTGGTTCAAATGCCGGCAGGCACTATCAGACCCTTGAACTGTATCCTGATTTCAGGATCAACAAGGCAATTCAGTTCAGGGGAAAATACCGACTGGGAAAATATGGTGATCCTTATGCGGCTGACTATGTCACCAATACCATGCCCGGGGTTGATGTAGCGACATCTGATGGTCAGTGGACTCAGTGGTGGGTGATGGCGCAGACGCCTCTCGGGCAGTTGGTGGTGGGAAAGAGATCCGAGGCCTTCGGTCTGGGGCTTCAGTACAACGGAGCCGTCAATAACACCACGGAAGGGGTGGCGCTGGTGGCTCCTTATGGCCCTTTCAGGATCAGTTTTGCGTTCCGGCCGTTTTGGCCTCAGCCTCCAAACGCTCAGATATCCGCAAGAAAGGTTGGCGACAACCCCAATTTCAGGCTGGCTCAGGTTAGTCCCTACTATAACCTGTTCGATATGAGCGGGATAATGAATTATTCTGTGAGATATTTCACTACTTATCGAAGCGGCCCGATAGACACGGGAGTTTTCCTGGCGTGGCAAGGCTGGCATGCCGGCCCGGAAGCCCGTTCGGCAGCATACACCTCATTCCAGAGCCCGAACTCTCCCCAGTCCGGGCCTGAGGGTTTTCGCAATTTCAACGCCTATGACACCGATGTCTACCATGGCACAATATACTTTATGTATAATGATGGGAGGTTTTTTTTAAACACGGAATGGGCCTACTGGTACGAAAACAGCAGGCTGGCGCGAAGCCTGGCCGATATCAGCTCCGGCGCCATGGCGCCGAACAGTTTGAACGGCAAGGGCGTTGATTACTGGGTAGGTTCATGGAGGCGGATGCTGGAAGTGGGCGCAATGTCGGGTCCTGGCAAGGTATCATTTCTGTACGCCTATTTACCTGGGCCTGACAGGAGGCGTGGTTACGTCTACGATGATCAGTCCTTCATACAGGCCCCGGGGCAGGGCGCCTACACAGTATTCAGACCCTATTCATACCTCCTGGGATATGTTTATGGCTCTGGAGTAAACGCTTTTGACACGGGACGAAACGGCTATTTCAGCGCAGCGGAGGTCCTGGCCACAAGGCTGGATTACTCTATGGCCGCAAACCTGAATCTCTTCGGTTCGTTTCTATGGGCTCGGAGATCAACCCATGGTTATGGCTGGGGCTATTTAAGGCCGGCCAAGGATCCGAAAGTGACTCCGGTGGTCAATGCTCAGGCAAACAATGTAGCCCATTTCATAAAATGGGAGCCGTACGTCGCTTATCAGAACAATGACGGCGCTCCGAATGTGCCCGATAGAGACCTGGGCTGGGAAATCACCGGAGGCTTCGATTGGGAAGTGCTGGACCGTTACAGGCTAAGAGGAACGTTAGCTTACTGGAAACCAGGCGCCTGGTTCAATCATGCATGCATTGACAGGGGTATACCCGACTGGAACGGACAAACACGCACAAACTATACCTCAACGCCAAGCTACCCGTTCGGAGTCAATCCGGATAGGGAAATAGACCCTGTTCTGGGCGGCGAGGTTGCTCTAACGGTTCAGTTTTAACTCTGTGTGGTAAAACTGACATGAGGGTTAATCAGGATCGTCCGACTGCGGCGGTCCTGAGTTTTTTGTTAATCATCAAAGTGAGGAAGTTTATGATAAACCGGTTAAAGGCTGATTTCTTTGATTTCGAAGCTGTTGCCGAGTGGTCGTCCAACGAATACAGCGGTGAAGAGCTTGAGAAGGTAAGGCGAATTTTTAAGGCTGCAAATCTCTCTGACGGCGACATTGTTTTCGAGGCGGGTTGTGGAAGCGGACGTCTGACAAGACTGATCGCAGACATGATAGGTAGCGCCGGTTGTGTAGTGGGCGCCGACATTAGCTCAAAAATGCTGGATCAGGCCCGCCTTCGTGTTCAGGGTCTTGCAAATGTGACTCTTGTCCTGGGCGCCGTTGAGGAAGTGATCACTGAACGGTCAACTTTCGACGTAGTGTTGTGCCACAACGTATTTCCACATTTCGATGACAAACAACGGGCGCTATCAATTCTTGTTCAAGCCTTGAGAGATGGCGGCAGATTTATCGTGAGCCATTTCATGAATTCATCCGGAGTAAACAGTCTCCACAGAAAAACTAACCCTGCGGTCATGCATGACTTTCTTCCCAACCATGATCAGATGAAAGAACTTTTCGAATCTTCAGGGATGTTGGTGGAATACATTTCAGATGACGGGAAAGGATACCTGTTGAAGGCATTGAAAACGGATCATTCTTGACTTCTTTGCCCTGAAAATCTAAAACACGGGGTGTCTTGTTTGTTTCATTCCCGGAGCCAGTTTTTACTACAGATCCAGAGTGAGGTCGTGGCCATGAAAGAAACCATGAGAGCCCTTTCGTTCACATTTGCGGCTGGAGTTTTCGGCGCAATCATGAACAGCCTTGCGGTCGTTCTCTTTTCACACTATGGATGGGCTGTCGCCGCTGGTTACAAACTGCAGGTGATGCTCTCGCCTCCCGGTATTTATCAATGGATTTATCAGAGACTGGTATGGGGTGGTCTTTGGGGATTCTTGTTTCTCCTCCCATATTTTCGTTCTATGCCACCTGTCAGAATTGTGGTCTTCGCTCTCGCCCCAGCCACCTTTCAGCTACTTGTCGTCTTTCCTTATTTGGGGAACAAGGGCTTTTTCGGATTGGAACTTGGTCCATCCACACCACTGTTCGTAATAGGTTTCAACATAGTTTGGGCCCTTTTTGCTGAAAGCTGGGTTAAAGCCACTTCAGGTAAATGGTGATAATCTAATTTATATTTCTAGTTTAACATTCTTGAATTATTTGATTACATTGACAGACAATCCTCGATCATGCTAAAATTTTCTCATTGAGTTTACTTTAGGCGGATGATCTTTGGGAATAGCAGTAAAAAATTTGCTAATTTTCGTCATGCTTTTGATCGCTGCAATGAACAACTCGTGTGGTGGGAAAATAGCGTCTACGGGAACTGCGTTTGTGACGGCTGTGGAGCCGAACGGCTTGTTCACCATGCAGTATGAGGACGGCGCCAGGGAATGGAAAAGGGTAGATCCCGATAATCCGGTTGAGCAGACCAGGATTGCCTCAAAAAACAAATTTAGCCCGGCGCGTTATGTGGAAACCAAAAGAGGCAGCACGCTTACTTTTGTAGATGGCAAGACGATAAACTATTTACCAGTACACTAAATGCACAACGACTGGACATAAAGCAGCCCACCCTTGAATCTTCCCCCTATAGTCTGGCTCACCTTCTACAAGGAGTTTCCATGCGATGAGTCATGGAATCTGGTAAACCTCTTTCAAAGCAACACTTGCATAATGTGAGAAATGAGCGCATTTCTTATTTTATATTGCAGACAAGATCTTGGAGGATTGTCGATGCCGATATACGAATATCATTGCAATCAGTGCGATAAGGAATTCGAAACTCTTGTTTTTGGGTCGCAGGAGGTTGTTTGCCCTACCTGCGGAGGTAAGGTGGACCGCATGATGTCGTGCTGCAGTTTCAAGAGTGGAGCCGGTGACTTCAAAACTTCCGGCTCCGGCAAATCAAGCTGCTCGGGATGCACCAGTTCGTCCTGCGCCACGTGCCACTGAAAGAGCGACATGCTATTTCCCACATAGGAGGTCCGCATGCCGGATTCAAGTAATGAGCGCTCGATGCTCCAAAGGAATATTGATTGCCAAGTGGGGAAAAATGCCCGGCAAGCCCTTTCAGAATGGGAGCAATGCGGATGGAAAGAAGAGCCTTTTGCCGGTTCCGATGACGCTCCGCTCAAGTACGTTGCTCTTGTGCTGATCGAAGCTATCCAAAACAAGTGCGTTCGCATAAATATGGATATGGATTCAAATCCTACGGTTTTTGGTCACACGACTTATTCTCTCCCAAAGGCTCCAGCCAGTTTTATTGCGAGAGGTCTTGAGATTATAAGGGAAATTGCTTCCATTCAGGGAGCCAGCGCCAAAGGGTCATTAATAATTGGGTTCAATGATGAGAGTCTGGAGGTGATCGTGCAGAAAGAGGGCGGACGTCATACCCTAACTATGCCAAAAGTGGCGTCTTTGGGCCAGGACTGAGATCCGAAAAAAATTGCAGTCTGACATTTCTGTGGGTGGTCCTTGGTGGCAAAAAGTTTTTCCGGATGTCTCGTCATTTTGACCCTCAACAGGGCGGCAGTTGGGGAAATGAGTCATGCGAAAGATTGTATTTGATCAACCCAGGGTTGACTTTGCTTGATTCCAGAGGCTATCCATGTCTTCCAGAGACGCTTCATTCAAAGATGTCCCGGATTGTCTGAGTTTATCTTCAATGTAATGGAAGCGGTTTTCAAAGCGAAGACTGGCTGAAGTCAAGGCTGATTCGCAATTAACAGACAGGTGTCTTGCCAAGTTTACCACAGAAAAGAGAACGTCTCCCACTTCTGATTTGATGGAGTCCTGATCTGCTTTCTCTATGGACAGTTTTAGTTCAGACAGTTCCTCATAGACTTTTTCGAAGACGTCATCAACTCCTGGCCAGTCGAAGCCGACCTTAGCCGCTCTCGATGTCATTTTCTGCGCGCGGGTCAGGGCCGGAGCCGATCGCGGTATTCCATCAAGGACCGAGTTGCGATTCTGTATCAATTTCTCGGACGCCTTGATTTTTGCCCAGTTATCAATGACCTCCTGCGCATTCTTGACTTCTACGTCCCCGAATACGTGGGGATGTCGTGATGTCATTTTTGATATGCTGCCCTCCAGGATGTTTGTCACTGATGTGACAGCAGCCTCTTCGAGCATGTAACAAATGAAGGTGACCAGAAACATGAGATCTCCGGCTTCATCCACCATCGCCTCAGTATCATTCTCGGATATTGCGTGAACAAGTTCATGATATTCTTCCAGCACGTAAGGGTGAAAACTCTGGAGATTTTGTTTCCTGTCCCAAGGGCAGCCGTTTTCCGATCTCAATTGCCTGATCAACTCCAGCATACTAACAAAAGATCTTCCTGGTTCTTTCCCATTATTTGAGCCGTTCATTGAAATACTCTTCCCCTGATTCGGAATTGCATCCGTAGTTGGCATTTCACATTTTTAGCCTTTTGATTTATTATATATATCAAGACGGTTTTTATAGCCAGAAAGTGAAAGCAGATCATTGACTCTGGCTTACGGAGGCTGATTGGAATCCAGGGTTTCAGGTATAGAAAGCAGAATTCCGCGTCGGATCAGTTTTGATGATATCGGGGCATTTCAGGCGTTGGTTGGTGATCTTAACAAGAACATCAAGCAGATTGAAAAGCGTTTGGACGTCGAGATATCGATAAAAGGAAATTCGGTAAGTATCCGGGGCGAATCAAATAGGGATGAAACAGCGGAGAATTTGCTGAAGCAATTGTACTCTCTGGCTCGTGAAGCCTATCCCATCAACCCTGCAGACATAGACCAGGGTGTCAGGAGCCTTCTAAAGGACCCTTCCTCGAAACTCAAGGACCTGTTGCGAGAAGCCGTATTTACATCGGTCGGCAAAAAACCGATTACCCCGAAGACTTGGACTCAGAAAGCTTATGTCCAGGCGATACAGTCAAAGGACATTGTTTTTGGAATCGGACCCGCAGGAACAGGCAAGACCTATCTGGCAATGGCTATGGCCATGGCGGCAATTACGAAAAAGCAGTTGCGTAGAATCATCCTCACCAGACCGGCTGTGGAAGCCGGAGAGAGGCTCGGATTCCTGCCTGGAGACCTGCACGAGAAAGTCAATCCGTATCTGCGGCCTTTGTATGACGCTCTTCATGACATGATTGATCTTGACAAAGCCTCCAGAATGATCGAAAGAGGGGACATAGAAGTTGCGCCTCTTGGTTTTATGAGGGGACGCACCCTGAATGACTCTTTCGTGATCCTGGATGAAGCCCAGAATACAACGTCTGAGCAAATGAAAATGTTTCTGACCAGGTTGGGCTACTCATCTAAAGCTGTTATCACCGGTGACATAACACAGATAGATCTGCCGGATGGCATGAAATCCGGACTGGTTGAAGCCAAAGACATTTTGAGAGATATTGAAGGCATTTCATTCATATTATTTTCTGATCAGGACGTAGTTCGGCATCCCTTGGTTCAGGA
>CAYNZA010000045.1:0-22333 GCA_964401595.1 uncultured Desulfomonile sp.
ACGCAACATTGGGTCGATTTTTGATTTAAAGGCATACATCTCAGGGTATCCCGGGTTGCCCGGGGTCATTTCATTCGAGGAATCGGTGCAATTCACGTACAACCATATTAATGGCCGTCTCGTGAAATTTTCCCAGGAGATCAGTTCGGGGTATTTTTACGAGGCGTTTGCACAGTTATCCACCCCTGTATGGAGAGGTATTGGAGGGGGCGTCTTCGCGAAATACAGTGAATTTTCAGGCAAGATTCTAGGGACAAGCGTGACTCACCAGGAAAACGCTGCCGGTGGAATCTCAGCCGACGTCACATATTTAAGAAACAGCTTCGTGATAGGAGCTTCGATAACAGCTTTGTTTTAGGGGGGCCAAAATAATGGGGGCCATATACCAGTTTTTCTGCCCGGCGTGCGGGTACGAGATAGAGGTATCCGGAGGCGACGATTTCGGCATGTCGTCGGTTACCATTACAATCGTGTGTGAAGATTGCCTGGAGCTTCGCGACATCTGCATTTCGAACGATCCGCAAAAAGCTCTGGCTCCTGGTGGAGAGGGCTTAAGGCCCGATTTCAGATTTGACCTGAAATGTAAGAAATGCAAGGGTACGAACGTGAAGAGATGGAGCGATCCCGGACCTTGTCCCAAATGTGGGAAAATGATGGAAAGGGTAGCTTTGGTGTGTCTCTGGGATTGAAACCGGTGTTATTTACACGATGGGGTAGGGTGGGACAGGGAGCCAGAAAGCCTCTCCAGCCCCCGGGGCTTCAATAACATAGTCTCTCGACTCGCAAAACGGGACCGGGTGTCAATCATCGATACTCCAGGACACTGATCCTCAGGTCTCTATTCCTGCCTTGCGCCGATTCGTCCAACACCAGAGTTTTCCCACGATGATGACTCCGACAGCTCCCACAAACATGGCGGCGTATTCAAACAGATCGGAATGCGGCAGGAACGGCGCGGATACCGGATCTGTTATCATCATCTCAGCTCCGACCTTTCCAAGAAGCGCTGCGCCGATGGTCACAATTATGGGGTACTTGTCCATGAGCATTGAGAGAAGGTTGCTGGTGAATATCATGATTGGAATGCTGGTAGTCAGACCAAAAATCAGTAGAAACAGGTTACCTTTGGATGCGGCGCCCACTCCAAGCATATTATCCAGGGACATGGTGACGTCGGCGACAACAATAATTTTTAGCGCTTGCCAGACGCTGTTGGCTTCACGTTCGTCATCGTCCTCAGGGTTAACATCCACAAACAGCTTCACAGCCAGATAGATTATTAGCGCTCCACCTACGAGTTTGAGGTAAGGAGTCTGAAGGAACTGAGCGACAAAAAAAGTCATGATTATCCTGAGGACTACCGCCCCGGCGGCTCCCAACAGGATACCCCTCTGTCTCTGCGCTCGCGGCAGGGACCGGACCGCCATCGCAATGACAACCGCATTATCTCCCGACAGAACCACATTGATCAGAATTATGCTGAAAAGACTGGAAAAGAACTCCCAGTCCAGGTTAATCGTCCCCAGCATTCCAAGATCCATAACTAGATAGCCTCTCTCTTATCCGGACTGATGATTCGAATACACATCCACTGATCCCAAGCCGAGTAAGCAGTATCCAAAAGCCAAAAGTGATTCAGTATAGTGAAAACATAATTGTGAATCCTGCCCGTTATTTCTTGGAAAAAGAAACATTGCGCTCAACAAACTGATTGATTGTTGAGTCCCGCATAGTGTATATTTTGCCACCAATATATCAAGTTTTTTTTCTATATTGGACCACATTTGTTTTCATCCGTGCAGCGAATGGAAAGGCAGCAGAAAAATACGGCGAACAATTTGTTTTCTTTCGAACAAGTTCACTATACTGGAAGATCTGTATGCGTGAATGTTCTGCAAACAGGCCCGACACCCATACGGCCTAACGACAAAATGGTTGTAAGAACCTAGGGATTAGAAGTACATTGGGAGGTAGTGCCGAATCTGTGGCTTTTAATCATTTTTCCGACACAAGTTTTGAATGAGTGAGGGGTCATGGCCATACTGACTATTTCCAGGCAGTACGGAAGCGGAATCAGAGAAATCAGGCTCGAGATAGCCCGGTCTCTAAATTACAGTTATGTCGACAAACGTTCCCTGATGGCGGAGATAGGAGAGAGAGGTCCCAGATGGGAAAAATGGGCTAGAGAGTTTGATGAAAGCGCTCCGACAACGTGGGAAAAACATGACTGGTCGTTCAAGGTATTCGGCGCGCTTCTTCAGAGTGTCATGCTCAGTCACTGCATAAATGACAACGTCATCCTGGCCGGTAGAGGATCCTGTTTTCTGGTTGAAGGAGTTCCTCACGCTTATCGTGTTCGATTCGTAGCGCCAATGGAGGAGAGGGTAGAGCGTATTTCAGCGTGGGAATCGGTAAACAGGAAGATTGCTGAAAACATTGCAAAAAAGAAGGATCGGGAACGCTCCGGCTTCGTGCAGGCGCTATATGGCAAGGATTTAAACAACCCTCAGTTTTATGACGCCATTTTCAATACCGCGATGATGCCTGCGGACAGGATAGTCAATGTTCTAACAGAAGCGCTGCTTGCCAGAGACAGGCTCAAAACCGAGGAGGCTCAAAATCTGGTCAGGCTTCGCGCCGCCGTTGCCAGGGTCAGAGCGGGCCTTATGATCGACACCAAGTTGTACGTTCCTACTCTTGAAGTATTGACATCAGGGTCCGAACTAATTGTCCGTGGTGTCGTCCGTAGCGCGGGCCAATACTCCCGAATATCGGAAGCCGCCCGTTACTTTGCTGAGGATTTCCCTGTTAAAGTCGAATTGCGATTCCGTTAGGAGTTGTCGAACTTTTTCGATCAGTGAACATTGCGGGAGGATGCTTTCTGACGTCTGAATTTCCAAGGCGCCACAGGATTCGGATGTGACCACAAACCTAGTTTTGAATCCCTGGCTTCTTTTTCAGCCAGCTCCAGGTCACGATCTTTTTCTGCATAAGACTTGTACCACCACGCTAATCCTTCGGCCACAATCATTTGGTTGAGGTATTTCCCATCTATGTAGACCTTGGCTACCGTTCGGCCGTATTGGTCAGTCTCCACAGGTATTACTTCGACGGTCTTTTTGAAAACCTTCTCAGAAGTGAATTTTCTGGCTTTGGAACCGAAATCCTGGTCACGCTCCGGGGCATCGATTCCGTAAAGCCTTATTCTAAGAGGTTTGCGGTCCTTGAGCACTTCTATGGTATCGCCGTCCATCACCCCTGTGACCCGGGCTTCAAACGCATCGGCCTGTTGAATGGAAACAAGGAAAAAGAGCAGGAGAATTGTTGTGGACGTTCGCCGGGATAGTTCGCTTGCTTTCATGATGATTAAATCGCTTTCATTACATTTTCAAGGTATCCCCCCTTATTGGATTTAGGTAATCTGCGGCATTCAGGCGCAGGATGCGGCGTCACAAGCAGTCAGACATCATTTTCCGGATGTGTAATGCCTGGATGCGGATTGGGTCTCCCGCTCCACGATTCTTTGGATTATTGTCCTTATCCCTGGGAAGGTCAGTATCATCGACTGCATAAAGATGAGATCGCCGAATATTCCCATGAATACAGCCGACGCCAC
Source organism: uncultured Desulfomonile sp. (assembly GCA_964401595.1). Lineage (GTDB taxonomy): Bacteria > Desulfobacterota > Desulfomonilia > Desulfomonilales > Desulfomonilaceae > CAITZA01. The sequence continues at coordinate 3,617 of CAYNZA010000045.1, forward strand.
AAGGACTCCGAAAGATACTGCCGCCTGAAATGGTGTGGCAATCATGGCCAGGAAGCCGAGCAGGGTAACTATGGACCATGACAGCATAGGTTTGGCAGCAAGACTATAGGCTTTGAACATGCAATACTCCACATCCCGGCCGGGATTGTGTTTTATTTCACGTTTTAGCTGGTTCACGAACTGGATGGTGTTGTCCACAGCCAGACCGATTGCCACGGTAGCGGCAAAAACAGTTACCCCGTCCAGGGGTATTCTCATATAACCCATGATACCGAACACTGTGGACACCGGCGGGATGTTGGGAATGAGACTTATCAGGCCGAAAAGCGCTGAACCCATCTGAATCATCATCAGTATTGTTATGACACCTATTGCGACGAACATGGACTGGATTTCAGAATTGACCAGATCTTCTCCCTGGGCGGCCACTACCACCAGCTCCCCGGTTACTGTGATCGATGCGCCATCCTGCATCACCGTTTCCGCCGCGCTCCTGATCTTTTCAACCGTGTCCATCACCGGTATGTCAGGGTCATTGATTATCCTGACCGTTATGTTCAAACGATCGAATCCATCATCAACATGCTTGCGAACAAGACGTTTGCCTTCAGGTGTGAAAGATGTGAGGAATAACATTTGAGGCAATAGTTTTGGATTGGTGAAGAAGTCGCCCGATTCGGAGTCCTCATTTACAACCATGTCTCTGATATACTCGAGTAGAGAAAAAAGAGAGTCAGTAGAAACAACCTGAGGTATCCCCTTCAGGCGGGATTCCAGTTCCTGAACTTTTTTCCAGATGGGCGCCCGCTTGAATGCGCTGTCCTTAGTCTCGAGCATCAATTGTAACGAATGGATGCTTGAGAGATTCGCTTCAACGAACCTTATGTCTTTTACCTCGGTCCTGGCTTCCCCTAATTGATGGAGTATCTGCGGGTCAGACCGGATTAATGGCACACCCGATAGCATTATCAAAATGACTGCAAAACCGACAATGGTGAAAAGACGGTGATGATTTCTGATGGAGTTCATCACAAAGTTCAGGAAAGTCGGTACCTGATCCTCATCTTCAAGAGCAATTCCTTTCAAATCCATTGATTTTATGGAGATGATCAGTGTTGGAATAAGGATCATGGCCAGACAGAACGCTATGCTTATGGCAAGTGACATGATCAGGCCGAGTTGAAAAATCATCGGAATGGAAGTGATCATGCATGATCCAAAACCAACCGCCGTGGTGGCCGAACATATGAAAAATGGTCTGGACAGGAAACGGACGGTTTGTTTCACTGCCTGAATCCTGTCCGGAATGTCCACTCGGAACTGGTTGTATCTGGTGACCATGTGGATAACCATTTCCAGGGTGGTGATCAGAATCAGACCGAAGGAAAGACTGGTGGTGGCATTTATAGGCACCCGCAAGACAGCCATGATTCCAAGCACCCAGAGGACACACAGGCCGAGTATGGCCATTGTCACTATTGTGACCGTTATGTTTCGGAACACATAACCGGTTACCACCACACATATCAGAGTGCAGAGCACCCCAAATATTGTGGCGGTTTTAAGAGTGTATTTCAAAATGGCCTGACGAAGTTCAGCCTGGCCGACCATCCTGCAATCCGCCCCGGCAGGTCCCAGCGCCTTTATCAGGTCTTTGACCCTGCCCAGAATTTCCGAGTTTGCCTTGTGGTCGAATTTGAGATCATCATCAATTCGAAAAAGTAGCCCAATTGTTTTTTGATCCTGGGAGATCAGAAGATCAACCAGTGGAATAGCCTTTCGAACCTTTTCAAGAGTCGTTTCATCGGGAAACACAAGCTGGCCGTCTTTATTTGCCACAACAAGTTGATTCGAGAGGTTTTCTCCCTGTTTCTGATAAATGCGAAGGTTGGTGAGGCTAAAGACTTCGACAACACCATCAATCCCGGTCAGCCCACGGGTGAGCCTATCAACGGCGAGTAACAGCGCCGGGTCCTTGACGCTTGTCAGCGGTTTGATAGCGATCACCAGATATTCGTCATCATCGAAGAATTCCCTGAATTTCTGGTATTCGAAGAATGATGGAGATGAAGTGACCAAGACCGATTTCAGGGTGGGATCGACCGCAACAGTCGGTATCAGGGTCGCCAGAAACGTGGTCAGCATGGCGACGATTCCGACGAGGAGCCATCTATAATTCACAATAAAATCTATTTTATGTTTTGCCTGTCCGGAATCGAGTCCTTTTTCTGTCATTTCCTGTCTCCTCTAACGGCAAGTTTTAAGGATTGGATAGCTTGTTATGACAGTATTGATGTCAGATTATGAATATGTGGCATTCTCCAGTCAGCATGCGTGAAGGATAGGCGCCTGAGGAATCAACCAACCGGAAAAACTGGGCAAAGTCATGTCCCTTGTCAACTCTTGGTTTGGCGCAAGGAATTAGGAATAATTTGTTATGATTCTCGTCACCGTTGAAAATTGACGTGGATGTGAGTCGCTGAGAATTTATTAAGGCATAATTTGCCGGTTCTGACAATTGAAAAACTGGACATTCCCATTTTTGCAGATAAATTGAATTATATCCAGTAACTTTTTAGCATTGAATCCCGTTCTGCAAAGGTTTAACATCATGAGAATGATAAATTGACACCCCAGGAGACATACATTGAGATACATAGGCGCTGTTTACAGACCACCGAGTGAGGCGGACAGCCTGATAATACAGGCGACCCTCGGTTGCAGCCACAACAAGTGTTCGTTTTGCGGCAGTTACCAGGACAAGCAGTTTAAAATAAGATCGCTTGAGGAAATAAGGACTGATTTAAAGGACTGCCGGCAGATGGGGCCTGTAGAGCGGGTTTTTCTGGCGGACGGAGACGCCCTGTGCATTCCCCAGAAACGACTTGTTGAAGTACTCAAATCGGTCAAGGAAATTCTTCCATCGGTCAGGAGAGTTGGGGTTTACGCCAACGCCAAAGATATACTGAGAAAGTCGGTCGATGAACTTAGGGAGCTTCGAGCGCTCAATCTGAAAATCATCTACCTTGGTGTGGAAACAGGCGATCCTGAATTATTGGTGAAGATATGCAAGGGGGCCACATACGATCAGTTGGTTGAGGCCGCCAGAAGGGTTAAAGATTCCGGCATCATGTTGTCAGTGACTGTGTTGCTTGGCATAGGCGGTCTTGAGTTGGGTCAGCGGCACGCCAGGGCTACGGCAAAAATCCTGACCGACATGGACCCTGATTATGTAGGCGCCTTGAGTGTCATAACCGTTCCCGGGACCCCACTGCATGATGAGTACACAGCGGGAAACTTCGTGGTTCCTGATCCTTTTGATCTTATTAAGGAATTGCGAACCATGATTGCCGACTCCAGTTTTAGCGACTGCGTTTTTCGATCGAACCACGCTTCCAATTATTTACCGGTCAAGGCCACATTACCGCGTGACAAAGAGGAAATAATAAATGCGATAGACCATGTGCTCAAAGCCAAGGATCAGGGAATGTTACGGCCTGAGTTTCTGAGGGCTTTGTGAAGCCGGTTCATTTTTGTGAGGACATGTCGATCCCTTGCGACGCAATTTCGGATGAGGCGGTTGAAATGAGGGAGGCTCGTGACATTTCATCCATCATGCGAAAGGTTCATAGCCGAAACACCACCCCGGAAATAAATCTCAGGAACGCTCTCAGAAAGGCTGGAATATTCTACCGACTCCGGACGGACGATCTTCCCGGCAAGCCCGATCTCATATTGCCCGGACCCAAACTGGCCGTCTTCATTGACGGTGATTACTGGCACGGGGGACAATGGTCCAAACGTGGACTCACATGTCTGGAGCAACAATTCCGCAAAACCGAAAACTCCGAATACTGGCTCAGAAAAATCAGGGGCAACATGCGTCGGGATGTCGATTCCACGGCAAGGTTGCTCGCAGAGGGCTGGAAGGTCATTCGTTTATGGGAATCCTCAATCAAGAATGACCTGGCTGGATGCGTCTCTATGGTCAAGGAAGCGTCAGAAGCGAAAACCGGCCACGATTTTTCCGCATGGACGCTTCCTGAAAAAAAGGTGGCGGAATTCTTTGCCGGAATAGGTCTGGTTCGCGTGGGACTTGAATCACGCAATTGGCGGGTCATTTACGCTAATGACATCGATCTGAACAAGCATCAGATGTATTCCGACCATTTCGGTAATGACGACGAAGCATTCGATCTTAGAGACGTCAAAGATGTTCGTGGCTTTGACATACCTGATGTTACGCTTGCCACGGCCTCTTTTCCATGTAATGACACTTCGCTTGCCGGTTCCCGTAAAGGTTTGAAAGGAGAAAAATCATCTACTTTCTGGGAATTTATACGCATCCTGTCGGAGATGGCGGATAGGCGTCCGCCGATTGTAATGATAGAGAACGTGACAGGATTTCTTACCTCGGGTTCCGGGAAAGACTTTGCCGCCGCTTTGCAAGCATTGAACGAACTGGGCTATCTTGTGGACACTTTTCAGCTTGATGCAGCCAACTTTGTCCCGCAAAGTCGCAAGAGGTTGTTTATCATCGGGATTTTGCAGGCTTTATGGCCGTGGGAATCATGCCGCCATGATCCAGACGAGGCTATGAGTTCAACGAGACCGAGAAAGCTGGTTCAATTCATTCGCAGCAACAGTAGTGTCAAATGGCTGATCCGCAGGCTTCCGTGTCCGCCAGAGATGAAAAACTCATTAAAAGACTGTGTCGATGACATTCCTGACGATAGCCCGCTCTGGTGGAGCGCTCAGCGAGCAGCCTACCTGCTGGCGCAGATGAATCCGGAGCACCGGCTGAAAGCCCAGACGATGATTGATGACGATCAGTATAACTATGGCACAGTCTTTCGAAGGGTCAGGAAAGAAGTGACCAGGGCGGAGATTCGAAATGACGGCCTGGCAGGGTGTCTTCGAACCCCGCGTGGCGGAAGCGCCAGACAGATACTCTTCCGTGGTGGTAAGGGCGGTTTTCGGGTCAGGCTTCTGACAGCTCGTGAGTGCGCACGACTGATGGGGGCCTCAGATTTCAACATCAAGGTTCATGAATCCAAGGCGCTCTACGGATTTGGTGACGCAGTAGCGCCGCCCGTCATTGAATGGATCTCCATCTATTATCTGGAACCATTGATCAATCAACTGTTGAGGGGACGTGTCCTGATTAGACCCCGGAAAATGTCCTCATACCAGAGCGAAGTTTGAAATCAGCCGGCAATTTACTGTGACCATAAGAGAAATTGGTTCTTGACTACTTTTGGCTGGACGTCTAAGCTATTACAAAATTGATGGTCTGAAATTTTTTTAATTACTAGGGATTACTCTTGCCAGCACAACTCGGAGAGATACTCAGACGGATGATCCAAGGCAACCTTGTAAGCTTTTGGGACCACCCCTGACAGTGGTTAAGGGGATAACCTGTTGATTTTCTCGAATAATCCAAGTTCTTCAGCGTTTAGACATATCGGTTTGTCCACGAAAGGAGACAACTTTCATGCGAGTGATAACCGTGTGCGTTGGGAGCGCGTGCCATTTAAAGGGCTCTCACGAGATTATTAATTACTTCAAAGAAGCAATTCAGAAGTCTGGACTCGAGAAGCAGGTTGAACTTAAAGGCACCTTTTGCATGGATCACTGCACAGACGGAGCTAATCTGCTCATAGATGATGTGCTATTTCATGCGGGTTCGGTCGAAGACGCCCAAGCAATCTTCGAGAAAGAAATCATCAAGAAAAGATAAAAATAGGGGTAGCGCGTTATGGAGCCAGGCAAGGGGAATCGTGCGCCGTGGAGGAGTTGGGCAGACTTTTCAAGTTGGGCTCAGGACTTCTCACTCAAGAAAAAAGTATTGGGCGGCTTTCTGGGTGTAGCCATCCTGGTCGGTCTTGTGACGGTGATTCTTGGGATGCGCCTGGCAAGGCATACCATCATGGAGGAGGCCAGAAACAACCTGAGTGGTGACCTCGCTACCGCAGGTTATATATTGTCCAATTTTCAGGAAAACCTTGAACTGAAAGTGAGGCTGATTGCCGGATCTGAAAAAATTCCGGAACTGATGATCGGCAACGACGTGTCATCAATTCGGAACAGGCTGGCAATGCTGAACATAGAAAATGACCTTGATTTCCTGTCTGTCGTGGACACCTCGTCAAAATTTGTGGCCAGAGCTTTCCAGATTGAATGCCAGGGGGGCAAACTCAACAATTCAGTTGTCAACAGCGCTCTGGGGGGCAAAGCCGCCGCCGGTTTCAGGGTGATTCAGGTCGAAGCGTTGTGCGAGGACAATCCCAATCTCTATCAGCGCCTGGTCCAGTCTGGGGTCAAAACGGCCATGATTCTGGAATCGGCCTATCCTGTCGTGCATGAAACCTCGATAATGAGCGAGTCAAAGGTCATAGGGGCTGTTTACGGGGGAATACTTGTAAATAACAATAATGTCCTGGTTGATCGCATAGCCAAGAGGCTTTTCAGGGGACAGGCCTACGAGGGCAAGGATGTCGGCTTTATAGCAATATATCAAGGGGCCTCAGCAATCAGTTCAACCTTGCGAGGTCCTGACCATCTGCCTGTGTTTGGATTCGAACTCGAGAAGTCCCTCCAGAGATTGATCCTCAATAACGGACAAACGGAAGTCTCACATCAAACGCTTTTTAACACGGACTATATATCTGCTACCGAACCTATTCGTGACGTCACCGGAGCCATAGTCGGCGCACTTCAGGTTTCTACCATGGAGCGTCCGATATTGTCGGTCATAGACAGGCTGGTGGGAGCTTTTCTGATAATAGCCCTGTTCGGCGTAATTCTTATGGGCGGAATTTCGTACGTCCTGGTCAACTGGATCAACCGTCCCTTGGAACAGATGCTCCTGGCGACCAAGAGGGCAGCTGAGGGAGACCTGACTCATGAAGTTCCGGTGGTAGCGCGTGACGAGGTGGGGGAACTGGCGGCCACTTTCAATCTCATGATCAGGAACCTTGCCGAGTCCAGGGGTAAACTCGAGGAGTGGGGAAAACAGTTGGCATCCAAAGTCGCCGAACAGACCGGCCAGTTAAACCAGGCCAGAGAACAGGTCGAGAGGGTAAAGAAACTGGCTTCCCTGGAAAAAATGGCAGATGGAATGGCGCATATTATGGCTCACATATCTGATCCGCTGATGACTTTCCCCGATGACGAAGACGGCGCCACCGGAGCGACCAGCAGGATTCTCGTGCTGGATATCGACAACAATGTCCTGGATGTCTGCCAGAGAATACTTGAATCTGAAGGATTCGAAGTAAAGCTGACGGGCTCAGTCGAGGAAGCGTTGGCTGAATTGGAGCGTGACTTCTATGATGTCATAATCACGGACATAGACATGCCCTCCATGGGAGGTATGCAGCTTCTCAAGGAGATCAAGATCCGACAGCCCGAGATTCTGGTCATACTGACTGCATCATTCAAGAATACCGAAGAAGCTGTTGAAACCGTGAAGGCAGGCGCCTACGATTATCTTCCCAAGCCTTTTGGGCCGCACCAGATCCTTTTGATGGTCTATACAGCCCTACAGACACGGCAGATGTTGGCTAAAACGCGTCGACAACACGCGTCACAGAGAGCCGAAACAATATTCCAGAGATTACCGGTGGCTATATCACTGGCCGATAGCGCCCATAGGGTGGTCTACAGCAACAGGTCCTTTCTGGAGTTGGCGCGACGCGAAGACCAGGAAGAGGTTCAGGGAAAGACATTTAATGAACTTTTCGGGGTTGATCCCCTGGAAGGGGCCCAGGACTCCGGCGGCTCCAAATGGCTTCAATTGCCTGAAGTCGGCAGGACAGCCAAACTGTATAACTTCAAATTGCCCGAAGAAGATCTGCGTGTGCTAATGTTGCTGGATGTCACGGAAACACTTATGAAAGACCAGCAGGCTGAGGTGTTCAAGACGGAAACAATAAACAAGGCTCACCAGGTGATTCACCAGCAAATGAGGGTGGCTCAGGAAATAGCAGGATTGTTGGGAGAAACTACCGCTGAAACGAAGGCTGCGCTTTTTGAACTGATCAAGTTGGCCGGTGAAGGGGGAACAGCCAGATGAGCCAGCCACTATTCATAGAATCAGGGGGCGCCAACATCTGCAAGCACGGCGAGATCCTGTGTGGCGATTCTCTCTCGGTAGCTCCCATAGGAGCCGGGAAATTAATGGTCCTGTCCGATGGCCTTGGAAGTGGTGTAAAAGCCAACATTCTTGCTACCTTAACGACCCGCATCGCCACAAGGCTCATGGAGCGAGGACTGCCACTTGAAGAGGTGGTCGAAACTCTGACGGATACTCTGCCTGAGTGCAAGGTCAGAAAGATAGCTTACAGCACGTTCACATTGCTCAAGGTCAAAGAGGATGGTAGGGTGTATTTGGCGGAATTTGACAATCCGCCAACTTTTTTTCTCAAGAGAGGATACATAAGCGAATTGAAGTATCGGGACAGGATGATTGGCAGTCGCAAGATCAGGGAAGCGCATGTTCATGCGGAAGCCGGGGACTGGCTTGTGACGGTCAGTGATGGAGAAATTCATGCAGGAATCGGAGGTTTGCTCAATTTAGGGTGGGATTGGGAGAAAATAGCAAAATTCCTGGAAACTCAGGTATACGAAGACGTTTCAGCACAGAAAGTGGCCCAGATTCTGGTTGACCAGGCAAAACAGCTTTATGAGGGTAAGCCCGGTGATGACACGACCGTGGGGGTTCTCAAAATTAGACCCAAGCGTTTTGCCTCTTTCATGATAGGTCCTCCAGTTAAAAGGGACGATGACAACTCCGTGGTCGACAGATTCATGAAATTACCGGGAAGAAAGATCGTTAGTGGGGGCACAACTGCGGGGATATTGGCAAAATTTCTAGAAAAGGACGTTGTTGTCGATTTATCGACAATGACCAACAAAATTCCGCCCACCGGAAAACTTGAGGGTGTAGACCTTGTCACTGAAGGTGTTCATACAGTCAATGCAACATTGGAAATATTGCAGAAAGCTACCGATGTGGACTCTCTTACCGGCCTGAGAGATGGCGCCAGTCTTCTGGCAAGAGAATTCCTGTTTGCCGATAGTGTCAATATTTTCCTGGGACAGGCTATAAACCCGGCTCATCTGAACCCAAACCTGCCTCAGGAAATGGGTTTTAAAAGTAGAAGTGTGCAGGAAATTGCCGCCCTGTTGAGAGAGCGCGGCAAAGAGGTTAACCTGGAGATACATTAGGTCGGAGTCTTTTAAAAGATCTTTTTCTAAAGGACATGTTATTTCAGTTTTGAGTTTAACGCAGCTATTTGGGCTTCAAGACGACTGATTCTATCATTGATTGACGCGTTTATTTTTGCCTGCTCAGGACCTTCCACCCGGGTTCCGGCCGTATGTTGCCCCTGCTTCAATTCCGATATTTCCTGCTTTATTCCTTGCAGGTTTTTTGCTATGGCTTTGTCGTTGTCTATGAATGTCTGGGTATAGTTCTGGACCGCCCTCTCTGCCGTAGCTCCCTTTTTCTGGAAGTCCGTCACCATGCGATCAGCTTTCCCTTCCATTCTCTCCGTCGCGTTGGCCAGCCTGCCGGCGTGGTGGCCTATCTGGGGCATATTAGCGGCCATCGTCCCCATGTGATAGGTCATAAGATCCATGCTGTTCTGTAGCCGGCTCAACTGACCTCCACATCCGCCAAGCGCAACAGCGCTCAGCGCAATGCCAACCGTTTTGATATATTTTATCGACAAAACACTCTTCCTCAAATAAACAAACTAAATTAGTAAGATAAAAATATTCAGATAAGCGTGGTTTAATTTCTCCACTTAAATTGACCAAAAGCTTTCTGGTCCATAAGTTCATCCGGAATGTCAATTCCGAACACCGCATTCTCCTGACGGACTACAATACGAAGGTTCTTGTCAGGCACTGTAATCTCTTCCTCTCGTGGGTAGTCCTTCCCTTCGGAGGTCTTGAAGAACTCCGAGACTTTGAACGTCCGTTTGACCTTCCCGGATGCGTCAGATTCCTGGGATTTCACTATCGTATAGTCTTTTTTCCTCACCCAGAGACTTCTGATTCTCTGGTCCGGTCTGGTTATCTGAACCACGAAGCAATCCTGGCCGTCTACAGCCTCATCCTTGAGAAGCTTCAAGGTTTCTCCGATCTTAGGAATAAAACCCATCAGGTCATCCATGTTCAGGCCTGTGCCGCCAATGTCCGTGGAGGGATCTTCTGTTGCCAGAGGAAGTGTTTTCCCCGTAGAAGGTAAAAACATGAAAGCCTTTGGATCCTGCTTATCCCTGACCTGCAACAGAAACCTGAGTCCCCGGGATTCTTCCGGCTCATCGAAATCAAAGAAAAAATCGGCCTTTTCGCCCTTAACTCTGCCGACAACCCAGATAGTCTGATCTGAAACAGTTTTCTTGCCTTTGGACGTCTTTATGTTAAGCACTGCCCTGAAACTGTCCTTGAAACCATGATCGGCCACCTTCTGGAGAATTTCCTGCGCAGTCGGTTCCGCGTTCACGTAATCAACAGTAAAACAAATGGTTAAGCCTATTGTGAACAAGATGATAAAAATAGCTAAATTTTTCATAGGGTCTTGCACCATACCAAATTTGCGTTATAATCCATTAGAGCTAAACGCTCTTGAATACACACAAAAAACAAAACACAAATGTTCAAGTAATAGGATATATCTGTCCTTTAATACCATAAAAATATTGGATAGGTCAAGTAAGATTCCCCTGTGAATCTCTACCTGGGTTCATCAAATTCAATTCCTCTTTGACGCATTGCGCTTATATTGATATAAATATCTTTTACTATACGTTCGAGGCGCTTGTGATGGAAAAAATTGTAACCAGTGCATTGTTGTCGTTGTTTTTGTTTGTGAGCGCAGTTGATTGTTACGGGCAGTGGCCGCTAGGAAAAGAGGCGACTCAGCCGCAAACCAAAACGGTGGAAACGGGAGTAAGTGTTACGGGCTCGGGCAGGCATCAGATATTTGTGAGCCCGAATGTGAAGGGGCACACTTTCATGATAGACACTGAAACGGGCAAGATTTGGATGTTCAGGAAAGACAACACAAGCGGAGATTTTTCTTTGCAAAGGGTGCCGGTGGAGCAGGAAGCACTCCAGGGTGGTCACAAGGACAAGAAGTAGTAGTAGCTGGACCAGACGGTCCGATTGAGCAGCAGAGGAATGGTATGGGCGCCATGTGGAGGTCTGAGCCAACCGGAAATGGAGATTAAGGTTTATACGGGATCACTTCGTCTGTTTTATGCATGAATCTAAATAAAGAGGAGATTTGTCGGGTCATGAAAAAAGATGGATACAAAGTAGCAGTTGTCGGCGCAACAGGAGCGGTCGGCAACATGATGATCAAAGTTCTTGAACAAAGGTCGTTTCCAGTACGTGAAATAGCGCTTCTGGCTTCAGGGAGATCGAGTGGACGCAAGTTGAAGTTCAAGGGCGAGGACCATCCTGTTCAGGAGCTGACAGAGAACTCTTTTGCCGGAGTGGACATAGGTCTGTTTTCAGCGGGTGGGTCAATTAGCGCCAAATTTGCGCCTTGCGCGGCTCAGGCTGGATGTGTGGTGGTTGACAATACTGCGCATTTCAGAATGGACCCCGAAGTCCCGTTGGTCGTGCCGGAGGTCAATCCGGAGGCCATAGCCCAGTATACTGTCAGGAACATCATCGCCAACCCTAACTGCTCAACGATACAGATGCTGGTGGCCTTGAAACCGATACACGACGCTGCAAAAATCAGACGCATAGTGGTATCGACCTACCAGTCCGTCTCCGGAACGGGGAAAGACGCCATCGAGGAGATGCTCAACCAGTCCCGTGAGATAGCCCAGGCCATCCAATGGTCCAAAGATGACGGGCTGGAGGGCTTGTGGAGTTCTTTGCGCAATTTCAGGACGATGAAAACAAATGTGTATCCCCACAGGATAGCCTATGAATGTTTGCCTCATATCGACGTGTTCCTTGATAATGGTTACACTAAGGAAGAGATGAAGATGGTATGGGAAACGGGTAAAATCCTGGATCCGGCTATCAGGGTGTCTGCCACGACAGTGAGGGTGCCGACCTTTTTTGGGCACTCTGAGTCAGTAAACGTTGAGACCGAAAGCAAGCTCACGGCTGCTCAGGCCAGGGATCTTCTGTCAAGAGCCCCCGGAATCCGGCTTTGGGATGACCCTGTCAAAAACCAGTATCCACTAACGGCGCTTGCAGCCGGTGAAGATTTTACGATGGTCGGACGAATCAGGGAAGACACATCGGTGGAAAACGGACTCAACATGTGGGTCGTGTCGGATAACATTCTCAAGGGAGCCGCTCTCAATGCGGTTCAAATTGCTGAAATACTGATTGAGAAATACATCTGACATTGGGGAAAAGTCATTGGCAGATGCTACCGACGGTTTAGTCTGATACAGCTCTGAGGCTTTAAATCCTCAGAGCCATTAAGGTCCTTGAGAAAGGAAATAGGATGGGCAAAAAGCGTGAGGCCGTAATAGTAAGCGCAAACCGTACACCTTTGGGATCTTTTAACGGAGCTCTGGGTAGCATCGGCGCGACTCAACTTGGAGGTTTGGTAATAGCTGAGGCGGTGAGGCGTGCCGGAGTGGACAAATCGGAAGTTGATGAAGTCATAATGGGCCAGGTCCTGCCCTGTGGCTATGGGCAGAACCCCGCAAGACAGGCTTCGCTAAAAGCTGGTCTCCCTTTTGAGACACAGTGCTTCACCATCAATAAAGTCTGCGGTTCAGGACTAAAGGCTGTCATGCTCGGGGCTCAGGCAATTCAACTCGGAGACGCCGACGTTGTCGTAGCGGGCGGAATGGAAAACATGTCAATGGCCCCTTATTTTCTTGATAAGGCCCGATTTGGCTATCGCATGAATAATGGCGTTATCAAGGACCACATGGTTCACGACGGTTTGTGGGACATAGTCAATGATTTCCATATGGGTATTAGTAATGACCTCATAAGCGAGAAGTGGAACATTTCTCGTGAAGACCAAGACCGTTACGCTGCCATGAGCTATGAAAGATCGGTGAATTCGATCAAGAACGGCGGTTTCAAGGACGAGATACTACCGGTAGCCATTCCTCAGAAAAAAGGTGATCCCAAAATCTTTGACACTGATGAATGCGCAAGGGAAACATCCTACGAGGCTCTTTCAAAAATGAGACCCGCCTTTCAGAAAGAAGGGGTCGGTACGGCGGGCAACGCTTCAATAATATCGGATGGAGCGTCTGCGGTGCTTTTGATGTCTGAAGAGGCTGCCAGATCCAAGGGGTTGGAGATTCTTGCCCGGGTTGGATCGCAAGGTAGCGCAGGGATGGACATGAAGTATGTTCTGATGGCCCCGATGATTTCAATTCCTAAAGTGGCAGGAAAAGAAGGCGTGGACTATCACTCGATCGATCTGATGGAGATAAACGAGGCTTTCGCCGGCTCTACTGTGGGTGTCATGAGAGAACTCGGCCTGGATGCTTCCAAATGCAACGTAATGGGTGGCGCAGTGTCACTTGGACATCCGATCGGCGCCAGCGGGGCCAGGGTTTTAACCACATTAATTTACGCCATGAAAGCGAGAAACGTAAGAACAGGGATGGCTTCACTGTGTCTTGGAGGTGGTGAAGCCGTGTCACTTTTTGTTGATCGCTGACAAAATTGACCCACCTGCAAAGATGTCCTCCGAATCTGGGCTTTTTTGGGGTGGGTCAAACTAGAAAGTAACTGGACCGTAAATATGTCAGTATTGTTCAAGAATCCCAATTCATTCATGTCAGGAACCGATCCATTTGTTCGTATGCGTCCGGTGGAAGGTCACAAAGGCGCTCCAGGTTCGGAAATCACTTTCGAAAACCATCATGAAGGCTACATCGGCATCCCTCACGGGGGAGTCGCCATGGGGCTGTGCCTGGATGTGTGGCGGAATCTCGATAGAGCCCGGTATCCTGTCAAGATCAGTTTCAGGTTTGCAGGATCAGGAATATCAATTGGAGACAAGGCGGTGCTTGAGGTGGAGCCTGAGGTTGATGGCGATCCTGACGCGACTGTAATAAGAATTACCAAGCTCGGTGACCGAAGACCATATCTTAGAGCGATTTTCTCAAAGGCAGCCGACAATTTCTCTCACCCGGTAGAGCCAATGCCTTCTGAAGAATTCAGGGGGTTGCCATACTACAAAAATTGTCTGGTTTGCGGTTATGCCAGAGATGTGGTGGGTCTGGAGAGATCATTCAGATTCCACGAAGTCCATGGCCAGAAAATGGTGACGGTGTTGTGGGGCAACAAGGACGAAGATTTTGACAGGGCAAAATTTTTCCTCATCAACAAAAATGAACTTCATCCGTTTGTTCTAATAGCAATATTCGACGAAAACACAGCCTGGGGCGGTTTTATGGAGAACAAGCTGGGTGGACTGTCGGTAAAACTGGATTTTTTAATAAAACGTCCGATTCTGCCTGATGAGCAGTTGCTCTACATAGGTCGGCCGGCCGGAATCCGGGGGGCTCCATCAGCGCCGCGCTTTTTTCACGCACGAGGTGAGATACTGTCCCTGAAGGATTCAAAAAATCCCGAAATTGTAGCTCACGGCTGGGGTGAATGGGTTGTCCTGAGCCAGTACACTGAGCAAATTAAACATAATCTGATTCCAAAGAGTGAGGTGGAATGGATTTTTGCATAGCTTGTATAGATAACCGTTATGAACCTATTTCTTGTGCAAATATAGAGGTGTTTCAGTGATAGAAAAAATAGTCGAAGGTGTTTACTGGATTGCGGGAAAAGACAAGTTTCTTCCGGATTCGCATGTTTATCTGATTGGTCTCCCGGATTCCATGGACTTTACCATGGTGGATTGCGGACTGATGGACATGGGCTCATACAAGCTGTCTGAAATAGAGAGCGTAGGTGTGAAACCGGAATATATCAAGAGAGTTATCCTGACACACACTCATATGGATCACATAGGATGTCTGCCGGAAATCATGGAGGCCATTCCCGGCCTGGAGGTTTGGGTCCATGAAGAAGAAGGCAATTACATGGAACGTGGAGATGACAGGGTTATTTGGGGCAACAAGATGTTTGAATCCATGATTCGGTCCCAGATTTCCATTCCCCAGGACCTTTTCAATATAAAGCCCAACAGAAAGCTCAAGGGAGGGGAAGTGTTGAACCTCGGTGGGCTATCTTTCAAGGTGATACACATTCCAGGCCACTCTATTGGCAGCATAGGCCTTTTGAACGAAGCGCACAAACTCTTCATATCAGGAGACACCATATACGCTGACGGGGCTATAGGACGTTACGACCTGTTTACCGCAGATGCAGCGCAAATGAAGAATAGTCTTGAACTTATTGCAAATCTGGGAATAAATTGTCTCTTGCCGTGCCACAACAGGGTTGTAAAGTCCTCTGCGGAATTGATGATACGCAAGACAGTTACGAATTGGGCGCCTCTCCTGACCTGATAACACAACAACAAAATGATATAAATATCGAAAGAGTTAGAGGTGATTGATGGGAAAAACAGTTGCGGAAAAATTGATAGAGTCTCATTTGGTCAAGGGCGAGGCAAAGCCCGGCACTGAAATTGCCATAAAAATCGACCACACTCTGACTCAGGACGCCACGGGAACTATGGTTTTTCTTGAGTTCATGGCAATGGGGTTACCTCGGGTCAAAACTGAGGTCTCAGTCAGTTATGTGGATCACAATCTTTTACAGACCGATTTCAAAAATGCTGATGACCACCGCTTTTTACGAACCGTCGCCTCAAAATTTGGTGTCACGTTCAGTCGTCCCGGTAATGGCATATCGCATCAGGTTCATCTTGAGAGGTTCAGTGTTCCGGGTAAAACTCTGCTTGGATCCGATAGCCACACCCCCACCAATGGTGGTCTGACCATGCTGGCCATTGGGGCCGGTGGACTGGATGTCGCCATGGCAATGGCGGGCAAGCCCTTTTATCTGACCATGCCTAAGATAGTCGGGGTAAAATTGATCGGTGCCCTCGGACCCTGGGTTTCGGCAAAGGATCTCATTCTTGAAATGCTCAGAAGGCTCACTGTCAAGGGTGGCGTAGGCAAGATTTTCGAATATTTTGGTCCTGGTGTTGAAACCCTGTCTGCCACAGATCGCGCCGTAATAGGTAACATGGGAGCTGAACTGGGGGCTACCACGAGCATATTCCCATCTGACTCCAGGACCAGGGAATTCCTTGAAAGCCAGGGAAGGGGCTCCTCATGGACGGAAATAAAGGCCGATCCGGATGCCCAGTATGCTGAAGTGATTGAGATTGATTTGAACCAGATTGAACCTTTAATAGCCTGCCCAAGTTCACCGGACAACATAAAGAAAGTTTCGGAAATAGAAGGACTTGAGGTGAACCAGGTTATTGTAGGCTCATCGGCCAATTCATCGTTCAGAGATTTGATGATTACGGCCAGGGCGTTGGAAGGAAAACATTGCCATCCGGATGTAAGCCTGGAGATCAATCCTGGAAGCAGTCAGGCGTTGCTTAACGTTGCCTCGGCCGGGGGGGTGATGAATCTCATCATGGCCGGAGCCAGAATTCATCAGTCGGGATGTCTGGGTTGCATAGGAATGGGACAGGCGCCGGCCACCGGAGCAGTCTCGTTGAGAACTTTCCCCAGGAATTTTCCCGGACGAAGCGGGACTTTCCCGGACAACGTATTCCTGTGTTCACCCGAAACTGCAGTAGCCTCCGCCATTTTTGGTAAAATCACGGACCCCAGAAAACTCGGTGATTATCAAAGGGTTTCCAATCCTCAAAAATACGTCATCAATGACGAGAACCTGGTTCCTCCCGCTGACGACCCCTCCACTGTGGAAATATTCATGGGACCCAATATCAAGCCCTTCCCACATTTTGGGCCATTGGAGGATGACCTGGAAGGTGTCGTGGCTCTAAAGGTCGGAGATAACATTACAACCGACCACATTATGCCGGCAGGCAGCAAGGTTTTACCTTTGAGAAGCAACATTGAAGCCATTAGCGAGCACGTGTTCAGCCAGGTTGATCCCGAATTTCCTGTAAGGTCGAAAAGTCTTCAGGCAGGCTTTATAGTGGCCGCCGAAAACTATGGTCAGGGCTCGTCACGAGAACATGCCGCTATAGCGCCTCGTTTCCTCGGCGTGAGGGCAAAATTGGCCAAGAGCTTTGCGCGAATTCACAAGGCCAATCTCATCAACTTTGGAATCATACCCTTCACTTTTAAGAGCGCTGCGGACTATGACTCAATAACCCAGGGCGATGAGATGATTATCAGGTCTGTTAAAAGGCAAATAGCCGACGGGGCCACAGAACTGACTGCGGAACTCAGGAGTTCTGGCCGGAAGATACCTTTGCTCCTTGACGTGACCGACAGGGAGAGAAAAATTCTGGTTGCAGGCGGGTTGATCAACTTGGCCAAAGAGGGATAAATCGATCAACTTCTTTAGACGGCAGACCAACTCGAATGACGGCAGGACTGATTAACCGACAAAAACGGTGAAACACCTGCCGTTTTTGTTTATGAGAGCACTAATTGAAACAGAATGAAGGGCCAGAGGGGGATGATAAAATAGGGCGAGACGTCTGATGTCGGCCAGGCGGATACGAAGCAAGCTGTGAGATGGTCTCCTGGTAACCAATAGCGCCCGACTAACGCGTTGGCCCCTTCTCACCCTTATGGCGAACGAAAATCTCATCCGGTTCCTGATCAACCAACGGAGCTGAATTTCTGCCGTGATGCAAAACTATTTTGTCGGGTTGGGATTCATCCACCAGAAGATTGATTACTCTACCCGAATCCCAATAGAGGTTGAGCAATGGAGCCTCATAAGAAAATGCCCCTTGTCCGGCCAGAATCCATTCCTGGTTCATTTCTCCCCGATAGTAGGCCAGGAAAGTGGCATCGGGATTTAATGCCAGCTTCATCACGCGCTCTACGGCCGGGACCTCTGATCCTCCGACCATTCTTGCAGTCATGAGCCATGTTCCCGTAATCCGGGCTTTATTGTCCGTCGAGGCGCTGTCCTTTGAAGGCGACTGACAGGATACAAGCGCCAGATATCCGACCAGCAACACAACTATGATGATCAGCCGACAAGATTTTGAATAATAATTCATGGCGATAATTGAAATCCCGGGGGACGATAACAGAAAAGGCGACCAAACATGATGCTCGATCGCCTAAACTGATTAAAAGAGGCAGCGATTCGCAGAATCGCCTACGATTTTTAGAACCAGCCGCTTGATGAACTACTAGCAGGTGAAAAACCGCTGCTTGAGGAGCTGGCAGGCCATGAGTAGCCGCTGCTGCTGCTGGAAGCGGGCACGCAGCAATAAGCTACTGTGCCGGAGCTTGAAGAGGAGCTGGCAGGCCATGAGTAGCCGCTGCTTGAAGAGCTGGCATTGTAATTATAGCCGCTGCTGCTGCTGGAAGCGGGCACGCAGCAATAAGCCACTGTGCCGGAGCTTGAAGAGGAGCTGGCCGGCCAATAGCCGCTGCTTGAAGAGCTGGCGTTAAAGTTTCCGCTGCTGCTACTGGATGATGCCGAGCCCCAGCTTGAATATGGAGCCCATGCATAGAATGCAAATCCGGATGAAGCCAACAACGTAACCATACCGACAACCGCGAGCGTCACTGCAAATCTTCTCATTTAAATAGTTACCTCCTAATAGAATGAGAATACGAT
>CAYNZA010000046.1:0-22192 GCA_964401595.1 uncultured Desulfomonile sp.
AAAGTCTATATCTTTTATCAAGACTGAGCTTAAGAGTCCAGTTTTTGAGAAAGATGTGGAATCCATAATCATCTTCTGCGGCAATCGTTCGTCCAATATTGTTTTTACGTGATGTTCCGTCGAGGATATTTATGATATAATTTCATATTTAGGTGAAGCTTGACCCATTCAATGGTTTGGTAACATGTTCACGAACAGTAAACCGGTCCTTAAAAACATTCATTTGATTCTGGCATCAGGGTCTCCTCGAAGGAGAGATCTTCTCGAAGGCATAGGTGTCCGTTTTGAAGTAGTACCGTCAGACGTTGACGAAACGTTTCTTCCATTCGAGACCCCTATTGAAGGGGTCAGGCGTCTGTCTTTCGAGAAAGCGCGCGAAGTTTCTCTGAATTATCCCGGCTACTGGATCATCGGAGCCGACACGGTTGTAGTCATTGGTGGCCGGGTGTTGGGAAAACCTGTCGATGAAGACGAGGCAAAAATCATGTTGCGTAGCCTTAACGGCACGACTCATGAGGTTTATACCGGATTTTCGGTAGTGAATTCTGAATGTATGGACAAAACTGTCACTGGTTGTTGCCGTAGCGAGGTCTTCATAAGATCTCTGAGCACCGATGAAATAGCAGAATATGTGGCCACGGGCGAACCGATGGATAAGGCGGGAGCCTATGCTATACAGGGGCTAGGGGCGGCCATTGTTCAGAGTGTCAATGGATCATACACGAATGTTGTGGGACTTCCCCTGTGCGAAGTGGCCAGTGAATTAAAGAGATTGAATGTTTACGATTTTCTGAAAGCTCCAAAGCCATGATCTCCGAAAATTTCAGGGAAATTCGTTCGAGAATCGATGAGGCGGCCCAACGCTCTGGCCGTAATCCCAAGGACGTAAAGCTGGTCGCTGCGGTGAAAAGCCAGGGTCGTCAAAAAATTGAAGAAGCTATCGAAGCAGGCATAAAAAATATTGGTCACAACTATATTCAGGAAGCGGTCTCAGAGAAACCTCATCATCATGATCCAGAAGTAAAATTTCACATGATTGGCCACGTCCAGCGCAACAAGGCCAAAAAAGCGGTCGAATTGTTCGACATCATAGAAACCGTAGATGATGTCAGGATTCTGAGGTCGCTCGATTCGGCCTGCTCTGAATTCAATAAAAAACTGGAATTGATGATTCAGGTAAATCTAGCCGGTGAGACACAAAAATCAGGCATCGCGCCAGAACTAGCGTCGGAACTGATAAAAGCGACATCGGAATTCAAGGGTATCCGAATAGCTGGTTTGATGACAATGCCACCCTTTTTTGATGATCCTGAAAACGCGAGACCCTATTTTGGGCAACTCAGATTGCTGAGAGACAGACTGATTGCTGAAGGTATTCTCCACAGTGAGGCCAGGGATTTGTCAATGGGCATGTCGGGAGACTTTGAGGCGGCAATTGAAGAGGGGGCAACTATAGTCAGGATAGGGACAGCCCTGTTTGGCCCCAGACTAAAGGCCAGGGCCGGGATTTAAGGGAAGCATCCACGTAACAGCGTTCAGTTGACAATGCATTCATAATTCATGACCATTATCCGCAACCACATTGAGCTTTCCGGCATCCTTCAGGGAATCGGATGCCGTCCGACCATTCATCGACTGGCAACAAGCTTTGGGCTTTCCGGATGGGTTATAAACACATCAGACGCTGTGACTATTGAAATAGAAGGCCCGGAAGAAAACTGCCTACAATTTCTAGACAGTTTGAGACAGAGCATTCCGATACCGGGAAAAATAGACAGGATTGTCGTGACTGCATCCCAACCCGTAGGAGATATTGAATTTATTATAAAAAACAGTTCTTACGGTGTAAGACGAACCACTCCTATTCCACCTGACGTGAATATATGCCCGGAATGCGTCAAAGAATTGTTTGACCCAAACAACCGTAGATTCCTCTACCCGTTCACGACATGCACCGTTTGTGGGCCCAGATTTTCGGTAGTGCGTTCCTTCCCTTACGACAGGGAACGAACGAGCATGGCTGATTTCAAAATGTGTCCGGACTGTGAAAAAGAATACGGGACTCCCTCTGACAGGAGGTTCCATTCACAGACAAATTCCTGCTTTCGTTGCGGACCGGAACTCCGACTCTTGTCATCCAACGGATCCCGAGTGACCGGCGACCCTGTAATCAGGACCCTGGAACTTCTCAGAGAAGGCAAAATTCTGGCCATAAAGGGAATAGGAGGTTTTCATCTTGCGTGCGACGCATTAAACGACAGGGCAGTTAAAATTTTGAGAGATCGCAAAGGCAGGGCTGAAAAACCTTTTGCAGTAATGATGTCTGACCTGAAAGTGGTCAAAAAATATTGCGTGGTGTCTGAACGGGAGATTTCAGCGCTTTCATCCATGCCCTCCCCTATTGTCCTTTTGAAAGCCAAGGGGCCAAAATTGTCGCATGGTGTAAGTCCTGGTATTTCTACCATAGGTGTCATGCAGCCATACACCCCCGTTCACCACCTCTTGTTCCATCATCCGGCCCTGAATGAAGCTGATTTGCCCGTCGCCCTCGTCATGACTTCTGGAAACAGGTCCGAAGAACCTATATGCAAGGACAATGACGAGGCGCTTTCGCGTTTGTCCGATCTGGCCGACGCATTCCTGTTTCATAATCGCGATATTGTTTTAAGAGCGGATGACTCAATTGTTCGACTGATCAAGGATAAAACCGTTGTATTAAGGAGATCAAGAGGTTTTGTTCCTGCAGCCTTCAAATTGAACCCCGTTACTCTGACTTCAATTGACACCAATGAAAAGACACAGGCTTCAAAGATTTCTGATGACCCGGTGACGTCAATTGTGGGGACCGGAGGAGATCTGAAAAACGCTATCGCAATACTCAAGGGCAATCATGTAGTTCTTGGGCCTCACGTAGGGGACCTTGCTTCACCAATAGCGCAGGACTACTTTAAAAGCTCTCTGGGTGTGTTGAAAGATTACCTGGAGGTCACCCCTGATTGTCTGGCTTTTGATCCACACCCGGAATATTTTAGCAGCCTACTGCCCTCAAGATCGGACATGTTGGCCACCCCTGTTTTCCACCATCACGCACACGCTGTGAGTCTTATGGTGGAACACGGAATAACAACTCCTACTTTGTTCGCTGTATTTGATGGAACAGGTTATGGCGCCGACGGGACAATCTGGGGTGGAGAATTTTTAATGGCTGACCGCAAATCATTTGAGCGCATAGGTCATTTCAGCCTTTTCCCTCTCCCCGGTGGGGAATTAGCCATTAAAGAGCCGGTTAGAATTCTGGCTGGTCTGCTATGGTTAGCGTATGGGAATAATATTCCGCTGCCACTGACGGACTTACTTCAATCTTGCTCGAACAAGGCCCAGTTCTGGATTGAGTCCGTTAAAAAAGGTTTTAATGCTCCCATGACCTCATCCGCCGGAAGATTGTTCGACGCAGCGGCCGTTCTTGCGGGCTTCAGGCGACATGTTACCTATGAGAGCCAGGCGTCCATGTGGTTCGAAGGATTGGCCGACCCAACTGAAGACGGAAAATATGAAACCTCATTTTCTGAGGGTGAAGTGATCAGGATAGATTCAGCCACCCTGATTCGTAGTATGGCCGACGACACTCTTCGTGGAACCGGTTCATCCATATTGTCTGCCAGGTTTCATAATTCCATGGCCGGCATAGTAGCGGACGTGCTTGAATTGGCAGCACAAAAAAGCGGCATCGAAACGGTTGGGCTCTCCGGAGGCTGTTTCCAGAACAGGATGTTGACGGAAAAATCAGTTGAACTTCTTAGCGCCAAAGGTTTAAGAATATTGACTCATGAAATAGTTCCACCCAACGATGGCGGTATTGCCGTCGGTCAGGTAGCCTGCGCTTTTGAAACTTTGCATTCGGGGAGAAACACGAAACCCTATGAATAAATGCCCCAAAAATTGAGGATAAAACTGATGTGTTTGGCTGTACCCATGAAACTGGTTGAAATTACTGGTGAAGGTGTTGGAAAGGTGGACGCTGGTGGAGTGAGAGCCGATGTCAGCCTGATAATGACGCCAGATGTAAAGGTTGGAGACTATTTGATTATTCACGCAGGCTTCTCAATCGAGGCTTTGGATCCCGAAGAAGCCGGAATAAGGCTCGATTTGTTTAGAGAACTTGCCGAGGCTACTCAACACGAGGATTATGATTGACAATGGAAAAACAGGCTCAAGCCGCCAGAAAACTGATCAAAGATATCAAAGACACCTGTTCTGGATCAACCAGACCTATGAAGTTCATGGAAGTTTGTGGAACTCATACAATGGCTATCCACGAATCCGGACTAAAGAGTCTCCTGCATCCGGAAGTGGCTCTTGTTTCCGGACCGGGCTGTCCTGTGTGCGTTACAGAAAAAAGCTTCATAGATCATGCGGTTTTGATCGGGAAAGAATATGACGCCTGTCTGGTCACATTTGGAGATCTAATCCGTGTTCCCGGTACTTTCGGCTCATTGGCTGAATTTCGTTCACAGGGGGGCACAGTCAGAATCATTTACTCACCCATGGATTGTCTTGAGATTGCATCCAAAGAGCATCCCAGGCCCGTGATTTTCCTTGGGGTTGGTTTCGAAACAACCTCGCCCACAATCGCAGCGACTGTAAAGGCCGCCACTGCTACCGATCTGAAAAACTTCTTCGTGCTCCCTGCTTTCAAAACAATCCATCCCCCGTTGCGTATCTTGGCTTCTAAACCTGATTTGACGGGCTTTCTGCTACCTGGACACGTTTCGGCTATAATAGGTTCGGACTGTTACAGCTATCTTGCGCAAAAATATGAGAAACCTGGGGTGGTAGCTGGATTCGAGGCCTTGGACATACTCATTGCCATCCGTGATCTCGTCCGCATGGTTTCAAACGGGGAAACTAAAATATTGAACGACTACAAGCGTGTAGTGCGTGGTTTGGGAAATTTGGCGGCTCAGCGTTTGACTGATGAGGTTTTTGAACCTTGTGACGCTGCATGGAGAGGTCTTGGAATCATTCCCGCCAGCGGCCTGACATTCAGGGGGCCTTATTCCGGGTTTGACGCTTCTCGGACATTTCCTGTGGAGGTCCAGGAGGCCAGAGACGATCCACGTTGCAGGTGCGCAGACATATTGACCGGTAACATGCAACCAGACCGGTGTGGGCTATTCGGAAAAGAATGCACTCCAGAAGACCCGGTAGGTCCATGTATGGTTTCTTCCGAAGGAACCTGCGCTGCTTATCATAAATATGGGGCAATAAAATAAATGTCATCCAAAAGCGACATTCGGATTCTTCTTGGCCACGGCGGCGGGGGCAAATTGACGGGAAGGCTGGTGAAAAACACTATCCTGCCAAAACTCAACAGGGGAAAGCTCTCCGGCCTGCCTGATTCTGTCGTACTGAACGGTTTAGGCGACAGAATCGCCTACACCACAGATTCATATACAGTTTCTCCCATTTTTTTCCCGGGTGGGAACATCGGTTCCCTTGCGATTCATGGCACATGCAATGACCTCGCATGCTCCGGGGCGCGTCCCACATATTTATCACTCGGTCTAATCCTCGAAGAAGGCTTACCGATGAACGAACTGGATGAGGTTCTTGAGTCCATGTCAAAAGCTGCCGATGATGCCGGAGTAGAGATTGTGACTGGGGATACAAAGGTTGTCCCAAAAGGCGGGGCAGACAGGATTTTCATAAACACATCTGGCATAGGTAAAATTGAACACAGTCTGGACCTTGGGCTTGATTCAGTGGAAATCGGAGATGAGATCATAGTAAGCGGTCCGGTTGGGAATCACGGGATGGCGGTCATGTTGAGTCGCGCTGAGTTTTCCTTTGATTTCAGCATTCGATCCGATTCTGCTTCCATTTGGCCAGTCGTCGAAAAACTCCTGCAATTGAAAACTGATCTGAAGTTTCTAAGAGATCCAACTCGAGGAGGGATAGCCGCTACACTAAATGAAATTGCTTCCGGAGCCTCTGTCGAAATAGCGGTTGACGAGAACTCAATACCGGTGGATGATGATGTGCGGTCGGCTTCGGAAATACTCGGAATCGATCCCCTATTGGCGGCAAATGAAGGGAAAGTAGTCGCAGTGGTAAAAAAAGGAACCTCTGCTAAAGCGCTTGACCTCATGGCCTCCTGCGGTCTGTCCAGTAATGCCAGGGCTATTGGAACAGTGATTTCAACCTCAGCGTCACGGGTAATCATCAACACCAAAATAGGTGGATCGCGAATTCTCTCGGAACCCAGTGGGGAGCTATTACCTAGAATTTGCTGATGACCCGAGCAACAATCCGGGTTCATCAGGGTTTTGTAAAATAATTGATGGAGTAAGACAAATTTTGAGCCAATGTCCAGATTTGACAGGGGTTCTGACAACTGTGACTCTCATCGGTATCATCAAACTGTTTTGGGCTTTTTGATCATCCTTTCATTCATGTTGACAAGCCACTCGTGTATTGGCCGCATTTCCATAAATCTATCCAAACACCAGTCAACAAGCTCTCCGGAGTAAAGTTCGTCGGGTAACGGCATTTCACAGGAAGCCGTCAAACCTGCGAACATCAAAAGTTCAGCGTTTGGATGATTTTTGTCGTACCCTCTGGGCGCCTGTTTGTACTTTTTTATCCCTATTTCATATTCACCATTCGACAAAACATCCTCAACAGCTTTTTTCAGAGATTTTCCATGTGTTGGATCGGCAACGGACTCTCGATAGAAATTCAGAATATCTTTTGAAAAACAGTAGTTCCCAACGCCCAGCATAACCATCGGAGGCTCCAGGTGAAAGTAAAATCCCGGGCAATCCATTTTGGCAAGTTTACCCTCCCAAAAGAAAATACCCAAGTGAGTTTTGTACGGCGTTTTATTATGGGCAAACCGCGTGTCCCGATAGGGCCTGAATATGGACCTGTTGACCCTGGAATCTGCAATTATGTCCGGATAGATTTTTTTAAGAGCGTTTCCCATCTCATAAACAAACATTCGGGCAGGCGCCATGACATTCTTTTCAAAATCTTCACGGTGATCATCAAACCATGCTTTCCTGTTGTTCTCCCTCAGTTGTCGGTAAAATTCTACACACTCCGAAGGAAAGCCTTTAAATACAGGAACTGACATTTCATTAACTCCTGATTCTGAGAAGCTTGCAATGTATCGCGCCCCAAAGCGAGAGTGTCAAAAAATATTTTCTGCCCCAAAAGGCTGTGTTGACTCAATAAAGAAGGAAATATCAACAAGTTATATTGCCTTGTCTCGCTCTCTACAGTCTAGTCCATGAGAGCGTTAAAACAACTGTTCTCGTACTCTATGCCGTTCAATCTCAATTCAAAGCCTCTCGCACGATTATACGACCGATCAACAGATCAAGTGTTGTGATTCAAACATTTAAGAGGGAAACTTGTAACATGGGTGTAAGATTCGGTAAAAAGTCGGGATCAGTCTGAGCTCTACATATCAGCTTGTAATTCTTGGTTTTCAGTTCTGTAATGGGACGATCGGAAAAGAGTCTGAGCCTGAGTTTTTGATTTTTCCATATTTCAAATTTTGGGTCCAAAAGAAAAATCATTGCAAGAGGAGGTTGACCTGTGAACGCGCTGACGCTGGTATTTGTCGCTTTATTGGTTTTTGCGATTGCCTACAGGTTTTACGGCCTGTTTATCGCAAAGCATGTTTTGAAGATCAATCCTTCAAGACCTACTCCGGCCGTCAAAATGGAAGATGGCCATGACTATCATGCAACAAACAAATATGTGCTTTTCGGACATCATTTTGCTGCCATAGCGGCCGCCGGGCCTCTGTTGGGACCTGTTTTGGCAGCCCAGTTCGGATTTCTGCCCGGGGCTCTCTGGATAATTATCGGAGCAGTTTTTGCGGGCGCTGTGCATGACATGGTTGTCCTGTTCGCATCGGTTCGTTACAAAGGGCAAAGCCTGTCAATCATCGCCAAGACTGAAATAGGTAAGGCTGCCGGTGGAGTAGCTTCTATTGCCATATTGTTTATCCTGATTCTCACTTTGGCCGGATTATCGATCGCAGTGGTCAACGCAATGTTTCACAGTCCGTGGGGCGCATACACCGTCTTCTGCACTATCCCCATAGCAATTATCATGGGCATTTACATGCACATCATAAAGCCTGGGGACGTTCGTGGCGGAAGTCTTATGGGCGCAGCGATGCTGTTTCTGGCCGTGGTAACGGGGCCTTATGTTGCGGCGCATCCTACATTGTCATCCTTTTTCACGCTTTCAAGGCCACAGCTATCCATTTTCATCCCAATTTACGGCTTTGTGGCCTCCGCTCTTCCGGTGTGGCTCTTGCTGTGTCCTCGAGACTACCTTTCAACTTACCTGAAGCTGGGAACAATAGCCATGTTGGCCATAGGAATACTGGTCGTGAGGCCTGATCTTCAAATGGCTTCTCTCACCCCATTCATTCACGGTGGAGGACCGATAGTGCCTGGTTCGGTTTATCCATTCCTTTTCATCACAATCGCATGCGGCGCCCTTTCGGGCTTCCATGCCATCATAGGGACCGGCACTACCCCCAAAATGATTGCAAGTGAGCAGGACATTCCTTTTGTAGGTTACGGCGCAATGCTCGCAGAAGGTTTTGTAGCTATCATGGCTTTGATTGCGGCATGCGTTCTGGTTCCGGCCGACTATTTCGCGATCAACGCTTCGCCTGCGGCATTTGAAAAGCTGGGATTGGCCACCGTAAATCTTCCGGCGTTGTCCCAGGCAGTTGGAGAGCAGTTGCAGGGACGACCTGGAGGCGCAGTCTCACTGGCAGTTGGAATGGCGTACATTTTCTCATCAGTGCCATTGATGGAAAATCTCATGGCATACTGGTATCACTTTGCCATCATGTTCGAAGCCGTCTTCATCCTTACCGCTGTTGACACTGGAACGCGAGTCGGCCGTTATCTGCTCCAGGAAATGATCGGGCTGGTCATTCCAAAATTCCTGGAAAAGAAGTGGGTTCCCGGAATCGTGCTCACCAGTTTCCTGTTCACCGCAGCATGGGGCTATCTGGTCTACACCGGAGATATCACTACAATCTGGCCACTCTTTGGAATGAGTAACCAACTGCTTGCCACATGCGGTCTGATCATAGGAACAACAATGATTCTGAGAATGGGCACGCCAAAATACGCCTTGATCACGGCTATTCCGGGCTTGTTCATGGTTCCTGTCACTATGTCCGCAGGTTATCTGAACATAGTCAACAACTTCATGCCCAAGGGTCTGATGCTGCTGACAGTGCTGTCCATCGTTTTGATGATACTCATGAGTATAGTCTTCGTTGAGGCTTTCAGAACATGGTACAGACTTCTGGTCAATCCATCTTCAGAACCGACAGAAGAAGAACTTGAAGAGAAGTTCAATGCCGTAACTTCGTAGAAACATCCCGATTTGACCTCGTTAAATAATTGACGGCCGGTCTTCGACTTCTTGTCAGAGCCGGCCGTTTCCTGTTTTGTCATCGATGCCGTTACTCCCCTTGATACATGGCCCAATGGAGTCTATTATTCTGAATAGTACTTTTTTTCAGCCTGTTCGGCGTGATGAGCTGATCCTTCATTTTGAAATGCAGTTATTCGGAAATCAATTCTATGACTCTTTTCTTCTCCCTATTACAAACCATGGCAGTTTTCATGGTGGTAGGTTATCTCTACTGTAAATCACCTTGGTTCAGGCCATTGGCCAATGACCATCTATTGGTGAAGGATAAGGTGCTGCTGTATTTCTTCTTCTCAGGACTGTCCATACTCGGGACATACTTGGGACACCCCGTGCAGGATGCGTTGGCCAACACCAGAGCTATCGGTCCGGTATTGG
This sequence comes from uncultured Desulfomonile sp., assembly GCA_964401595.1. Classification (GTDB taxonomy): domain Bacteria; phylum Desulfobacterota; class Desulfomonilia; order Desulfomonilales; family Desulfomonilaceae; genus CAITZA01. The sequence goes on from CAYNZA010000046.1 coordinate 9,856, forward strand.
CCGGACTCATCGGTGGACCCCTTCTGGGAACATCCGTGGGATTTACGGGTGGCTTGCACAGATTTTTTCAGGGAGGCTTTACGGCTTTCTCTTGTGGGCTATCTACGACAGTGGAAGGATTGATCGGCGGATTGATACACCTGTATCTCGTCAGGACAAACAGGGTTCAGAGTATCTTCAGCCCTAGAGTGGCATTGCTGACGGCCATGATGGCCGAAGTCGTCCAAATGGCCATAATCATTGGCGTCTCAAGACCCCTTGCTGATGCAGTCAACCTTGTCAAAGTAATTGCTTTGCCAATGATATTTACCAGTTCTTTTGGCAGCGCCATGTTCATGAGTATAATCAGGGATCAGCGAGACATGCGAGACAGGGCTGCGGCGGAGTTTCTTTCGAGGGCGCTCAACATTGCCGAAAGAACGCTGGGATTGCTTGCACGGGGTTTTGACGCAAAGACGGCCCACTCACTTGCCAGAATCATACATGAGGAAACGGGAGTTAGCGCAGTCGCCATAACTGACACGGAAAAAGTTTTATCATTTGTTGGAGTGGGCGCAGAACACCATCTCCCGGGAGCGCCTATTTCCTCACCACTGACAAAGACTGCAATCTCTCAGAATAAAGTCGTTTTTGCGGATGGTCTGGAGCAAAAATTCATGTGCCCGATATCCGAAAAATGTACCCTCAATTCCACCCTGGTCGTTCCCCTCACAGACGACAATTCGGTTGTAGGGACTATCAAACTTTACGAAGAAAAGAATAAACGTTTTCTGAACATGAACAAATCGTTGGGACAGGGAATAGCCAGGCTGCTGTCCAATCAGTTGCTGGTTTCAAGGTATGAACAGCAGAAGAACCTCCTTGTGATGGCCGAATTAAAGATTCTTCAGGGTCAGGTCAATCCTCACTTCCTGTTCAATTCACTCAATACAATAGTCGCCATATTGCGAAAGGACTCGGACAGGGCGCGTGAGCTTCTCATCCATCTCAGCGCATTCATGCGAAAAAACCTGAACAGGGCTCGCGAATTGTCGACCCTGGAAGAAGAACTGGCCCACGTAAATTCTTATTTGACCATAGAAAAAGCCCGATACGAGAACAAATTAACCGTAATCACGGATATAGATAATAACCTCCTGAATTTGACCCTTCCTTCATTCACTCTGCAACCGCTGGTTGAAAACGCCATAAAGCACGGGATAGCCAACATGCTTGAACCCGGAACGGTGACCATCAGAGCTTACAGAGAAAACGGCACAGCCATAATTGACATAGAAGATAACGCTGGATCTTTCTTTGAAAAGCGAAATGAAGACGGCCTCGGAATAAGATTGGTGGACAAAAGGTTAAAACTGGTAATGGGGAATAGTTTTGGCGCTGAAGCCCAATGCGTTCCCTATGAAAAAACTTTGTTGAGAGTCAGCGTTCCCCTGGAAGGTTCAATGAATGATTCGCGCCTTGATAGTTGATGACGAAGTGCATGCGCGTGACGAACTGGAAGCTCTCCTGTTGGAAACCAGGGCATTCTCAGTCGTCGGCAAATGTGACAATGCCATAGGCGCCCTAGAGGCCATTAAGCGTGAGAAGCCACAGGTTCTCTTTCTGGACGTTCAGATGCCGGGTATCACAGGTCTCGAGTTATTGGCCATGATAGATGAAGACATCATGCCCGTGGTAGTATTCGTGACCGCGCACGATTTGTACGCGATCAAGGCCTTTGAAGAGAACGCCTTTGATTACCTGCTCAAGCCGGTAGAAAAACAGAGACTTGCTAAAACAGTAGTGAAACTCAAGAAAAAATTGTCTGAAAATCTCCCCATTTTTGTTCCTGGGACCGAGATAAAAAGAATACCGTGCATCGCTGCCAACCGAATTAAACTTATCCCCATTTCTGAAGTAGAATATGTCAGATCAAATGCCGCAGGAGTATACCTGATATGTTCTCAGGGCGAGTTTTTCACGGAAATAACTTTAAAAGTTCTCGAATCGCGAAGTAACCTGATTCGCTGTCACAAACAATACCTCGTAAATATCGATCAGGTGGATGAAATAATTTTGCAGGACAATCAGTCCGCCATGATACAGACACGCCTGAAAAAAACCGTGCCCGTATCACGTAGATATCTTAAGAAAATTAAGGATGAACTCGAAATTTAGATTTGTTGCCGTTCTGCAAATTTGAGCCGGAATGCCCGCTCATTATATTTTGTCATCGATGACTTCTCTTATTTTCAGAAGGAGTTGATCTATGTCATAAGGCTTGGTGACAAATGCCTTAGCCCCTATTTTCATCACATTGCTGATTTTCCCATTCGCCGAAAATCCACTGGAGATCACTACCTTGACTGACGGATCAATTCTTAGGACCTCTTCAAGGCATTGTTTTCCATCCATCTCAGGCATTACTAAATCCAATATTATCAAGGACAACTTGTTTCTGTATTTCAGAAATCTTTCCAGAGCCTCTTGACCGTTTCTGGCAGTTATAACGGAATAACCAGAATGCTCCAGAACTCGGGACATAAAATCAAGAATCTGGTCCTCATCATCCACAATCAGTATTGTTTCGGAGCCTCCCACAGGGACTTCCTTCAACTTCGAACGTGTAATGTTGGGGCCGGAAATTATGGCGGGAAAATAAATTTTGCATGTGGTTCCATGGCCTCGCTGGCTATAGTAACGGACAAAACCACCATGCTGTTCCACAATCCCAAACACTACCGACAGCCCCAGGCCTGTGCCCTTATCAAGTCCTTTGGTAGTAAAAAAAGGCTCGAAGATTCTGGACATCGTTTCCTCGTCCATGCCGATGCCGGAATCGGTCAACATGAGAACCACGTAATTACCTGGAATGACATCCAGGTGTGTCTTGGCGTATTCCTCACCAAGAAAGACGTTGGCGGTTTCTATCGTAAGGGAGCCACCCTCAGGCATTGCGTCTCGAGCATTGACCACTACATTCATTATTACCTGATCCATTTGGGTAGGATCTGCATTAATCAAACCCAACTCTCTGTCCAGAATTAATTGAATCTTGATGTCCTTTGGAATTGTTCTTGTCAGGATCTTCTGGATTTCCTTGATGCGTTGGTTGAGATCCAGGGTTTGGGGTTTGTATTCTCTCTTCTTGCTGAAGGTCAGCAGTCTCTGGACCAGATCAGCGCCACGTCTTGACGCTTCGTAGATATTCCTGGCGTCATCCTTGAATTGTGCAGGTAAAGTTTTGTCTTCGGCCAACAGTTGAGAATAGCCAAGGCAGACTTGTAGAATATTATTGAAGTCATGGGCGATTCCTCCTGCAAGCGTTCCGATGGCCTCGAGCTTCTGTGATTGAAACAACTGTCTGGTTAAAGACAAATGTTCTGTGACATCCCTCTTGACGGCTACAAAATTTACGATCTTCCCGGAACCCTCTCTAACGGGGGATATTGTGGCTTCTTCAATATAAAGAGTCCCTTCCTTGCGCCTGTTGGTAAAACGTCCGGACCATGTGTTTCCAGACTTTAACGTTTTCCACAACTCCCGGTAAAATGATGAGTCATGTTCTCCACTTTTAAAAATTCTCGGGGTCTTTCCAGCAACTTCATTAGCCGTGAATCCCGAAATTCTCTCCAACGCCGGATTCACATACTGTATTATACCGTCCGAATCAGTGATTAGAATTGCTTCAGCGGCCTGCGTTATTGCGGTGGCAAGTCGTTTTTGAACGACCTCGGCTTTCTTCATGGCTTCAATATCCCTGACAGATACCAGCCGAGCCACCCCGCCAACGTACGGTATAGGCTTCGATCTCATTTCTACCGGAATGCAACTACCGTCCTTTCTGCAAACTAACGATTCATGGGTTCCCTCATTGTCGGAGTTTATGAGTTCATGGGTGATCCCTCGAAATTCCGGTGACACGAGTTCCAAAAAGTCCTTTCCCATGAGTTCATTCCGGGAAAAGCCCGTCAAGCGACTGAATACAGAGTTGAAATCTATCAACCTCGAATCTTTGGTTATTACAACACCCTCAAATGTCCCTTCAGCCAGAGTTCTAAATCGCTCCTCACTATCCTGCAGGGATTTTTCAGCAATTTTCCTGTCAGTTATGTCAAAAAAAGTCGTCAACAGCCCCGTTCCTATGATAACGCCGGAAACCAGTACTGTGCGCTCCTCTCCGCTCTTGTTTGTGATCCTGTATTCAGAAGCGAGAATGTCGGTTTCCCTGTCCAGTGCCTCCGCTACTGCCGTTTTCCAACCTGTTATGACTTCCTCACGATATTTCTCTTCCGGATATGCCTGCAGCCGCCACTTTTCAAGATCAGAGACCTCATTTCGCGAGTAACCAAAATGTTTCACGAAGCGTTCATTGACCTCACAGTGGGTTCCGTCCAATTCAACATAACTCAAAGGCACCGGAGCAAACTCGAAGAGTTGCCTGAAACGTCGCTCTACTTCCTTTCGTAAATCCTCCGCATTATCCCTTTCTACTATTGCCTCGGTCAGTCTTACGCGGACGGTCTCGATATCAGTGATGAGAGGACGAGATGTTCCCGGCAATGGCTTGTCGCTGAGAGCCGCCACAGACCGCGAGAGTCCTCTTCCGGCGATTCGCCCGCCCAAAATTCCGGCCAGGATGGCAAAAACCAGCGCCAAAAACATTGCTATGGCTGATGTAAGCATAGGAGAAGAATAGGCGCATCTCGGGATTTCCAGTATGATCGACCAACCGGAATTCAAGGATTGGGCCACGAACCTTCCTCCCGGATCATGTCCCGAGTCGGGTTGGGATCCTTCCTGGACACGTTGGGCGATCACTTTACCGACTCCATCGACCAATTTGAGGGACCATTGATTCGGAAAAATCATTTCATCCAGAAGCTTCTGAAATTGACGACTTTCAATGGTTGCCAGCAGTGTGAATTTTACGTGTTGGTCCCGAACCACGGGCACGACGACGGCTATCATCTCCTCTTTACCGATTGGGCCAAAAAAAACGTCCCCTATGGCCGCTTCTCCGCTCTTCACGGCATGAGGCGCAGCCGCAAATCCTTGTGGAATCGGTAGCTTTGGAAGATTGGCTTCCAGCGGACTGCGTGTGTTCAACACCATTTGCCCGAGAGGGTCCGCAAGAACTATGTGCGTCCCAAAGTTTTCCCTAAACCCCTGAGCCTGCCTATATGCCTCGCCAAGCCGGGAAAGATCATCAAACAGAGGAGAAGCCGCCAAAGCTTTGAGGGAACTGGTTTGGCTGTTCAGGTAAGAATCTACTGAATTTGCGGCCAGACGAGCAAAATTATTTGCTGATTCGTTACATTGAAACCTTAAAGACTGAACTCGATCTACTGCCAGATAAACGGTCAGCAACAACAGAGGCAGCATGCAGACCCATATCAGCCTGGATAGGAAAGCTCTCAGTGACAATGATTTTGTCTTTTTAGTGGAGCCATTTTTTCCGTTATCCTCAGGTGTCCGGCTCATAATCGACCTTCCTCACCTTGGAAGTGCTGTCGGTATCAATTATACCAGAAAAAAACTGAGTGGAGCGCGCTTTTTGATCCCGCATCCCCACATTTTGTGTCTGTTTGACAATCGTGGCAATCGTCTGAGTGGCCCTGCCGTGGTTCGCTAACATTGACCATTTGATCCTTTTTTGTGACAAAACCACAGATGGCCTGGATTCAAGGAATTCCTTTCAAACGTACCCAACCAGGTTGGTATCACTCGATTCCCTACTGCAAACAGGGACATCTTGGAATCGTCTCCAAACCGAGGTCAATAGAGCCACAGGAGCCTAATCCATCGCTGGTTGTGTTCGACAGCGTTATTCAAATTTTCGTAAATCAAATGGCAGAAACTAGTGAAACTCCGGATTTAACGCCGGAGTTTCCAGATTGGTCAGAAGGGAGCGTTTAAATGAATTGATGGATAATTTGGGGCTTTTGTCAGGGCTAGTTCTTCAAACGCATAACGATGAATGTTTCTACGGACAATCAGTCTTGCTCCCTACTGTTCCGCCAAGTTTTTCGCATTCAGCCCTACTTAGATCGACACAATCGCCAGATGAATTCCTGCATTTGAAGGTTTCACACTCATATGAAGGGTAGGAGACCTCTTTCCCGCCTGAAGAAGCGCACTGAGAACGGGTTGTCTGAGTCACTGTCCCGTCCTTGCAGCAACTAATCTTCACACATTCGGATGAACAGTCTGAAACCTTCGTCCCACCAGCGGCAGCGCATTCAGGAACAGTCTTCTTATCGCACGAGCCATCTACACAACAATCGACCTTGACCAATTGCTCAAGCTGTGCGTTCAGTGTGTCGATATTCTTGTTGTAGTCTCCAAGTAATATCGATTTCTCCTCCAAATGCTTTTTCGATTCATCTTCAATTTGAAGCCGGAGTCTTACCAAAGCCGCGTCTGCCGAAGCTTTCTGTCTCAACATCGAACTCAAACCCTGAATAAGAGTGTTTTTTTGCTGTTCCGATGCCGACGCGATCTGTTGGTCCAGTCGGGCAATCTGACTATCAATGTTTGTGAGTTGGCTCTGCCAGGAACGCATTTGTCCTTCAAGGTTTTGCAAATTTTGGCTTTTCGATTTGTCAACTTCTTCAGAAGCTATGCTTACCATGCTTTTCAGGCGCTCAATCTGGGCCTGCAGAGAAGCAATTTCCGTGGCCGTATCCTGAGCAAAAACAGATTGCTCCATCATGCCGAAAAATGACAGAATCGCTAATACAGCTAACAATTTCCTCATCATGCCGCTCCTCTCCACAAAACGGAATCTAACGACCTAGTCTTACGACGTTTTTTGTCAACGATGAACAAAACGCATAAAAAGACGCTTTTACATCGCTGATGGAGCTGACATATCATTTTTTAATAAAATGTCAATATGATATATAGATATTATAACGTTTCACTTAACTTATAAATGAATAAGGCGCCCTGATAGCGGAATTTTTGCCTTAATCACAGGCTCTCAGGCCCCATAAATCCTGAAACTGTTCCTTCCTGAGCATTTGGCAACATAAAGGGCTTCGTCGGCGCATTTGACAAGATCATTTACGTTTGACGCGTGATCGGGAAATGTTGCAACTCCTATTGAAACGGAGACCTGCAAGGGCAGGCCGTTCTTACCGCTGAAGTCAAAGGCAAGACCTCGTATCTCGGCCATTATTCTCTCACATAACCCTGAGGCTACATTATGATCGGCCTCAGGGAAAATGATTGCAAACTCGTCGCCCCCGTAGCGCGTTATGACGTCATAGCCTCGACAGACGGTTTTGAATACCCTACCGATTCGGGAGAGGACCTCGTCTCCTTTTTGGTGACCGTAAACATCATTGAACTCTTTAAAGTTATCCACATCTATCATCAGGAGTGAAAAGGAGTTTCGATGCCTGGAAGCCTTAATAATTTCGATCTTTAAGGCTTCGTCGAAGAAACGTCTGTTGTAGACGCCGGTGAGAGGGTCCTCATAGGACATCTCGAGATACATGTGTCGTTCATCGGCTAGTTTTTTCAATTCGCGGTGACGGAACACCTTGACCATCGCCACCTGGATTTGCTCTATCGTGAATGGCTTGATGAGATAGTCAAAAGCCCCCGAATTGATGGAATCCAGAGCATTCGCCACCGAACCGTATCCGGTGACCACTATCACATCAGTGTCGTATTGACTCTGACGAATCTGCTTGAGCATTGTGAGGCCATCCATGCCCGGCATCTTCATGTCTGTGACCACGACGTCATACGGAGCTTTCCTTGCGGCCTCCAGGGCGGCTTCGGGGTCGGTAAACAGATCGCACTGGTATCCGAGGCGAGAGACAGATTCTTGAATGAATCTGGCAACAAAAGGGTCATCGTCCACAACAAGGACCCTTTTAGGTTTGTCCATCTCTACTGAGGCCGTTTCCACGGGTTTCTCCTTCAGAATAACCTGAATATTAGTTTGCAGGTTACAGGATTATTCAAGATTGAAAACTAGATCAAATCAACCAGTAAATGATGGACGATACTATTGTCACAATCAGAGACGACCAAAAAGCAGACCAGAAACTATCTACCTGCATCCCCAATTCCAGTTTACCGACAAGATAAAAGAGTGAAGCGTTGATTACGAACACAAACAAACCCAAGGTAAGAAAAGTAATTGGAAATGTTAAGAAAATTAGAATCGGTCTGATAAAGGTGTTCAGTATGCCCAAAATAGCGGCAGCCACAATCGCGCCACCAAGCCCCTGAATTCTGACCCCCGACACAAAAGTCGGCGCCACTAGAACCGACACGGTCATAATTATCCAGAAAACAATTATTCGCATGTGTTAGACCTTTTCACTCTAAAAAAGTAGTCCTGTTATCAAGAATGCAACCTTGTTTTTAATTTGAAAACTTTTTGATCCCAGTTTCCGGCTCCCCTGAAAAGTGTCTGTTTCAAGAAATTGACACCTGCGCTGAAGCCATATCTGTTTAAAATCATCCTACCGGCTTGGAACAGAGCCTCTGATCTTTAAACTTTTTCGGGATGGAAAAGCAGATCGGCCCCGGAATCCAGATTGCCGATGCTCACTGTTTCACTCCCCATGGCCTGTTTCACAGCCGGGTTGTATTTTTGACACATAGACACGATATTGGTTCACAAAACAAAAAAGCAGCTCCATCGAGATGAAGCTGCACAATTTTTAAAACCAAACTGGCCATTCCTATGTTGGTGTCACGAATGACGGGGGGCGAATAGCCAGTCCGGATTTGGGGACTATATCACGTTCCCATCTCCCAAGACGAGAGATATTTTATCTGTTCGGGAGTTAATATGTCTATTTTTGTTCCCATCGATTCCAGTTTTAGACGTGCGATCTCATTATCGACTTCATCGGGCAGTTTGCTGACGCCTTTGGCCATACCCTTTCCGAACTTTACGAGATGCTCGCTGGCAAGAGCCTGGTTTGCAAAACTCATGTCCATGACGGAGGATGGATGACCCTCCGCTGCTGCCAGGTTTATCAAACGACCCTCACCAAGAAGAACGATCCTTCTACCATCAGTCATGGTATATTCATCAACGAATGGCCGGATAGCTCGTTTGGAGACGGCTAATTCCTCAAGTGAGCTAATATCTATCTCAACATTGAAGTGACCTGAGTTGGAGACAATTGCGCCGTCCTTCATCTGTTCGAAGTGTTCCTTACGGATGACACTGGTGTTACCCGTCACAGTGCAGAAAAAATCACCAATTGGAGCAGCGGCGGCCATGGGCATAACACTGTAGCCGTCCATGGCGGCTTCCAGGGCCCGTAAAGGATCAATTTCGGTAACCACCACCCGAGCGCCCATTCCGGAGGCGCGCGACGCAAGTCCTCGACCGCACCACCCATATCCGCTCACTACAAAGCAACTTCCAGCCATGAGACGATTGGTGGCGCGCAGAATTCCGTCGATTGTGCTTTGGCCGGTTCCATAGCGATTGTCAAAAAAGTGCTTGGTGTTAGAGTCATTCACTGCAATCACCGGAAAAAGAAGGACACCTTCATCGGCCATGCTCTTGAGTCGAATAACACCTGTAGTCGTCTCTTCGGTTCCTCCCAGCATGTTGGCCACCAAATCCGGGCGTTGAGCGTGAACCGTGCTCACCAGGTCAGCCCCATCATCCATGGTGATGTGCGGTTCAGGATCCAGACAGGCATTGATGTGCTTATAATAAGTCTCTGTATCTTCACCTTTTATGGCATAAACATGATAGCCTTCACTAACTAAAGCGGCGGCGACATCATCTTGTGTAGAAAGCGGGTTAGAAGCGCAAACATAAACTTCTGCGCCACCGGCAGCCAATGTTCTCACAAGAGCTGCTGTTTCAGTTGTTACATGGAGACATGCGGCAAGTTTTATTCCCGCCAGCGGGCGCTCCTTGGCAAACCTGTCACGAATCATCCTGAGAACCGGCATGCTGCGCTCGGCCCACTCTATCCTCAATTTACCAGCCTCTGCCAGAGACATGTCTTTGACGTCGTAATCCATAAACTCTCCTTCAACGGAATTGTCGTGGCCTCCGGGCCTCCCGTTAATGTAAACAGGACGATCCGGAAGTGTGATTTCCAGATCGCCCTAATTAATAGCCTGATTTATCCTATTGTTTATATGCCTGCGGCTCTTTTTAGATCATCAACCCTATGAACGCTCTCCCAGGTAAAGTCAGGATCGTTTCGTCCAAAATGACCATTTGCCGCAGTCTTTTTGTATACTGGCCTCAACAGATCCAGGTAAGATATGATCTGAGCCGGTTTGAAGCTGAACAGACTGTTTACGATGTCAGACAGTTTGACATCATCAACTTTGCCAGTTCCGTATGTGTCCACCATCAATGACACTGGCTCTGGATATCCTATTGCATAAGCAACCTGAACAATACATTTCTCAGCCAAGCCGGCAGCGCATATATTTTTTGCAACGTGTCTGGCCATGTAACAGGCTGATCTATCGACCTTGGATGGGTCCTTGCCCGAGAAAGCTCCACCACCGTGCGCTCCATAGCCACCATAAGTGTCCACTATGATTTTACGACCGGTTAAACCGCAATCGCCAAGTGGACCGCCTACAACAAATCTGCCGGTCGCGTTAATGAGATACCTGGTTTGGTTCGTGAGAAACTGTGATGGGATAGCTTTTTTAACAACTTCTTCAATGATGCCATCTTTGATCTGGGCATACGTCACATCAGGTTCATGTTGGGCGGCAATGACCACAGTGTGAACTTCCTTGGGGCGTCCATCCTCATATCGAATTGTCACCTGCGATTTTCCATCCGGCCTTAGAAAGCCTAGTTCACCCGATTTTCTGGCTTCGGCAAGGCGTGCGGTCAGTTTATGGGCAAAACTGATGGCCATCGGCATGTATTCGGGCGTCTCATCGCACGCAAAACCAAACATCAATCCCTGGTCGCCCGCTCCCTGCTCTGTGAATAGACCTTCTCCCGCAGTAACACCCATTGAGATATCAGGGGACTGCTTATCTAAAGTTACCATCACCGCGCAGGTGTCACAGTCAAATCCCATGGCCCCATCTGTGTAACCAATGTCTCTGACAGCCGTTCGAGCTATATTAGGAATGTCAACGATGGCCTTCGAAGTGACTTCGCCGGCTACCAAAACAACACCAGTAGTAACAAGGGTTTCACAAGCAACCCTCGACTTCGGGTCTTGCTCGAGCATAGCATCTAATATCGAATCGGAAATTCTATCTGCGACTTTGTCGGGATGTCCTTCCGTCACGGATTCGGAAGAGAACAGATAGTTTCGAAGCCCCATCGCGATTCCTCCTTTGGGCACTCTGTAAATTAAAATCCATAAACTCAGAATGTTAATCACATTTTATATTTTTCGTCAAGACCCAATTTTATTTGTTGACATCAGGCATGACCGAACGAATTTTATAGCCGTTAGTCCTATTTTCCGCGTATTTGACCAGAGACTCAACAAGAACCGGGGTGATGACAGAGTCCACAAAAAGGGGGCATCAATTCAGATTATCCTTATAGTTTTCCAGTATCCGCTTGTGAAGCGAAGATGGAGGATAATCGCAAGGACCACCACATAGATCAGTAACCAGGTCCAGGCCGCATAAAGCCCCAAATTCAAGTACGTTATCATCATGTATACCGGTGGAACAAAAAATAGCCATGCGACCACCACTTGGGTCAACATTGCAAACCGGGTGTCACCTGCCCCTTTCAGGGCTCCAGTATAAACAATGAATATTGTATCAAAAACGGTATATAACCCGATGATGCGGACCACAAAACTACCCCGGGCAAAGAACGTTTCATGATCCAACCCCGTATTGGAGCCATTGATGAACATCGCCAAAAAAATATCGGGTGTCAGACAGAAAAAAAATGATAGAATTCCTGAATATGCAATTGAAATGATGAGCGCTGACCTGACAGTTTTCTCTGCAATTTGAGGCTTTTTCTGCCCGATGTACTCTCCGACCAGAATGGATGTGGCGATGGATATTCCTACCATCGGAAGAAAACTAAGTGACTCAATGCTCAGCGCTATGTTTGTTATGGCCAGGTCTGACACACCAAGTTTGCCTACTATCAGGACGAAGGCGGTGAAAGACCCTACGTCCATTATGAACTGGGCCCCTGCCGGGACTCCAAAACGCATTAGGCTAACAAACAGTTTCCTATCCCACTTCAGTTCTGAGCGTGTGTGATATTTGGCCTGAAACCTATTCGACAGAAAAAGGTAGAACCAGTACACCAAAGGAATTATGTTGGACAGAGCAGTCGCCACGGCTGCTCCCCTAATGCCCATCTCCGGTAACCCCAACCTCCCGAAAATGAGAATATAAC
>CAYNZA010000047.1:0-1937 GCA_964401595.1 uncultured Desulfomonile sp.
ACTCATCAAGTCGATCAGGTGAGTTGAGACGATCAAGGACTTCCTGCCTGAATATTTCTGACATGATAATTCACACTAGGTAATCATGACAACCATTTAAATATAATAAAGATATATTAAAGCAATAATAATTTCAATTAAATTCAGATGTTTTGTGAAATTGAGGTTTTCCTGCCTTATCTGAAGTATCAGGATTTGATTTGAACCTCATCCGCAGGACTATGACGGTGAATAAAATCACTGGCCAACCTCTGAGCTTCCAACGCCTTTTCATTCAGCCAGAATCCCAAATGAGATCCCTCCTCGATCCAATACCTCTCACTCAATGGAATGCTTTCGTAGGCATAAACACCATCATAAAATTTCACATCCGCATCATGTGTGCCATGAATGATTAGCGATGGACATTTGATACGGTCCAGAGGCAGGCGTTTGAGTTTTTTGGACTGGATCATATCATTGTCCGTTCCGGGTTTCCTGAGATTGTAAGGATTCATGGTGGTCATGAAAGCTCGTACAAAGTCTATCTTCTCCGGAGAACTCAAGGCATGTTCGACATGCTTTTCGATCTGATCTTTGGTAAAGTAAGCTTCTGCGGCAAATATTTGTTTCAAGAAAATTTCAGGTTTTAAATCTCCGATGATTTTGAGTAATTTTTGACCGATTTGACTCGTAAAAATAGCCTGAGTGATAGGGCCGGCGGTTTCCGGCATGTCATAAAAACCGCTTATGCTGTCAATTGCGACCAGAGCCCATACCCGATCAGGATGCCGTATAGCGAAAAGGTATCCCGCCGGTCCGCCGGCTGAAACCGTAACCACGGCAACCTTGTCGATCTCAAGACAATCCAGTAAGGCAGCGAAAAGGTCAGCCTGCTCCTCAAATGTAACGCCGCTCGATAAAGGCGTGCCCAGATACCCCGGCCTGGAGGGGCTTAGCAATCGGTACTGCTTTTCATCAACCCAATTGAGCACAACCCTGCCCTGATCAAATCCTCCTATCCCTCCGTGCGAACAAAGCACAACCGGATTACCATTTTCTGTAAAATCATACTCGACAGGCCCCCGGTCCGTAGTTATTGATCTGGATGTGGCAAATACTTGGGGCAGCACCTCTACTCTGTTTTCCATTGACCCTCCCCCGGCGTTTTTGTCGCCGTCATTCCCTATATTGCAGACAAATGCCTGATCCTGGTTTGAACATCTGACTCATGAGAAGTTGCAGGCGCGACGAGCCTTCAGGACGATGCCGTCCTGAAATACTCTGAAAAAAGGGACGTTAGAGCCACGAGGAGAAATAGTCAATAATGGCTCAATAGACGTCCCGGAATTGTGCAAAAGCGGTCTCGACCGTTACAGGAATATTCTGGAGCACTCCTGTATATCTATTTTTTCCTTGTCCATATTCCAACGGCCACCACAACATCATTCGGGGACACATGGCGATAGATAATCTGAATGGTGTCCTTGTCCTCTATGGTTCCTTCAAGGAATCCGTCCTGATCCGCATAATACAATGTTTCATTATCATGGCCGATGACAGCGACAAAGTTCTCTGTGGCCCGTGCGGATTTAAATACGCCGTGCAAAACCCTTCCCTGCTGCTTGGTAACAACCGCCTCGGCCTCAAGCGTACTGAAGGGGCCTTTGTGGTGGGTGTTTGGGCCCTGCTCTGCGCCTCGTAACATAACACCGCCCTCCGCCTTCACCGTCCACGTCCCCACAAGGTTAGGGATCATCATGTCCGCAAAGCAAACGGAAGCCCCCATGACCAAAACCAGCAAACAGGTAAAACAAAATGATCTCTTCATCAGATTTGTCCTTTCTCTAGAATCACCCAAGGTTGGCATGACATGTTGACAACCCACAGTACTGCAATATTTCTAGACTCTAAACGTCCGTATCGAATGGATTAAGCACAGACAGTTGATCAATCCC
>CAYNZA010000047.1:2037-15938 GCA_964401595.1 uncultured Desulfomonile sp.
CGGCTGATACCGCCGGTTTTCGATCAGCGATAAATCGGCGTAAGGCGCCGTATCCCGGTTTACTGGCATAAATGATAATGTTGCTATCTATGAGCATGTCTACTTTCTGTCCGGCAACTCCCTGTCACGACGAATTTGCCGTTCCCAAAGAGCTGGATCTTCGAGTTGTGACATACCATTCAGTTCAGCCAGTCTACTCAACGCATCGGCTATAAGACCTCCGCTTTTTTCATCAATTTCTGAATTCGCCTGAGCGTCTGTAATGGTGACATCAACTAATAGCGGCTGGTTTCCGGTGATGTTTGGGGTTCGGTTACTGAGCCATTCCAAACGATCTCCCCGCAATATGGCTTTGTATGTTGAAATCATCTGAGGCGCCTCCAGTTATTGGAATCATGTCTACCATCAAGAATTGTGTTCTGCGGCCAAAGCATCCCTAAACACCTTATAGATTTGGGGAGCCACAGAAGTGAACCTTATCATTGCCAAAGAATAATCATTGGTTTTGTCTATTGAAACGACCTTGCCGTACATGTCTCCAAAACTTTCAAAGGCAGGATCACACAGCGCCATGCGAAGGTCTTCCCATTGTCCGACGTCATCGCTTGTCCTGACAACTGCGCTGGTGGGAGAAAGCTGGACTATTTCCCCTTGACGGGCATTCTCATCAATTATTTTGGCCTCCATGCCGTAGAAGCATACCTTCAGGGGGTCGTCCAAATCCTTGAACTTGTAGCACCTGTCGCTGAGTTTGACCCCGTGGTCGCCTCCCAGTCCTACAACCTGATAAAGGTTGACCTTACCCACCACGCCCTTCATCTCGACACTGAGCGTTGTCTTTATTTCGAGCCTGTCAGACAATTTATCATACGTCGACTGACTTACCAGCACCTGACCGCCCGTTGTAAAGGATTCCATTCGTCCGGTAAAATTGATCTGAGCCCCAACGGCCCCATACTTGGACCTCTTCTCAGACCCTATGTTCCCCACGACCACGCTACCGGTGTTGACTGCGATGCCCATTTCCAGGTGAGGCAGACCATCAGCCTCGTTGAGTTCGTTAATATGTTCCATGGCGTTCTGCATCCGAAGAGCGCAGGCCACAGCCCGTTCAGGATGATCTTCAAGGTCTTGCGGAGCGCCGAAGAAAGCCAGTATGCCGTCTCCGATTATTTCATCGATTGTGCCTCGGTACTCGATGAGGATCTCTATCATGCTGCCGAGGTAACGGTTGAGGAATCTGATGACATCCTCCGGAGCCATATTGGAAGTCAGGGCCGTAAAACCCCTTAAGTCCGACATCATGACCGATATCTCGCGCTTTTCACCTCCGAGTTTCAGGCCATCCTTGGACTCAAGTATGCTGCTGACGACTTCCTTGGTCAAATAACGTCCGAAAGTGTCACGGATAAAGTCTCGCTCCTTCAATCCCTGGCTCATCTCGGTCAATGATTCGGCCAACTCTCCAACTTCGTCCTTGACCTTTACGTCGGTAAGGTCAATGTCAAGATCGCCCTGCTTTATTTTACGGGCAGCAGCCGCCATCTTGCGCAAGGGCTTTGCAATGGAGCGTGCAACCAGATAACTCGGGATCAGCATCATGAGTATGCCCACGATGGAAATCAAAAGGGTCTCGCGATGTAATCCGTGAATATCTTCGAGCAGGGAATCCCTGGAATAGGCAGCGGCCAGTGACCATTTGGGTGATGGAATCTGGGCGTGAGCCAGAATTACGCCATCGGGAAACAAAGGTGAGCTTTCCAGCATGGAGATGCCTGAGCCCTCCTGTAGCATGACCCGTCCGAGTTCGCGAACTTTCTCATCGTTGTGATGTTCGGCAAGGCTGAAGATCGTTTCTCTCATGATGAATTCCGGTTTCCGATGAGTCACGAATCTACCGGAATCAGAGATCACGAAGAAAAAAGAATCTCTCACTGTAGTGACCGAGGCCACAAGCTCACTCAGCCAGTTGAGTGAGATATCTGCGACGACTATTCCCCTGAAAGCCCCCCGGCTGCCGTCAGGATTTACATGGTAAAAGGGGACTGAATATGATGTCATCAATTCTTTCGCCCCTTCGTCAAAGTATGGCTCTACCCAGACCGGCCGGTTGAGAATCTTGGGAATGTGGTACCAGTCCAACCGAAGATAATCCTCGGTTTCAGGGGTAAGCCCCTGAAAAACAAGTTTACCGTCCTTTTTATAGTAATATGAGCAATACAGAGGCGTGTTTCTGTCATAAGCCCATTCCTCGAAGGCCACCGCAATTCCGAAAACCTCCGGATGATCATTAACAGCGCGTTCTATAAGTTTGTCGAGTTTGTTGAAATCGGATCCCGGTGTTTCCAAAAAAGCCTTGATGCCAAGCGGCGCCTTCTCTACTGCCCGAAACTCCTGTTCGATGCGCCTGGCCACCGACAAAGACAAATATCTGGCCCTGCGCTGAGCGTCTTTCAATATGATTTCTTTTGAAAACGTGTAGCTGTATGCGAGCACAAAACCGAAAACCACCGAACTTGCGGCTATAACCATTAGAGCAAGTTTGAATATGATATGGTTCCATATCCGGGTCTTCAATGCGCCCCCCTGTAAAACTCCCCGAACGGAGGGATTTCGCTGATCATTCTGGATTCCAGCATGCTCCTGGCTACACGCATGTAATCATCCAGACTCAATTGCCCCATCTTCAGGTCTCGCGAATCAGGTTCTATGAACAACTGCATCTTTTCCAGCATCCACTTCTGGTGTGGCCTGTTGGACGGGGTGTTCGCGGATCTGACATATTTCATTACAATGTCAAGCGCTTCTTCCCGATGAGAAAAAGCGTAACGCCAACCTTTCAGCGATGCGTCCACAAATCGCTTGCAAAGATCAGGGTGTTTTTTGTAGGTCGATTCAAGCGTAAATATTGCGTCTTCCGGGAAATTCAAGCCGTATTCGCTCAGGAAAAAGGTCTGGAGTTCATCATGATTGAGGCCATTCTGGATCAGCGTGTGGTATTCGTTGTAGTACATCACTGACATGGCGTCCAGAGCCCCTTTCAGAAAGAGTCCCACCGACGTGAAGTTGGGTATCACCTGAACATTTACATCGAATTTCCTGAAGAACATCAGCGGTTGCAGATAAAAATGCCCCTCCCACAGGCCAACTCTTTTACCCTCGAAATCCTTCGGTTCAAGTATGCCGCTACTTTTTTTCGCCACAAGTATCAGGGATGACTTCTGAACAATCTGGGCGAGAGCCACTATCTGCTGTCCTATGGCTCTCTGGCGTATGCCGTTGCTCAACCAGTCCGTGCAGAATGTGGCTTTTCCCGTAGCCAACAAACCGAATGGCTCTTTGCTGGGACCGCCATCCAGTAGGGTCATGTCAATGCCGGCCTCGCGGTAAAAGCCTTTCTCAAGGGCCACCATGTAGCCTGCAAACTGGGCCTGGGGAATCCATTGCGGGACTAGTGAGACCTTATCAAGCGGTTTGTCTTCGGCCGCGGCAACAGACATCGTGCACAGGACTAATATGAAAACCCAGGCGAAACGTTTCATCGTCATCTAACCCGCATCAGTTTCATTCATTTCCGGCAAGGTCTCGTCGCCTTCCTGAATTTCATCGTTTGGATCGGCCCTTGTTACATCCACCACCTGCTCGGAGGGATCCATGCGAACCAGAATTCTCCCACTGGTGTTACGGCCTATCACAGATATTTCCGACATCCGCAGTCGAATGATCTTTCCAACTGAAGTCACAATTAGAAGATGGTCGGAATCCTCAACCATCTTTACACCTACTACATCGCCTATCTTCTCATTCACCCTGATCGTTATTACACCCTGGCCTGCGCGATTCTGCTCGGAATATTCCTTGAGGTGCGTCCTCTTGCCGAAACCATTTGTGGTGATCGTAAGCAGGGTAGCGTTCTCATTTGCGATTACTTCCATTGCAATGACTACGTCGTCATTTTTGAGATTTATACCCGTGACACCCCTGGCCTGGCGTCCCATGGACCTGATCTGCTCTTCATGGAACCTTATTGCCTTACCTTTTCGCGTCGCCAGCAGAATGTCATAGCTTCCGGTGGTGAAGTTCACATCTATCAGTTCGTCATCCGGATCGATGGTAAGAGCTATGAGTCCGCTGGAACGAGGCCGGGAGAATTCCGATTTGGATGTCTTCTTGATCTTGCCCTTTTTAGACACCATCACCACATAACCATCGGAACTCAATTCCTGCACCGGCAGAATTTTGCGTATCGTCTCACCATCTTCGAGCTTCAGAAGGTTTATAATGGCGCGACCCCTGCTGTACGGCCCCTCTTCCGGTAACTGATAAACCCTTATCCAGTGGACCCTTCCACGATTGGAGAAACATAACAGCACATCGTGGGAAGAACAGTACAATATCTGGTTAACGACATCCTCACCGGAGGTCCTGGCGCCTATTCTGCCCTTGCCTCCCGGTTTCTGGGATTTATACAGGCCTGCCTGAGCGCGTTTTACGTAACCTCTGTTCGAAAATGTCACAACCATGTCTTCGCGCGGGATGAGATCCTCTTCCTGAGGCTCATAACTGGAATCGACTATCTCCGTGCGCCTGTCATCGCCAAACTGCTCACGCACTCCCTCCAGTTCAGAAACTATGATGTCCATTACCTTGGCTTCCGAGGACAAAATGCCTTCAAGTTCAGCTATCTTGGCCAGAACATCCTTTAGTTCCTGCAGTATCTTGTCCCTCTCAAGGCCGGTGAGTCTCTGCAGACGCATTTCCAGTATGGCCTGAGCCTGGATCTGGGAAAGCCCGAAATTCATCATCAGGGCTTCACGGGCTATGGGCGGATTGTCAGCTTCACGAATTGTCCTGATGACAGCGTCAAGGTTATCCAGAGCAATCTTGAAGCCCTCCAGTATATGGGCCCGCTCCCTGGCCCTCGCCAGTTCGAATTTCGTCCTCCGGGTTACGACCTCGATTCGGAAGTCTATGAATCCATAAAGAATTTCCTTGAGATTAAGAGTCCTGGGCCTGCCATTGTCCACACATAATAACTGTATGTTGAAATTCGTCTGTAACTGGGTATGCTTGAATAACTGGTTGATTACCACTTCCGGGTTCTCATCCCTTTTCAGCTCAAAGACGACCCTCATGCCCTGACGATCCGATTCATCACGTATGTCCCGTATACCGACAATCTTCTTGTCCTTCACCAGATCGGCCACATTTTCGACGAGCCGGGCCTTGTTCACCGTGTAGGGCAGTTCAGTAACCACGATCCTCTGGTAACCCTTGCCTGCCTCCTCAATCTCCGTTCGGGCACGCATCTTCACACTGCCACGTCCTGTAGTGTAGGCGTCCTTTATACCCTGCCTCCCCTGAATGAACCCGCACGTGGGGAAATCGGGACCGTGTATGTGCCGCATCAGGTCAGAAATTGAGCAGTCCGGATTTTGCGCCAGGTGGATTGTGGCGTTGATCGTCTCGGTCAGGTTGTGCGGAGGAATGCTTGTCGCCATGCCTACCGCTATGCCCTGTGACCCGTTCACGAGCAACGTGGGGAAACGGGCGGGCAGGACTGTGGGTTCTTCCTGGGAATTGTCATAATTGGGAACGAAGTTGACGGTGTCTTTTTCGATGTCATCCAGCATCGGTTGACATATACGGGCCATTCGGACTTCCGTATACCTCATGGCGGCCGGAGCGTCACCATCCACGCTACCGAAGTTACCCTGCCCGTCGATGAGGGTGTATCGCATGGAGAAAGGCTGAGCCATTCGCACGATCGAATCATAAACGGCTGTGTCTCCATGGGGATGGAATTGGCCGATAACATCACCGACCACCCGGGCCGCCTTGCGGTACGGTCGATTCCAGAAATTCCCGGCCCTGTGCATTGCAAATAGAATTCTTCTGTGTACGGGCTTGAGACCATCCCGTAAATCCGGCAACGCCCTACCCACTATTACGCTCATTGCATAATCGAGATAAGACTTCTGAATTTCATCCTCTATGCCAACCGCTATTATTTCCTGACCTGACGCCAAACCAAACCCCTTCTTTTTATCGGAATCATTCGATCTTGGACTAAGAATTGCCTGTCGGAGAGTTTACGGCGAAAAAGGCATCGCCGAAAAAAATAACCGTGCCTGAATTGCCACCAATGAATGATCATACCATTTTAAGGCGCCCACTTTCAATAAACTCCCTCTCTTATGGACTAAAAACAGCCGCCGTTGAATGACATGCGGAAAATAGCCCATTTCATGAGCTTTATCCTCTTTTTCTGTTCCCAGATCGATTCACTGGAAGGTGGAGACTACTAAAATATGTCAAGATCCGGCTTGCGTTATAAAATTATAGGGTCTAAAATCACTGGCTGTGCCGTGACCAGACGGCGTTGCAACTTTTGCAAGGCAAACTACGCCGCAACATGGATGTTTGATGAGAATATCAGAGAAATCCGCTGCCATACTGGGTTTTATTTTTGGGGCCTCGTTGCTGGCGCTAATCTCTTTACTTCACAGATTTATCTCCAATGCCCCCACTTTTGAAATCCACACCTTCATCACCCCCATGTTCGTAGGCGGGGCTCTGGGCGCTGCCATCGGATTTCTTCTGACCCGCTTTTATGAGAAGACGGAAGAAATCGAACAGCTTGTCGAGGTAAGAATCAACGAGGCTGCCCGCTTCGAAAAGGAAAAGGAAATTGCGCTCCTTGAGCAGGAGCGGATAACTCAGGAAATACTCAACCAGGGCAAACTGGTTGACACGCTTCTGGCCACCCTTCCCGCCCCTGTCTTCTTTAAGGACCCCAATGGCCGGTATCAGGGATGCAACAGGGCCTACGAAGACCTGATCGGAATCACTGCCGAAGAACTTCGGGGAAAAACCGCTTACGACCTTTATGACGAGAAATCCGCTTCGTTGTTCGAGCAGACGGACAGGTCCCTGGCTGTTGAAGGCGGGCAGAAGTCCTACGAAACTACCATTGTGACCAGATGTGGACGATCCAGGGATGTCCAGATCACCAAGACCACCTATCTCCTCTCCGACGGTTCACTGGGCGGATTTGTCGGTGTCATACTGGATGTCACTGAATCCAGGGAGAACCAGAGGACCCTTGTCAAAACCGCCGAGCGACTCGATTTGGCCCTTAAAGGCGCAGACATGGGCTTCTGGGATTGGAACATACTTACCGGAGAGGTCATTTACAGCGATCGCTTCATAGACATGCTGGGATTTGACCGGTCAGAAGTGGTCAATGAACTGGACTGGTGGCAGCGGTTGATCCATCCCGCTGATTCCCCGAAGGTATGGGCTCAGATAGAAGAGCATTTAAAAGGAAGTTTTTCGGCGATAACGTCCGAATTCCGCTTACGTCACAGGTCGGGCGCCTGGCTTTGGGTGAGAGCCAGGGGAAGAATAGTGGAACGAGACGAAAAGGAGAGACCTGCCAGGGCTGCAGGCACCCAGATAGACATTACAGCTTCAAAAAGCGTCAGAGAAGCGCTCGAAAACCAGATCAGCCTTATGGAGAGCCTGCTGGCTGCAATTCCAAATCCAATATTCTTCAAGGATATTGGCGGACGTTACCTGGGGGTAAACAGGGCTTACGAACAATTCACCGGTTTCGGGCCTGGAGACGTCAGGGGCAAGAAAGCCGATGACTTCTGGTATAAACCTGTGGCCGACAAATCGATGGTCACCGATGAATTCGTGCTGACCCACAAGAAACCGGTAAGTTATGAATTCATCCGCAAGAATGCCGATGGAGAAGAACGTTACTGCCACATCTCAAAGGCGCCGTTCTTCAGGTCCGACGGTTCTGTAGAAGGCCTCATCGGTATCATCACGGATATGACCGACAGCAGGAAAGTCAAGGACGCGCTGGCGGAATCCGAAGAAAAATATCGAACCGTGGTTGAATACGCGGGACAAATGATCGCCATAACCCAGTATGGCAAGCCCGTCTTCGTGAACCGCAAGGCCATAGAACTTACAGGCTATTCCGAACCGGAACTGATGACCCACGGACTGACCGTCTTTATTCACCCGGATGACCTTGAGAGAGAAGTAGAGCTGTTGCAGGATACTTTCAGGGAATCAAATCTCATACCGACCTCCCAGTACAGGATAGTAACAAAGAACGGAGACACCAGGTGGTGTGAAGAACAAACCGTTCTCATAAACTGGAAATCAAAACCGGCCACCCTTCACTTCGTTACGGAAATCACGGAGAGGAAAAAAGCAGAGGACATTCTGCTGGGCGGAGAGAGACTCAAGGCTGTCGCCGATCTTGCTTCCGGCGTGGCCCACAATTTCAACAACATGCTCCAGATAATCATGGGCGGAGCCGGCCTGGCCATCATGGACCTGGATTCCGGGGATAAGGAAAGAGTGCGCTCGCAACTCAGGCAAATAGTTGAAAGCGCAAGGTTTGGCGCAGCCGCTGTAAGAAGACTCGAGGACTTCGCAAATATCAGTTCAAAGACCAGAGTGGGCGCGGAGGACGTTTTCGACGTCTCGGACCTGGTTCGCAGGGCCATCGAAATGACGGAACTCTGGTGGAAGACGGGCCCGGAAAAAGAAGGCCACAAAATAGTCATCAGAACGGACCTTGCTACAGGACTGGTTACAAGGATTCAGGAAGACGACCTTTTCGAGATTCTCATCAACATCATAAAGAACGCCACGGAAGCTCTCCCCAGAGGCGGTCACATCACGTTGTCATCAAGGCTGGAGGACGACCAGGTTTTCATTTCCATAAAGGATGACGGCACTGGCATACCGAAAGAGAACATTGGCAAAATCTTTGAGCCATTCTGGACGACCAAAGGTTTCAAGGCCACGGGCATGGGGCTTTCCAGCAGTCTGGGAGTAATCAGGCGCTACAGTGGCGACATTTCTATCCGGAGCAACCCCGGGGAGGGCACGGAAGTTTTGATTTCACTGCCGGGACATCTGATGGAAGTAAAGGAACCCGGCACACCCACAGACATATCTCCGGTGACCAGGCCACTTAATATTCTTGTCGTCGATGACATGGAAATGCTTGTGGAACTGCTGCAGGACGGCCTGAGCGAATTCGGCCACAAGGTCTTTACGGCTCTGTCGGGCACAGAGGCGATCTCACAGTTCATGGCCAATGATATTGACCTGGTGATCAGTGATCTGGGTATGCCCAATGTCACAGGTTGGGATGTCGGCAAGGAAATAAAAAGAATCTGTGAGTCCAGGGGAGTCCCAAAAGTCCCCTTCATCCTGCTGACCGGATGGGGTAATCAGCAGGGAGAGGAAGAGAGAATTCTCGAGTCCGGAGTCGATGAAGTCGTCATGAAACCGGTGGACCTGGGGAACCTGCTCACGGTCATAGATAAAATAACCTTTTCAGAACCTTCCTCATAAACCAATAAAAATCCATTAGATCAAAACCATAAGCTATCTGAAAACCTGATTTAGCATGGCGCATCCCCGGGCTGGAGGACGCGATGGCTGCAAGCATTGGAAATAGCCGTCGACTCGTGTCTCGAGTCATATCTGTTTGACAAAATGGTCACAACTATGAAATAATAAATCACTTTAATTTGTTCTGGAGGTTTATGGATGTTTAAGGTTCTAAAAATGGCTCTTGCAGTCAGTCTTATTGTCGCTCTGGCCGTGCCGGCCTTTGCCGCGGCCAAAGGTTCGAACAAGTCATTTACCTCTGATATGGCTAGTTCCGTTTATGACAAAGGGGCAAACATGGTTGACAGCGCCGACGGTTACATAAATTATGCGCTCAAGACGACTTTCAGCCTGTTCAACCCGTGCCTGGACGCAGTAAAGTTCTGTTCGGACCGTGTTTTTGCTCCAATCCAGATGCCGATAGACTATGTGGAGGGCAAGATTTACAAGACAAACGCCGCCCCGAAGAAAGCGGTGGCTGTTCCGGCGCCTTTGAAGCCGGTCATGCCCAAGTAGATCTACACAAAAATAAAATATTAAAGCGGGGTTAGGTGGATCGAACAGGGGTTGTTACAGTCCACCCTCCGGAGGGAGCGAATGATTTTAAGAATTGCGCCTGTGCTGGCGATGCTCCTTTTTCTGTCTCTGGCTCCAGCCTCTGCTCAGGAAAAGGCGCATCCCAACGCTTTGGCCATCTTTTCCCAGATTGTCCACGAAATGGCCGATGGAAAGTTGAGCGTGAAGCAGTCCCAGGATACCGCCCTGGCCATCGCAAACGCCGGGAACAAATACTTCAACAGGATCACATGTGGGGACATGTGGCTCTATCTGGCAATCGTTTACATAGAAAGCGGATTCAGGAACAACATAGTAAATTACCAGAACTGCCATGGAATGTTTCAGGTCCATGCTCCTTCCTGGGCTCGAAAGTTCAACGTCAGGTATGCGGATCTGTTTGACCTGCGTGTGAATGCAGAGTGCGGCGTACAGATATTCAAGTATTACCTCGAAATGTACGGAAACCTGGTTCATGCGCTGAGCGCATACAACAGCGACCATCCCAGGGCTTCCACCGGATACGCCAGAGCGGTCCTCGCCACACGCGAAAAAATAAGGAAACGTTACATCCAGCTCTACCGGATTCACCGCGACACACCAATACTCGCCGCAGCGTCATCCTTCAGCAACAAATAACTCAAACCTGTTTTCGGTATTTTCGCAGGATAGTTTCGAACCTTGTCAGCGAGGGGGGCCGTAGAGGAACGGGGACATCATGGAAGCCACCAGATCGAAGGGATTCAGCGCCGACGGGTTATGATCCATCGGAACGTAGGGGTCATGTCCCACCGGGTAGTTCTTGGAGACCGGTCCGGTCGGCGGGGTCATGTATTGCGGCAAGCAGCTCTTGCAACCGCTCATGCCGAGCAACGCCACCAATGCGAAACCAAGGACAAGACCTTTTATAATTTTTGCAAAATTCATTTCCGGCTCACTTTAGCGCCTATTCTATACGTTTTGCAGCAATTGATCAAGGTAAAAATGCCGTTGAATCCCAGCGTCAGTCACAGTTTCATGTTTACTACCTGACTTTGAACATCTGCAGCGCTTTCTGAGACATTATTACATTGCCCTGGGCGTCCACCAGTAGCGCAGCCACATCAGGCAGACTCTCTACAAGTTCTATCCCCTTTCCCTTCCCCAGCACAAAGACTGCGGTGGACAGAGCATCGGCAGTAACCCCATCCGCAGCCACTATGGTGACTGACTGAAGCCCGTCGGCAGGATAGCCGGTCTTGGGATCGAGCAGGTGATGATACCTTTTCCCGGAGTCCTCAAAAGAACGCTCATAATCTCCTGAGGTCACCATCGCCTGGTCGTTCAATTCCGCCACTGCGATGACACCGCCGGGATTGCGCGGATCCTGAACCCCAATTTTCCAGGGCTTCCCAGGTTCTTTTTTGCCGTAGGCCACAATGTCTCCACCGGCATTGACGAGCGCAGCCTTCACCCCCAGGCTCTTCAGTTTCTGAACCGCCCTGTCTATTGCGTAACCCTTTGCTATGGCTCCCAGGTCCAGCGCCATGCCGCCTGTTGCAAGCGAGACTGAATACCCGTCTTTATCGACCAGGACCTGTTCCCAGCCTATCAGGGGCATCACCTTCCCTATTTCCGAACTGTCAGGAAGCCTCGGGCCTGATTCTCCACTGAAGTTCCACAGTTGAGCGACAGGACCGATGCTCGGATCGAAAGCCCCTTGAGACAGAGCCGAAAATTCAAGGGACTTGACGATCAGGTTCACAAGTTCAGGATCCACTGTTTGTGGCCCTTCCCCTGAGGATTTGTTCAAACGGGTCAGATCGGATGACTTGTGAAACGAGGTCAAGTTTTCAACCCGCTTCAGTTCACTGAACGCCGCATCGATTGCCGGCTGAGTCTTGTCCATAGGACCGACTGCGCTGATTTCAACCAGGGTTCCCATGATAATCCGGGAAACCTTCGTAATCCTGAGTTCATCGCCCGAACCGCAAGACATGATTAAACCGGCCAGAGCGAATGTAAAGAGAAGTTTGATGAGTTTGGGAATCACTTTTCAGCCTCTGGAGGGCGATAACCATTTTGATCGCGAACTTATCAGTTTGAGCGGCGCCATGAGCGAGAAAAAGGGAAACATGTACACGGCGGCAAGTGTTGGGGCCAATGGTCCAAAAAACTCGGAAGAGAACACTATGACCAGGACGTTGTTCACTATGGCCATGCTTATGCCGCCTGAAAGCCGGGCGCCCGGATTATTGGAGCGAACGGAGACGAAACCTGCGGCGTAATAAACCAGAGCTAGAGCATAGCTAATGGCGATTGCCACCAACAAAGTCTCCCAGTTGAGGTAAAAAAACCGCGAATACTTCGAAAAAACACCCATGTTGATCAAAGCGAACAGTAGCAGCGAAACTGGAAACTGGAATCTGCCAAGTTTTCCGAGCGCATCCGGAATGGTCCTGCGCGCAAGAGCGACCAGCCCAAGGGGAACAAATATGACCGCCGCCAGCATACTGATCATCGGCGCTATCGGTATGTTCGCCTGACTACCGGCAAGAAGCTCGACCAGAGCAGGCAGCGTGAACGGAGTCAGCAGGGATGTGACCACCACCATTCTCAATACCGGCGCAATGTCCGTCTCGCACATGTTGGCCACGAACGGCGCCACCACCCCTGTGGATATTCCCGACAGCAATAGAACCGGTATCGCAAATTCCGGAGACAGGCAAAGCGTTACCAGGTAAAGGACAGCAGGAAGAATGAGCAGCTTTACCAAGACCAGGGAGCCCAGTTCGAGAAATGAGCTTCGCGATTTGTCCAGCAGGGAATCAAAGTTGATGCGCAGAAAACTCAGGAAAAGCAGGGTCATCATGAGATAGAGAGGATACGGCTGTAACGGCTCGCATAACTCCGGTTTCAGGATGGCAAACCCCACCGACACGCAGACCACCAGTAACAACAACACGTCATTCAGCCTCATGGATTTCTCCTTTGTTGAGGCTGAATCGAATCCCTGCTGAAGTAAACCCTTGTCGAATTATGGATGGCCCTCTGTTTCATCTGGAATTGGGGAAGGTCTTACCATTCGGCCCACAGGAACAGCCCGGTCGGATCATCGAACCCGCGTTTCGGAACGGCGCCCGGTATCTGGGTGGCGCTCAACTCAGCGGCGAATATGGGGCAGCCTGCGGCCAGGTGGCCGCCGTAACACAGGAAGTCATCCCCGGAAATCACTATGTGGGCATGGACAAATATTTCGCCGTCCTTCTCCGAGACGTTACCTATACAACTGACTATTTCCAGGGGACCGGCAAATTCCTTGTAGTTGTAAACCCGTGCCACCGGATCGTAAAAGCCCATCACGGCCTTGTCCAAAGCTCCTATAAGACTGAAACAGCCTTTCTTGACGGACCTTGCCTTGAACTCATCCGTTATCGATTCCAGTAAGTCCGAACCCTTGGGCAAACGCGCCAAAAAACCCGTATCCATGACTGACATCTCCTGTCGATTTTATTTTGAACATGAATCAATTTGAGGTTTATCAATTCATAGGATATCCTTGACCAAAAATTCCATCAAGAGGATTAACGTGAAAATCGGATTTTGTCACCATTGCGCAGAAAAACTCCAGTTTGACGACAGGGTTTTCAGGAATGACACTTGCCCAAAATGTGGCTCTGATATTTACTGTTGCCTCAATTGCCCGGACTTCGATGAAACCTTCTCAAATCATTGCCGTGAGTCCCAGGCGGAAAGAGTTTCCGTCAAGGACAGACGCAATTTCTGTGAATATTTCCGTCTTTCTGAAACAAAGAAATCATCTCAGGCCAAAGACAAGGCAGCTGAAGCGCGTCGAAAACTCGAAGAGCTGTTCAGGAAATAAACAACAGTAGTGGAGGGCGTCTCTGCCCTCTATTTATTCACTGCAGCCTCTGCAG
>CAYNZA010000047.1:16038-22147 GCA_964401595.1 uncultured Desulfomonile sp.
GGCCGGATCTACTAATCGTAGTCGTCATCATCATCCGCTTGAGTGGAATTTACATCTTCTATTTCCTTGAGCAGATCTTCCGGGAAAGCTTCTCTGGGGGCGTCACGCCAGAGTCCTTCAAGGTCATAGAAGTTGCGGACGGGAGTGTGAAAGACGTGGACTATTACATCTCCCAGGTCAAGAAGAATCCACGTCGATTGAGACAGGCCCTCGCTGGACACCGGTTTATAGCCCTCGATGTGAGCGCGCTCAAGCACTGCCTCGGCAATCGCTCTGGCCTGTTTGTTCGAGTTGGCGGAAACTATCAGAAAATAATCGGCCAACGGGGTTATTCCTACCAGTCTGAGCAGGACCGGGTTGTGGGCTTTCTTGGACAACGCAGCGCTCAAAAGGACTTCAGCCTTTTTCTTTGCGCCTTCATAATTCACGGGTAATGTTTGCTCTTTGACTTTCAAATCTTAAATCCTGTACAATTTCATTTTTTCTATAAAATCCGTTACTGCGTCATGCGTAAGGTATCGTATAGACTTTCCGGAACTGACTAACTCCCTGATCTGCGTGGACGATATGTTCAAACCACTGACCGGTGACTTGATCAGCAGTCTGGAGGATTCATGGGTTAAAACGCCGTTCCGGAGCGTAAAACGTGAAGCCAGATCATGTGGGACATGCTTCCAGACAAGATCGAAATCCATGTCGGGTCGTTCCACCACTATGAAACTGGATAATTCGAACAGCCTTGAGTAATTTTTCCAGGTCTGTATTTCACTTAAGGAATCAGTGCCTATTATAAAGAAATATTCGTTTTCTGTGTCCTCACTGAATTTTTCCAGGGTCCTGAATGTGTAAGAGGGCGCCTCAAGTTTCAGTTCAATTTCGGAGACTTCGAAAAGCGGGTTGTCCTTGCATGATAGCACGGTCATCTCGAGTCTGCAGCCCGGAGGAGCAATCTCACCGGAATTCTTATGCGCAGGAGTATAACATGGAACAAAAATTACCTTTTTTAGTCCATGATTATACGCCGCTTCCTCGGCCAGTCTGAGGTGCCCGATATGAGGAGGATTGAACGTTCCGCCCAGTATGCCTATTTTCAAGATAATTCCGCTTTGATAGTAGTAACCCGTTTCAGTGTCACAGGATATATTTAATTGACTCTCTTGGAAAGTATATTTAATTCGTCTATAACAATTTCGATGTAATGACAGGCGGGAGGTCCGCGCGTTGGAATATTTTTTTGGATTTCTAATTCTTCTTGGCGCCCTGATATTCGTTCATGAATTCGGTCACTTCATTGTAGCCAAACTCCTCGGGGTCAAGGTCCTCAAATTCTCACTCGGGTTTTCCCCCGTTATGTTCAAGAAAAAATGGGGTGAAACGGAGTACATGCTTAGCTGGATTCCGCTGGGCGGTTACGTAAAACTTTACGGCGAGGACCCGGAAGCCGAGGATGAGATAGAGGAAAAAGACCGTCACAGGGCGTTCACCAGTAAGCCCGTCTGGGCGCGAATGGCAATAGTGGTCGCCGGGCCGGCCTTCAACATGATATTTGCCATGATCCTGCTGTGTATTGGTTTCATGGCCGGCTTCCCGGTGCTCACCGGCGAGGTCGGTAAGGTCCTTCCAGACAGCCCCGCCATGACCGCCGGTTTCAGGACAGGCGACCAGATACTCGCCATCGACGGACAGAAATTCTGGCGGTGGGATGATGTCAGGAACACCATTCAGGCCAATGCCAACAAACAGATAATCATAACCATCGACAGAGACGGCAGGGAAATCGATCTGCCGGTTACTCCCGTTCTGGGCGACCAAAAGGACATGTTCGGGGAATATCGCGGTCAGATTGGTATTGCGCCTTCAGGTAAAAGAGCGGAACTGGGCGTCGGCGCCTCCATAGTAGAAGGTGTCAGGTTTACAGGCTTTCTCACCAAGCTCGTCTTTACCACCCTGGTCAAACTGGTTCGTGGAGAAATTGGAGCGGACGCCCTGAGCGGGCCCATCACCATTGCCCAGGTCTCCGGCAAAAGTCTCAGGGAAGGCGCCTTCAGCTTCATCTTCCTGTTAAGCTACATCAGCATCAACCTTGCCATCATAAACCTTTTGCCCATACCGGTGCTCGACGGTGGACACGTCCTGTTCCTGGCGATTGAAGGTATCATAAGGAGACCGGTAACCGGCAGGGTTCGCGAAGTCGCCGTTCAGGTGGGACTGCTTATAATCGTGTTCCTTATCGGTCTGGTCTTCTACAACGATATTTATAGAATAGCCACCAAGGGGTGGTCTCTGGCGCCATGATTTTCATGATCCGGCGCCAGACAAATTTTTTGTCCATCTCCACACGGAATGTTTTTTGAACCAGCCGGCAGGGACGCCGGCTCTACCGGGTTTTTCTTGATAATATTGTCCATACATTCGACAACGCCTTATCTCGGAGTTGCCATAACTGACGGCGAAGAGACCCTGGCCGAGCATATAGCGGCTCCGGGGAAACGTCACCTGGAAAACCTTCCGGGACTGGTCTCGGAGGCGCTGTCAACATCCGGCGTCACCCTCAATCAGGTTGACGCCTTTGCCGCCGCCATCGGGCCCGGCTCATTCTCGGGCGTCAGGATCGGACTGGCCGCCGTAAAGGGGTACTGCCTGGCCCTCAAAAAACCCGCCCTTGGCGTCTCCAGCCTGGACATACTGATTGCTCAGGCGGCCCATGATGTGGACTGCGCTTTTGCGGTGATCGACGCCGGACGCGGCGACATCTACACCGCCTGTGCCACGGGAATGTCCCGTCAACGCGTTGTCGTCGATACGCCGGTTATGGCCCCGATAGCGGATTTTCCCGCCCACGTCCGGCGCATGACCTCAGGCGTCCCCGTTATCTGCGGAGCGTCCATCATCGGAAGGCTCGGGCTGGATGCGGACACGGCCGATTTAAGGGTGGTTGAAGCGCCTTTGCCCTCTGTCTGCGGATTACTGGCCCATCATAGACTTATTGACTCGGACGTGGATGACCACCTGCTTCTGACACCCATTTACATGAGAAAATCGGACGCTGAAGAAAAAAAATCCTCCGCCTCCGTCGTTTAGGAGCGGGTCAGTTCAGATCGAAGGTGTATTCGGCCCTGGGGGTGAAGTGGTCGTTTTCATATTCTCTGGGTGTTGCGGTCATGAAGTCCTTCCCGATCTCCAGAACATGGTAAATCCTGTCGCCCTCCGGAGCCAGGGGCGCTCCGCACGATGAGACTATCACGCTCGAATTGTTCCTCGGTTCACGTAGTTCAAGAAATGATGAGCGGTGTTTGTGTCCCTGCATCACAAGCCTGACACCATGCTCGAAACATATCCTCAGGATTGCGGCTGCGTCCGATAACTGGTGCGCCCAGAACGAGGACCCGTAAATTACCGGCGCCACCGGGTGATGAAGGACCAGCGCCTTGAAGTAGTCGGCGTGTTCGGCTGCGAGTTCACGGAACCAGTACCGCGATTCACGGCTTATGGTCCCCGGCCACGATGGGAAGAAATGAACCGAATTGAGGCCGATGATCAGCAACTTGTGACTTTCGGATTTGAACACCACTCTGTCGGGCTTTCCCACATACGACCGGTACCGGGTCATGGAGAGTCTCGGCGACATCCACTCCCAGAAAGTGGATGCGCAGATCTCACGGTTTCCTGGAACTACCAGAGCGTCTCGCCCAAGTGATTTCAGGAATTCCAGCGCAAGGCCATACTGGTACTTTCTGCCGCGATCCGTTATGTCTCCGCTTACCGTTATCACATCAGGACGCACCGACTCGATGTCCCCTCGAAGGGAATCAAGCAGCGTCATCGAGATCGTCCGGTTAAAGTGCAAGTCCGAGAGGTGAGCTATCTTCATGAAAATAATGTTAGCCTCCAAACGCGGGTTTGGTCAATATTCCCGGTATTAATTACATTAGTTCGCCATCTGTTGCATGAACAAAAAACATGTAGTATTTTGGGCTCGAATGGACGGACGGGCTTGATTTTTATAATCAAATACTTTAAAATTACTAGTAAAGTGTGCGTCATTACAATTTAAATAACGTCATCAATCTTCCCGGCGCTGGATTCGGCTTTTGGAATCGGGAAAAAAGGAGATATTGAATGAAAAGGTCGATTTTGGCGGGACTGACTATCCTGGCGCTTTTCGGCGCCGCGGAGAACGGCCTGTGCCAGGGCTATGGCGGGTATTCATACATGACACCGGACGCCACTTACGGCAATTACAGTTACGGCACGTATGAAGGCGGCGCCGGTTCGTATTACGGACAGGCTCCCGGTTACGGATCGCCGTACAATTACGGTTACGGACAGGATTACGGGCAGAATCCGGGTGTTTACGGGTATGACCAGAACACAGGAGCGCAGGGTTATGGTCAGTACGCGCCTTATAATCCGCAGCAGCAGCAAAGACGCCGCGCCAACACACAGGCGGCCAGACCTGCGGCGCGGCCACAGGCAGGCGCCCCGGAAGTCACTTCCAGCTCTCAGGTTGTCCCATCATCCTCCAGACCGGCGCTGCAAAGCGTAATGGCGCAGCCAGGGTCAAGAGCGCAGGAGCCCTTGGTCAAACAGGAGATATATTGGGACGGATCGGAGAGATCCGGTGATGAGTCGGCCCAGCAACAGGGCCAGGTTCCGCAACAGGCGCGGGTTACTCCACAGCAGATAGCGCCATCCAGGGCCACAGCAAGGCAGCAAAGGAACACGACACCATCGGGCGAATTACAGAGACCGCAGAGGTCCAGACAGAATGCCGCCCGTCAGGATTCCTCCACTGCGCCCCCAGAGCCGGCGTCCACATCGTCAGGGTTGAGGTGGGGAAGAGAAGAACCTTCGCAGGCGACACAATCCGCTCCGAGCGCAAGCCCCCAGGGGCTTAAATGGGGCAGGCAGGAAAAACCGGCCATGGTAGGCTCTGAGCCCGGACTCAACGCCACCGCCCAGGCCAACAGCGACAGCGGCGCCAAAAAACTCCAGTGGGGAAAGTCCGAATAGCCAGATAC
Organism: uncultured Desulfomonile sp.; assembly: GCA_964401595.1. GTDB lineage: Bacteria > Desulfobacterota > Desulfomonilia > Desulfomonilales > Desulfomonilaceae > CAITZA01. The sequence continues at coordinate 21,060 of CAYNZA010000047.1, forward strand.
TCTTTGACGCCCGTCGGTAATCACTCCGGCGGGCGCCCCATTATCATACCGAACCTGATACGTCTCAGGCCTGAGCCGGACCCTCGGTGAATTCTGTTATCTTCTCCACATAAGTCTCAATATCCCTCAACAAAGGTTTGATCACCATCGCCCATTCCTCGTGCTCTTTCAGGCTCACGCTTCCTGTTTCCAGCACCTTCGCCACCACGAACATCTTCGTCCTGGCCTCGTAAAGCTCTTTACGAACCTTCTCTACCGTCCATTTATCTTCAGTCATGTTCTCTCCAGAATATTTCAAGGCTAAGCCGGTTTTGTATCTCCTGACAATTTATCGCGTTTGATCCCAAAGATCATCATTTTATAGCGACACAGTATGCTATACTTCTTTCACGGTGTATCAACTGCGGTTATAACACATGGCATGATTAAGGAGCGTGAGATTCCTGAAAAAAGCATCCAGGTTGCGATTAACATAGAGGAACTGGGCCATTGCGATGACCGTCGCCAAAATGTTGAAGAATCAGGACGTGGTCGACATTCTTGTTGCTAGAGGGGCACAGTAACGCCCGTCCTGTAATTCAATGCCGAGGGAAAATTCCCATGGATGAATCCATGGGCTCAGGACTTCGGCCCATGAAGGGCCATGTAGCCTCCCCGAGGCGTAAGTCTTGAGCCCATGGTGGAGCCGTCCCCGGCGGAACCGTGGGACTTAAAAAAAATTGTGGATTAACGACTGGCCCGAATTAAATTACCCCGAAACAAACATTCCCATGGATTAATTTCCCGGAACCCAGGATTACTACCCATGAAAAAAGAACGTTTTGAAAAGCTTATGGACGCTGTGAAAGAAGGGGCCGAATACCTGAAGGGGGAGGTCAAGCCGTTTGATGAGCATGAGATCAGGATCCAACGGCTTGAAATTATGGCTGTTTGTAAAACCTTGAAATGTTCCAAAAACGAGATTTCAGAAAAGTTGGCTGATCCTCGATAGGTCCAAGGCCGTGTTTGCTTTCACCTGTTGATCCTGATTCCAGACGCCCTCAAATTCACTGGAGGTTGAGCCATGTCAAACAAGCTATGGATTCTTG
>CAYNZA010000048.1:0-22063 GCA_964401595.1 uncultured Desulfomonile sp.
CTTACGGCCGCCGTAATTTTCGAGGAGCTTGCAAAGGGGTGTTTTCCGACCGCAGTTTATGTGAGCGTCCACAACATGGTGGTCAACCTGGTCTATTCCTATGGTAATGAGGAACAACGTCACAAGTGGGCAAAACCAATGGCCATGGGGAAGAAACTTGGCGCTTATTCGCTGACAGAAGCCGACGCCGGCTCCGACGCCGCAAATTTAACGGCCTCAGCCGTAAAGGTGGACGGCGGTTATCTCATTAACGGGACAAAGCTCTACGTGACCAGCGGCGGAGTGGCTGATTTCTACGCTGTGATGCTTAGAACGGATGAGGCTCAGAAGCAAAAAGGAATCAGCGCGTTTATTATTGAGCGTGACACCCCTGGTTTCAGCTTTGGACCTCATGAACCTAAAATGGGAATGAACGCGTCTCCAACCACTGAATTACATTTTCAGGACTGTTTTGTCCCCAGACAAAATTTGATCGGAGAAGAGGGCAAAGGACTCAATATGGCCTTGAGCGCGCTCAACGGTGGCCGGATAAGTATCGGAGCATGCTCATGTGGACTCGCCCAGCAGGCGTTGGACTATGCGCTGAACTACGCACAGAAACGCCAGCAGTTTGGAAAACCTATAATATCATTTCAGGGGCTTCAGTTCCTCGTGGCCGACCTGGCCACCGAAATTGAAGCTTCCAGGCTATTGGTATACAGGGCCGCCTCTTTGATGGACGCTGGTGAGTCAAGCGTCATCGAAGCGGCAATGGGAAAAAGATTTGCGACAGATACGGCCATGAGGGTGACGACAGAGGCGGTCCAGATACTGGGAGGATATGGTTACATGAAATCATATCCGGTTGAAATGTATATGAGGTTTGCAAAGGTTGCTCAAATATTCGAGGGAACTAATCAGGTTCAGCGAATAGTCATCGCCAGAGAGTTGACCAAGACCAAGGGCGGAAAGAGGCCCGATTCGTATTAACTCATGACGCCCGGCTGATAGTGAGTTCCGCATTCTGAAAAACCAACATCCTTTTCATATTATGCAGGAGAATCTAATGGCAAAGAAGGCCTCTAAGACCCAAAGCGTTGGTGAGAAAATTCGAGAAATGAGGGAGAAACTCAAGCTCGACATCGAAAAGCTGGCTGAAAAAACAGGATATGAACCGGAATATTTGAGGGAGCTTGAAGAGGGAAAAGTCTCACCGGCGGTAGGAGCCTTGATTCAGATATCACGCGCCATGTCCCTGGATTCCTCTGAACTGCTGGCAGATGAAAAAAAGGAAGCCCGGAGAAAAAGCCATCTGAAAAGAACAAAAGCCTATTCATACAAGAGCCTGACCACAGATGGGGAGGATAAGCACCTCTGGGCCTACCTAGTCACACTCGATCCCAGGAAAGAACATGAAATGGTGGCTTATAAGCATGAGGGGGAGGAATTCATGTTTGTGATCGACGGTAAGGTCGAAGTTAAGGTGGGTGAGAATGTTCACGTCATCAAAAAAGGTGAACACCTTCATTTCAACTCCGGCATTGAACATCATCTCCGGAACCTCAGCTCAAAAATCTCCACGTTGATAGTGGTTGTGTTTACACCGTGAGAATGTTGTGGGATCCAGATGACACGAATATCGAAAACCAATAATCCGATCGAACCAATGTCGCCTTTTTTATTTTTTTTCTGAATTCTATCAATTGTGGAACCTTTCATGCATACTCGTGTCCTATTTCATAAGGGGTTACCTGAAAGTTAAACCTGAAGAAAATTATCGAATCTGTGCAGCATGCTCCGGTCATTCAAATCGTCAGGTTTACGCAAATCAAAAGACCCCATATCCATACCTCCTTTCACGCCCCGAGTCCCCATCGGGGCTTTTTTTTTTTAATTTGCTCTGATATCCTGCAAGGGTCCGTCAGCATTGACGGCTCGCTAACCCGTTGGTTAGGGTCCTTATCCAGTTTCCAAACATCATCATCGTGGAGGCAATATGAAACTTGAGGGAAGAGCGGCTATTGTGACCGGAAGTAGTAGGGGAGTCGGCAGAAACGTGGCTTTAGCCTATGCCAAAGAGGGAGCGGACGTTCTGATCAACTATTCGTCCAGTGAGGCCCCGGCCCTGGAAGCTGTGGAACTGATCAAGGCCATGGGACGAAAATCCGTTGCGGTTAAGGCGGATGTCGCCAACAAGGCCGAGGTTGAAAATATGGTCGCAATAGCGAGGGAAACGTTCGGTCGCGTGGACATACTGGTCAACAACGCAGGCTTCACAAGGCCTGCAATGTTAGCCAAAATGACGGAAGACCAGTGGGACGCCGTCGTTGACGCGCACCTCAAGGCTCCTTTCCTCTGCATTCAGGCGTGCTTCAAACTTTTCGAAGAACAAAAGTACGGCAAGGTGATCAACGTCAGTTCCGTCGCCGGACTGGTTGGAACGGTCGGACAGGTCAATTACTCAGCGGCCAAAGGTGGAATCCTCAGCCTCACCAAGAGCGTGGCCCGTGAACTGGCGCGTTACAATGTTTGCGCCAACGTCATCTCCCTGGGAATAGTAGAAACAGATATGACAGAGAAGATCAGAACCGACGAGAAGCTAAAGGAAATCTACATGAACAGGATATTGCTGAAACGTTTTGGCTCATCCGACGACATCAGCCCTGCTTTCGTATTCCTGGCCTCGACTGACTCCGATTATATAACCGGCCAATTACTCTGTGTAGATGGCGGATACGGTATGATATAAAAGCCTTATCAGGACTGACCCACCGTAAGGGTCAGTCTCTGGTTCCACACCCCTCCGAATCCCGGACCCCTGAAAGCCGGTCAAGGGGCCTGAAGATAACCGTATATGATTGCCTGCAAATAATAACAGATCATTTTATTTTTCATCGAACCATGGAACACACTTCCCAGAGCCAATTGCACCCTTAATACCCGTCCAAAAAAAAACCTTGACTAACTACACATACTTTGTTAAAAATCGATAACGTCAATAAACCTTTAAATGACTGTTTCGTAAACAACGTTTTTTTTCGATTTAATTTTAGGTCCGAATAAAAATTAAGTCGTTGAAAAAACCTTATTAGTGGGCTAAAGACAGGCTAAAAAATAGCTTGACATTTAGCGGTTAGTTTGATACCAAAAATACATTCCGGAATATAATCGGATTTTTATCCGGGAATGTTTTTACGGGTCTCTCGAACGGTGTTCGAGAGGAACTGTTGAAAGGAGGATTGAGGGTATGGTTAAACGTTTGTTTCTTCTGAGCCTTTTGGTTCTAGCCTTGTGCGGCGCTAGCGTAATGCTGTCCCATGCCGGAGGCCCCGGTGGAGGAGCTGCTTATATGCCGCCGCCACCATGTCTGCCCCCGATTTGTGGCCCCGCAGCCACAAAGTATTCCCAGGTTACTGAGGTGATCACTCCGATACCTGCTCAGTTGAGAAAGGTCAGAGTAGTGGCTCCTTACCTGGCGGGCGTAGCTTGGCCACGCACACCATTGGCTTTCTTTTCAAATCCACAGAGCTATCCTACTGCTTGGGCCCCTGGTCGCTATGAGTGGCTGGTGCCTGTAACAGACATCAAGAACGAGCATTTTGACACAGTGGCCGATCCATGCTGCAAGACCCACAAGGTCCCACGCTGCGTGTATGTGAAAGCCAACTACATCAAACAGAAACCGGTTTGCGGTCCCATTCCTATGGCTCCGCCGCCCCCTATGCCGACCAAGGTTAAGAAGTAATTTTTGCCTGATAGGCTAGAAGAATTAGATTTCCTCAGATATAATGAGTTTTGGAAAGGAGGATTAAGGGTATGGTTAAAAAGTTAGCAATTCTCGGTTTCATCGTAGTCGCCGTAGCAGCGGCGGGTATGGTATGGGCCGGGACGCTTGCGGGCGCAGTTCCAGCCCCCGAGCCAATGGTAATGCCGGCTTCCGCTCCTGCTTGTGGTGTTCAGGGTTGTCCCCCTCCGCCACCAATGCCGAAAGTGGTGAAGGCTCCGGCTAAGCCCCAGAAGCTGACAACATCGATCCAAGTCAAGATGCAGTATCCTGCTCCACAGATGCCAGTTTGCGCTCCCCCGAGCTGCACACCGCCCCCCATTCCAGTGGCGGTCCCCATGTGGAAGTTCATTGTGCCTTGGCCCCCATTCGTATATTACCTGCCTGTCGAATAATCGAAGGTCAGACAATACAATAAAAAAGCCCCCGATTGGGGGCTTTTTTATTACTATCTCCAGAAAACAAAAATGATCATAATTCCGGCAATAGACTTAAAAGATGGCAAATGCGTTCGCCTGAGACAGGGAAGAATGGATTCATCAACGATTTTTAACGATGATCCGGTTGCACAGGCGAAAATATGGGAACAATCCGGCGCATCCAGATTGCATGTGGTCGACCTGGACGGGTCGGTTGATGGATATCCCGTCAACCTCACCCTTATCAGGCGAATAGTAGCATCGGTAAATATCCCGGTCCAACTGGGAGGCGGAGTCCGTAACGCGCAGACAATCGGTCATTATATTGACAGTGGTGTGAATGCGGTAATCGTGGGAACGGTTGCAGCCAGGTTTCCGGAATTGGCAATCTCCTTTCTGTCCGAATATCCCGGCAGGGTTGCAATTGGCATAGACGCTGTAAAGGGAGTGGTGGCGGTTGAGGGTTGGACCCAGACTGCCGGAGTGGACGCCATGGAATTGGCTGGTAAATTCGATTCGTATAGGCCTGCATCATTTATTTATACAGATATTGAAAGGGATGGCATGATGATGGGTCCCAATTTTTCGGCCACGCGGGACTTCGCACAATCCGTACAGACACCTGTAATCCTTTCTGGCGGCGTTACAACGATGGATGATGTAAAAAAAGCATTGGAACTGGAGGCTGATGGGGTCTCTGGTATCATAATTGGCAGAGCGCTTTATGAAGGAACCATTGATCCCCAGGAGGCAATTCGTGTCGCAGAGGTTAGGAATGCTCGCTAAACGAATTATTCCATGCTTGGACGTTAATAACGGAAGAGTCGTCAAGGGTGTCAATTTTGTCAACCTGAAGGATGCCGGAGACCCTGTGGACAATGCCAAATATTATGATGATGAGGGTGCGGACGAGCTGGTGTTCCTTGATATCACTGCTTCCAGCGATATGCGTAACATCATTCTTGATGTCGTCGCCAGGACGGCTGAGCAGGTCTTCATGCCTTTGACTGTGGGGGGCGGCGTCAGGACAACTGGTGACATCAGAAATTTACTGAACGCCGGAGCAGATAAGGTTTCGTTAAATACGGCGGCCGTCCAGAGCCCCTCCATCATTGAAGAAGCCTCACTGATGTTTGGCTCCCAATGTATTGTGGTGGCTATTGACGCCAGAAAATCGGCTAACACCCCGTCAGGTTTTGAGATATCCGTTCATGGGGGGCGGACAATGACGGGTATGGACTGTATTGAATGGGCCCGGACTGCTGAGAGACTCGGAGCGGGAGAAATTTTGCTCACCAGCATGGACGCGGATGGAACCAAGGACGGATATGACATTCCGATGACCAGGGCGGTCGCAGATTCCGTCGGTATTCCTGTAATTGCGTCCGGTGGAGCAGGGACAGCGGAACATTTAAGGGACGCTATAACTCTTGCCAGAGCTGACGCTGTTTTAGCCGCTTCAATTTTTCACTACAGGGAAATACCTATACGAAAACTAAAACAGTACCTGGCGTCTGAGGGGATTCCTGTTCGCATTTAAATTTCAGATTTACATTTTTGGGCAGATTTTCTGAGCCTTTCTCGAGTCCTTTTAGTGATTTCTCTTCCTAAAATCGGGCTATAGCCTAACTGCTCTACATGTGCTCAAATTTTTAAGAGTGAAAAACGTGGTCTATCGCAATAATTCGTTTGATACAGCCAGCTCCATTGACGATGTGATAGTGGCGAGTCATCAGGCTCTGGAATTGCCCAGCGTTTTGGAGGAGCTTGCGCGTCATGCTCAGACACATCCAGGTAAGGCGGCCATTCTAGACACAGTTCCTTCTACGGATATATATCACATTCGCACCGATTTGGAGCTAGTAACGCAATTTTTTGAATTTATCATGATTCATGAACGACTGGGTTTCTGGGGCCTGATTAACCTTGAAGGGCTCTTCGCCAGTCTTGAGTTGCCGACCACGGTAATGGAAGTCGAGGAACTTCTTGCGGTTAAGGATTTTTCGCAAAACAGCGATTCAGTCAAGAGGACTCTCTACAAGATTGAAGAAAGGTTCGATAGGCTCAAATCTCTCGGAGCGGGCCTTTATGAACTGGGTTCTCTCCGTAGGGCCATTGACAGGGTGTTTGACGAGAACGGCGCCGTAAAACCGACCGCCAGCCCCGAACTCATCAGGATCAGCGAGGAAACGAGGGCGGTCCGCTCCAAAATCATTAAAAGGCTCGAGAATACGGTTCACGATAGGGATTTGACACGCGTTATCCAGGAAGATTACGTTACCCTGCGAAACGACAGATATGTGATTCTATTGAGGCCAGAATTCAAAAGTCTTCTGGACGGCATCGTTCACGATAGCTCAAAGAGTGGAGCTTCGGTCTACGTCGAGCCTTTGGGAGTGGTAGATCTCAACAACAGGGTGGCTACTCTGGCAGACGAATTCCGTGAGGAAGTGAGGAAAATTTTCAAGCGTCTAACCGAGGAAGTTTGCCAAAATCTGGAGGCGTTGCTCGAAAATTACAGGATACTCATTCTACTAGACTCTTTCCAGGCTAGGGCATCTTATGCGTCGGCCACCAATTCCATCTGTCCTGAGTTGGTTTCAGAAGGGTTCAAGCTTCTGAAGGCCAGGCACCCCCTACTCCTATCCGTCTCTGAGTCTGACACCGTTCCCATGGACGTGATACAGGACATCGACACAATGGCCACGGTGATCAGCGGCGCCAACATGGGAGGGAAGACTGTAGCGCTCAAAATAGCAGGGCTTTTTCCACTTATGGTTAGGTGCGGGATGATGATCCCTGCAAAAGAGGGATCGCTCATCAATCCTTTCTCACGAATAATGGCCGATATTGGCGACGATCAGAATATTCGAGGCAGGGTGTCATCGTTCTCAGGGCACATAGCCAGGATAAAGGCGATTTTCGATTATGTTGATGAAGGAAATTTGATTCTATTGGATGAGCTTGGGGGAGCGACAGATCCTGAAGAGGGATCGGCTTTGGCCATGGCCATCATTGACGAACTGATTCTTAGAAAAGCCCGTACAATAGTAACTACTCACCTCACTCAACTGAAATCGTATGCGCTTTCAAAACCTGAGCTGAAAAATGTAAGCGCCGAATTTCACCCACAGACTCTAAAACCCACTTACAGACTTCTTTATGATTTACCGGGTGAAAGTCACGCAATCGCTACCGCAGAGCGTATGGGACTTCCTGAAAGCGTCCTGAAGGCGGCCAAGGCTTACGCTGACAAGTCTGCCGGCGGAAGCTCCAGGTTGTTGGCAGATCTCAAACACAAAATGGATGAAGCCAATGAGCTTAACGGTCGGCTGCAGATGAAACAGTCTATACTCGACGCCCAACTTGCCGAAATTGAATCCAGTCGGGATCAGATACGCGAGGATTACATAAAGCAGGCTCGGGATGTTGTAAAAAACGCCGAGAGACAACTTTCCGATCTTCAGAAATCTCTCAAGGCCGGCGCCATCAAAGCTCCCAAAGATGTCAAGGAAGCCGTTTACTTCATAAAACAGGATATCTCCGACAAACTTCAGGCGTCATTGGAAATAAAGACAGCAGAATTTAATATTGGCGACGTGGTAAGAATCAGGTCACTGTCGAGAGAAGGACGAATCAGGACTGTTCCGGAACGGGGAAGACTTGAAATCGAAGTAGGTAAAATGCTCTTCAGAGCTGATCCTGAGGATTTAGAATTCATCCGTAAAGGATTTGGCGAAAAAAACACTTCAAAAAAAAGCGTTATTGGGGTAGAAATGCCTCTTGCTACTCCCAGGTGGGAGGTGAATGTTATAGGTTTGCGCGCTGAAGAGGCTCTTCCTATCATAGAAAAAGCTATTGATAACGCCATGCTTGGCAGTCTCTCCTCTATTCGGGTCATTCACGGCAAGGGAACAGGGCGTTTGAAAAAAGCTGTTGCTGATTATCTTGCGAAACAAATTTGTGTGAAGGCATTTCATTCCGGCACAACTCAAGAGGGGGGAGCCGGGGTCACTATAATCGATCTGATTCCTGAGTGAGCCAAATGCGGATTCCTGAAACAAAAATCGCGGAAATAGCCTCAGCGGCAGATATAGTCAATGTCATCTCAAATTACGTAGATCTCAAAAAGGCGGGCAAGGATTATAGAGGTGTTTGTCCATTTCACGGGGACAAGGACCCTTCATTTTACGTTTCGCCCTCAAAAAATATTTTCCACTGCTTTGGATGCGCGACAGGCGGAAGCGTATTCAATTTTGTCATGAAAATAGAAAATGTCAGTTTTATCGAAGCCGCCAGGATTTTGGCAGAGCGTCATGGGATTCAACTGGTCCTGGAATCACGAACCGGGCACTCAGATGAATCGAAGGAAAAGATATGCAAGGCGCTAGAAGTGGCGCATGAACTTTTTAAAACAAATCTTGTCAGCAGCAGTGACGCTCGGAATTATCTGCTCGACAGAGGCTTGACGGACTCCTGGATGGAAACTCTGGGGCTCGGATTTGCGGAAGAGTCCTGGGATCAGGCCCAGAAAAAACTTATTGGCGCTGGTGTGAGCGCGGCGGAAGCGGTTGGCGCCGGTCTTCTGAAACAGCGTTCAGGCGGAGGTTACTATGACTACTTTCGCTCTCGCATCATGATACCAATTCACGATCTTAATTCCAGGCTGATAGCATTTGGAGGAAGGATATTCGGTGAGGGAGATCCAAAGTATTTGAATTCTCCGGAATCCGTCATTTTCAAAAAAAAATATACTCTCTTCGGATTGGACGGCGCTAGAGAGGCCATAAAAAAAACGGGCAGAGCAATAATTGTCGAGGGATATTTCGATCAAATTGCGCTTCGTGTAAATGGACTCGAGAATGTAGTAGCGCCGCTGGGAACTGCGTTGGGGACGGCTCAAATCAGGTTAATCAAGAGATTTACGGACAAAATGACCGTGGTTTTCGATGGTGATGAAGCTGGATTGCGAGCCCTCAAGAGGTCCATTCCTCTTTTTGTTTCTGAAGCCGTGGACGCAGATTGTGTAGTGCTGACTCAAGACAAGGACCCTGATGAGGCGATTAAACGATTGGGCCCCCAAGGCTTCACGGATTTGCTGAATGATGCGCTGCCAATGATTGATTTCTTCCTTGATTCGCTCGGCCTTCAATATGATTTCACGACCATTAAAGGCAGAAATCAAGGGGTGGAAGAATGCACGGATTTGCTCAGAAGAATTGCCGATTCAACTGAGCGAGATTATCTTATTGAAAGGATGTCTTCCCGAATAAAGGTCAAGGAAGACAGGCTCAGAAAACTTCTGGAGGCAAATCAAAGCTCGAGGTCTTCAAAAAACGAGTCAGAGGGTCCCGCCAAACATGGCATGTCCCTTTTTGAGTTCCCAGCCCACGAACGCAATGTGATCAGAGGCATGTTGATGCGGGAGGGCTTCATTTCCAGGGTCGTGGAGTCAGGAGTCTTAAAGGATATAGAACACCCGAGACTGGCTCAGATAGCTCAGATGGTAGTCGATTTTGCTCAAACCCACGGCAACTTCGATTGTCAGGTTTTTGTTCGTTCTCTGGAGGATCAGGATCAGGCTTCTTTAGTCGCATCATGGTTGCAGCCTCGTCCCGAAGAGGATGACCTGAGACCCGAGCACGACGGAGACCTCGTAATTGACCAGTCACTGGACGCCATCAGACAAAAGAAAATGGAGAAACGGAAAATCGAAATAATAGATCGTATGAAAAAGTGTGATCCATCAGACTCAGAGTATGGGGATTTGGCACACGAACTATTAACACTCGGCAGACGTTTGAAAAAGTAAGAAATCATTGCACGCCGGTTATTTGAAAGCTCTTCACCTGTTTATGTTAGGGTTGCCTGAAAGTCCGGCGAAAGGAGTTAGCTTTATATGCCAGATACCAAACTCAAACCGGAACTAAAAGAACTCTTCGATCTTGCCCGAACCAGAAAAGTCCTGACTTATGATGAGATTCACAAGCATTTGCCGGCCAACATCATGGATGAGTCTCAAATTGATGCGCTGCTTCTGAAAATAGTGACGGAGTTCAATTGTGAGCTGGTTGATTTTGCGAAAAAGATTCCTGTGACCGACGGCAAATCCAGAGAACTTGAAATTGACAAGCATGATGATGAAGACGAAGAAGACGAAATAAAGGCTGAAGCCGATACTCTTGTCCGAGGCAACGACCCGGTAAAGATGTACCTCCATGAAATGGGCGGTGTTTCTCTGCTGACCAGAGAGGGTGAAGTTGAAATCGCCAAGCGGATAGAGCATGGAGAACAGCAGGTATTTACTGTTATCATAGGATGTCCTGTCACCATCAAAGAAGTTCTTGCACTGGGTGACAAGCTGCGCAAGGGAAACATAAGGGTTAAAGAAGTCATTCGTGGTTTTGAAGATGAGGAGATGCCGGATGGGGACGATTCTCCCATAGTAGAAAAAATACTTACGCTGATACAGGAGCTTAAGGACAAAGAGGCCAATTTTCAGGCCCTGGTTCAAAAAGGAAAGAATTTATCGGCGTCTTCGAAAGCTGAAGAAATTGAACAGTTCCAACTCGAAATAGAATCAAGTAAGGCCGAAGTTGTTCAATGTCTTAGAAACATCAATCTCAACAGCAACATGATCGACCACATTGCCGGAAAACTCAAGTTCCTGGTCAGAAAGTTGGGCGCTGCAAAAGAGGAGCTTAAATCAGTCGAGTACGAATTGAAGATGCCGCTGGACAAGGCCAGAGAGCACTTGGCTTTCCTGAAAACACAGCTCGAAGACAAAAAAGTCCTCAAGAAATACACAAACCTTTCCCCTCAAAAGGTTCTCGAGCTTGATAACAAGCTGGAGACGGGCTTAAGAAAGATAAACAAACTTCAAATCGAAGCCGGAATGGATGAGCGTAACCTTAGAGAGGCTCTTGCTTCGTGCAAAGAGGGGGAACGTCTGGCCAAGAATGCCAAGAGTGAACTGGTTCAGGCTAACCTCAGACTGGTGGTCTCCATTGCAAAAAAATATACCAACCGCGGTCTCCAGTTTCTCGATCTGATTCAGGAGGGTAATATCGGTCTCATGAAGGCCGTTGACAAGTTTGAGTATCAAAGGGGTTACAAATTCAGCACTTATGCGACATGGTGGATACGACAGGCCATAACCAGGGCTATCGCTGACCAGGCCAGAACTATCCGCATTCCTGTTCACATGATAGAAACCATCAACAAGCTGATAAGAACTTCTCGCTACCTTGTTCAGGAATATGGGCGTGAACCTACCCCGGAGGAAATCGCCGAAAAAATGGAATTCCCTCTTGAGAAGGTGAGGAAGGTTCTCAAGATCGCCAAGGAGCCCATCAGTCTGGAGACCCCGATTGGAGAAGAAGAGGATTCACATTTGGGCGACTTCATTGAAGATAAAAAGATATTATCGCCATCTGACGCTGTAGTGGGGATGAGTCTCACTGAACAGACCAGAAAAGTCCTGGCGACGCTCACACCGCGTGAAGAAAAGGTTCTGAGAATGCGTTTTGGAATCGGAGAAAGGGCTGATCACACCCTCGAAGAAGTGGGACAGGATTTCGATGTTACCAGAGAGAGAATTCGTCAGATAGAGGCAAAGGCTCTCAAGAAACTCAGGCACCCATCACGAAGCAAACGACTCAGGCCCTTCCTCGAAGGATAAACTGTTATCTTTTTTGAAGTCCAGGACATGGAAAGCCGGCAATCATAAGTGGTGATGACCAATCACCACTTTTTTTGTCTCTGAAAGAAAGTCACATTAATAAATTCCATGTAGCGAGGTCGGAAATTGTGTCTCCTGAATTGAAAGTTTCGGATGAGTCGAGAATTTGCCTTAGAAACACCCTTTTTAACCACATTGACGGCATCTCTATAGGCTCAACTGTCTTTTCCCTTAAAAAACATTGTGTTTTCAAAGAGCTGACAACTTCAGAGTCGCCACTCAATGCCAGCGTTTTGTCACAAACAACAGGGGCTAGGGAAGGGTTCTTTCATGTGGCCATGAGACTACTGGCTCACCAGGGCTTCATCCAGTATACCGGGGCCACTGATACAATTTTAGACATTATTTCTCTGACGCATGAAGGTCGGGAATGGCTAAACTTCCTGGACTACTATGATCAAATCCCAAAAATTTCGGAGATGACCCAGAAGCTGAAAGAGGCTTTGGCCAATCAAAGAAAAGGAATTCCCTCCGATTTTTTTATGCCCTCTGTACCCTCTGCAATTGATCCTTCATCGATGGCAAAACGGGTGAGCGATCATATTCTGGGCGAAATGACTGCGGTGATAATGACGGAATTGTACCTAGATACGCAAATGCGCCAATTGCTGATGACGGGTAAGAGTGTTTCGAACCATGAATGTTTACCGGATGAGCATTCAGTCTGGAAATTTATCATCGAGATTTTACGGGCCAACAACTGGGTCAGGGATGACTCAAATGGACTTTCCTTCTCAGACATGGGACTTCTGGCGCTTGAGTGGACTCCACAATATTTCTATCCAGTAAGCTATTTATGCACTTTCCGCCGGGCGCCCGAACTGATTTTTGGTCCTGAACCCATACCCCTTTCCTATCCTTCAGCGGATCTGGAGACCCATGTTGACCGAAGATTGGACATTACGTTTCGCGGTATTGTCTACAGGAATATCTGCCGCAACCGTCTGCTGGGCATGGTCTTGCCGTTGTTTGACAGCATTCCTCTGGAAGAACAGCCTCAAAGCATAGTGGACACGGGTTCCGGAGATGGAAGTCTACTACTAGACATTTACAGCGCTGTCAGGGAAAAGACTCTAAGAGGCCGATCATTAAAATCTTTTCCTCTTGCCATCGTTGGCGTTGAATACAACCAGGCGGCATGCGAAGCCACTGGAGAAGCTCTTGAAAGAGCCGGGATAGATCTGGCTTTTGCCATCCCGGGAGACATTGGCAATCCAGAAGCTCTGGCCGAACACCTATCCATGATCGGGCTCGATCCATTTAACGCGCTTCATGTCAGCAAGTCAGTACTCCACAACCGTGTCTATACCCAGCCCAGAAATACTGATCGTTTACGCCGATGGAAGCCTTTGGCCAATTCTCCTTTTGTGTCTCCAGACGGCAAACTGATTGGCCCGGCTGAAATTGAATGCAATCTTGTCGAGCTGTTTGAGGATTGGAAGCCCTTTGTTCAGAGGCACGGCATGGTTGTAATCGAGGCACACGCTGTTGACCCCGGATTCACATGCCTCTCGGCGGGAAGAAACATAATTACCTGCATGGAGGCAACCCACGGCTATTCGGGTCAATATCTCATGGATTACGATGCGTTCCTACGGGCTGTCAGTGAAGCGGGTTATGAATCAAGGGGATTTGGGGCTTTGAGTGGCATGTCTTTTGGCAGTCCGACCTTGACCATCAACCATTTTTTTCCACTGAAGCCATAAATTGACGAATCACATTTAACGCCCCATCAGAGTCGTAGATGAATGCGCCATGTCCAAAATCACTATCCAGAACCTGGAATTCACAGGGCTTGTTGTTTGCAGACAAGGCATGACTTATTTCGCGCATCTCCCCTGGAGGATAACGCCAGTCTCCAGAATAGCCGATCATGAGAGATTTGAAATTGCCGCCAGCAAAAACCCCTGCGGGGGCCTCCCAGTTCCTTGTAAGGTCAAAATAATCCATAGCTTTTGTAAGATAAATCAGTGAATTGGGATCAAAGCGGTTTGCTGCGTTTTCTCCGATTCTGCGCAAAAAAGCCTGAAATTCGAATTCCGGCTCCAGGGAGTAGGTCGGCCCGTTCTTATGAATTGTTTTCAGACCGAATCTCTCCGACATGACTTTGCGGTTCATCCAGATCATCATGCCAAACATTTGCGCAAGTCCCATTCCATCTGTAGGCCCTTTTTTTCCGTAATAATCTCCACCCTCGAAATTGGGATCGCGCATTATGGCCTGGCGTATCACTTCCCACAGACCAATGTTGTGCGTGGTTGTCCGCATTGTGGCGCTAATCACTATGGCATTTTTGATCCTCAACGGGTGGCCGCTCATCCACTCGAGCGCCTGAAAGCCTCCCAGACATCCCCCCACCACAGTGTGGAAGGATTCTATGTACAATGAGTCCGCCAGACGTGCCTGAGCGTTTACAATGTCCTTGACCGTCACTATTGGGAACCGTAACCCGAAATTCGAGCCCGTTGACTGGTCTATCGATGAGGGACCGGAACTGCCTCCACACCCTCCCAGAACATTTGAGCACAACACAAAATATTTGTTCGTATCAAAGGGTTTGCCGGGGCCAACCGCTCCCTCCCACCAACCCGGTCTGTCATCGGGGCAATCCAGGTCACGCGCAACGTGGGAATCGGATGTCAGACCGTGACAAACCAGTATTGCATTGTCGCGCTCATCATTCAGCAATCCGTAGGTTTCAAATGCCAACTCAAAAGATTCCAGGCATCTTCCGCTCTCAAGTTCCAGAGGCCAATCGGAGTGAAATTTCCTGAGACCTTCACTCATCTGGCCGCCTGCTTGACCAGGTGAGCGTATTCCTTGTGTATTACAACTCCACCGGGATATTCAACTGCCGTCGGAAGCTCGGGAATTGGAGATCTTACCGCAAGCGCCATGAATCTTCCGTCAATTTCAAGGGCAGTCTTTTCCGAGATGAGTTCCTCGCAAAATGCTCTAATCTCTGTCTCCGGGAATCCTTTGAGAACGAAGTCATTTACAAGAGAGTCCTTTTCTGGCGCTCTGTCCGCCTCAAGGTAGATATCTTTCTTGAGCCCGCAATAAATGTGACGCGAAGCCAGAGCGACAGGCCGGGTGTCTTCAATGACCAATTCCTCATCGCTGATCTTCATGGAAAGAGTGGCTTTCCGGTACCAAAATGAATCTCTCCAATAGTCAATTCTGCGTCTCAGGGTTTTGAACACCGTTTGTTCGGTCAAAAAAGCCACTATCGGGTTTCGTTCATGCGCCGAACGAACCTCATCCTCAAAGAAATACACCAAGTCATCAAGTTCTCTTTGATTCAGCGGATAAACATACTTGAACGGTGACGACGCTCTCAGCTTCAGACCGTGAACATCCTGTTCCTCGTGGTAAACGCTGAACCGGCAAAATTCCAGGGGCGCCATTTTTACCGGAGATTGCAGGTGATAGAGAAGTGGGACAAGGTCCGCCATTTCTTCATACCAGTCATTTTGATCACCTGGAAAATCGTAAAGCATGTTCCAGTGGACACGAATTCCGTATTCCCTGAGCCATTTGAGGAGTTGAATGTTCTGATAAGCCTTGCACCCCTTGTTCATAAGTTTCAGAATGTTTGAATTCAGACTTTCAATTCCGGTTTGCACCCAGATTACACCCGCTTCTCTTAGTGTTCTTATGTGACGGCGCTGCAAATTCGATTTTATTTCATAATACAGTCTGTATGGGCTTCCGGCTTTGGCAATCATTGGGAGAACGGTTTTCAGGTAATTCATGTCAAGAATGTTGTCCACCGTTTCTATCCCGTCTATACCGTAACGTTCGTGGAGTGTGGACAACTCGGCTACAAACTTTTGAGGCGTCTTGGAACGAAAACTCATTCCCTTCCCATTGAAGCCACAAAAGACGCAACCCTTCTTTTGCCCCCACCAACACCCGCGTGACGACTCCACCGTCATGCCGGGGACTATCTGGTCTTTTATGCTCTGAGCCTCATCGCAGGTTCTCACAAAATCGTCGTAGTTGGGAATGGGGTAATCTTCCAGTGATTTGGTCGTGGCTCTCGGAATGCCATCAAAGCCGGAACTCTCTGATACAGGGTATCCTGCAATTCTGTGAGTGGGACCGAAAACACCGTTAGGTAAATCTTCAACGCCGACTTCCCTCCCCTTCTCCAGGATAGATCGCGTGAGCGAAACGATCAATCCGTCGGCCTCTCCTGAAACCACGTAATCAATCCAGGGGAAAAGCCGGTGAGTTGATAGCCCCATGATTGTCTCACAATTGGCCCCACCGAGGATGGTTATCACTTTAGGGGACAACTCATGGATTCTTCTTAACAGTGCCAAAGACGGAACATGTTGACAAAAAGTTGATGAACATCCCACAATTTTTGGGTCCGACTCAAGAATTCTGCCGGAAAGTTCGTCTATAAACGTAGTCGCGCCTTCACGAACCGTCCACAGAAGGTCATCCAGTCTGTTGCGGTCAACCGGAGTGTAAACCTCGTTCATGGTCATGACGAGATTCAAGTATTCATTGTTATCAGGAGAGAAGTCAGGAAAGGCAATGTGTGAAAATGTCCAGTCTGCAATTGCCAGCCTGGGCCTGAACAAACTTACCCTTGTGTAATCCAGGGTCCCTATTTTTTCTGCAAACAGGATGTTCGCATAAACGCTTTTAGCGTCATATCCGGCCTCCATCAGTTTGGCCTGAAGCAATCCCAAGGCGACGGACGTAAGTTCAATTCTCGAATAAGGCATGGTTACCAGGCTAAAATCCATTTTCGCTCCATTGCCTGAAATCATATGTCATTTACCGGGCTGTTTCTGAAACAAATTGTTGAGTGAGAAATCATCTGACGCGAGCCTGAAAAAGACATCTCTCTTTTATGAATTCTGGTTACTTGGAATGAGATAGCCACCTGGAAAGTCTTCAAAAGGCCTCAAGGGTCTCACAGGATGTTTAAGGGCCAATGAAACATATCGTCCGTCCAGACGCAACATCAAAAAGTTCTCGATAAAATAATGCAATATCGACCTAACCTCATCAAGATCATGTCCGGCGCCCATGAGTTGTTCCATCAAATCTGATTCCTTGGGAGCATCATCACACTTGATATAAATATCCTGTTTCAGACCTTCAAGCCAATGTTCACCTGATGACGCTAGTGGCCTGTTGTCAATAATTATGGTCTTTCCATTGTCCTGTCTCAGATATAAAGAAGGCGCAACCTCTGATTCCTCCAGTTTTACCCAGTCTTGCTGAATCTTCTTTATCCTGAAGAATCCTGGTCTCATAATAAATTCTGACAGGAATGGGGCCTGCTGACGCCTTAATTGCTCCTCCTCGTCAAAGTAGAAAACGAGATTGTTCAAGTCCTTCTCTGAAATGGGATAAACCAGTGAAAAAGGTTTTGCCGGGCTCAACTTTAGACCAAATCTTTGCGGGTCTGAATGATAGTGACTGAAACGCACATATCTAACCCTCGTCAAACTGCGTGGCGCCTGAAGATGAAACAGGGCCGGAAGAAAATCCGCCATTTCTTCGTACCACGCGTCCTGTTCCCCCGGTAAACCGTACATCAGTATCCAGCTACAACGAATGCCGAATTGCGAACACCATTTCAGGATTTGCACATTATGCCATGCTTCTGACCCTTTATTCATGAGCTTGAGGACACCGGAGTGCAGGCTTTCAATACCTGGCTGGACCCATATTATTCCGGCATTTCGAAGCTTCTCGAACTGTGATCTCCTCAGGCCAGCCCGGATTTCAAAAAAGATGTCATAGGGGGTCCCCAGTTTGATCAGCTCCGGCGCCAGACTGTCAATCAGAGCGGGATCAAGAACATTGTCAACCATCTCGAATCGATTGATCCCGTAACGGTCACTCAACGTGGCGAATTCATTCAAAATGGTTTTTACAGTTTTCCTTCTGAACTTTCGTCCAGAACCATTCAAGCCACAAAAAGAACAGCCATCATTTTTTTGCCACCAGCAACCCCTTGACCCCTCCACCAGCAGGCCAACCCGTATCTCCGAGCTGACTGCCGTGCAACTGTTGAAACTCCGCAGGTAGTCATCATAATTCGGCGGCGGTTGATTATTAAGTTCTTTTGTTACCACCCGGGGACATTTTGCGCCATCCGCCGAATCTGGACACGTGTACCCGGCCTCCCTGTGAGCGGGCCCAAAGGCGCCATAAGGTATTTCGTCCTTTGGAATACCCCTTCCATGATGGAGCGCTTTACGACAAAGATCGGAAACAATGTCCTCAGCTTCTCCGGAAACAACATAATCAACCCAATCAAACACCTTGTGAGTGGTCATTCCCATTATGGCTTCACAATTTGCCCCCCCCATCAGGCTCACCACCGTCGGATCGAGTTCGCTGATTCTGCGCAATAGGGCAAGTGAAGAAACATGCTGAAAGAAAGTTGAGGTACACCCCACTATCCGTGGTTTTAAAGCCAGGATTTGTTCTGCAAGCTGATCAACAAAACGTGAAGCTATGTTCCGTACAGTGAGGAGTCTGTCGACAGGGTCCGGCAAATCGAGGAAATGGCTGTTTCGCTCATCCAGGAGGTTTATGAACTCTTGCGGGTCCGGGGAATGTTCCGGAAAGGCGACATGCGAAAATGTCCATTCAGCGATGGCATTCTCTGACCGCAGAATCATCCAGAGTCTGGAGTAGTCCCTTACACCTATTTCAGCGGCAAAATGGATATTGGCGTAATGACTTAATACTGAGAAACCATCTTTTTCCAGGACTGCCTGTAAAATCCCCAGAGCTATGGACGGTACCCTGACCGGAGCATACGGCATGTTCACCAGGCATATATCCATAGTTTCAAACTACCATATCTTCCAGAAAACCTTTGTCGTAAAGATCGTTTAAAGTACCCCGAACTCCAAATATGTCCGCTCCGGAATCCACCAGTGCGCCTATTATTTCAACTGGATTGTGACCGCCTTCCTTCAGCATGTCACCCAATCGCATGACAAATTCATCCCCGGTGAATGAATGAGCCGAACAACTTGTGGAAAGCACAAAGCCGCCCCCATCCTCAAGATGTTCATAAAACAGGTCCTTACGAAATGATACGGGCTTGTCCAGTGGAAGACTGGCAGGCATGTGCCTGGATATTGAACCCTTAATGAAGTCTCCAAATTCCGCGCCATTTCGGAATGTTCCCTCATCATGAATGCGAAATCCTTCCGGCCATTCATCCGTCGCCTGACACGGGCTCACAAGTTTTATTGTCCTGTCCATCATGCTTACGAGATAACCGGACACGCAGGCTATTGAACTTACCAGAGCATTAACCACCAGGCCACCTTCGGTATTCTTGCCGGAATCTACCTTGTTGAATGTCTTGCCGGCCCGGGCTTTGCCATACGTCGATTCCTTGAGCTGCATGAGAAGCTCGTAGCGCATTAATTCTTCAGGAGAGAAAATCCGATGTAAGTCTTTTAGAGCCTTTGAGTTTAGAATCGAGAACCTGGAAGGCAACGCATTGCCAGCCTTGATCATGCCCATCAATCTTCGTGTCCAAACCAGGTCCCTGGTTGGAACCGCTGAAGTAGTCTGCGGTAAGACTCCAACTATGTCTTTATAGTCCTGGAGAAAATCCAGATAATTTGGATTGTCAAAAGGTTCGGTCGCCCAATAGCAAAAGCTCGTCTGAACAGCGGAGCCGAACAACTCAACGGAAGTGGTCAAAATATCCCGCCATAGTGAAACATTCTTCGGCGTCCGTTCATAGTGTCCTTCAAAGGAACTCGCACCCAATGCGCAGAACCAGCATCCCACCGAACAGCCTTTGGAGAGTTCGAAGGAAAATAATGGATGGGTGATCGCATCGCCTCGCAGCATACCCATCTCACTGTTTGTGCGTTCAACCTGTCTTCTTCGCCATGCGTTGAACCGGGGATCAGCAGTGTCTGAATATCCATCCTCCCTTAACATGGAACGAAACTTCAGCAGATCATCAATCCATTCCCGCCAGAGCATCGCCAGAGGAAATTCCGGATCCTTGCCATCGTATAATAGTACCGGTTTGAATTTGCAGCTAAACTTTGGCAGGTCAATGATCAGGCCTTTTGCTTTTACAAGTTCATTAGCCTTGTCCGGATTCTCCTTGAGCTGTTCGCGGAATTTTTTGTCACCGGTCAACAGTTCCAGAAATCGCTTGATATGAGATATGGTCTTTAATTCATCCTGTGTGCGTCTTTCCGGCATAAGTTTATAGAATTCTACTGAAGGGACGATATGATTTTTCATGGTATGAATAAGGCCCGTGTGTTGTGGTGGTATGTTTATTTCATGAGGCACTTCAAATGGATTAGACCTGATTGGCCTTTGCCCGGGTTGATCTCCATGACAGACATTCTCTGGAGATCATTTCCGGGCCAAAAGTTTCTGAAAAGGCAATTTCATATCACTTTAAAACAGTGTCATGTCGCTATGATGACACACTCAGCTTCTGCAGCAACAGTAGAGGACGTGGCAACGTCTTGCGCTTCAGCGGCCACAGTGACAGTCACAGCCAGCGCAACAGCTTCAACTACTCCCACAACATTGGTTGTATGAGCAGCGTGACCTTTGCCACCCGCTACCTTGTCCAGATCCTCCTGGCTCAGCGTAGCCTTTCTGGCTTCAACAAACGCTACCACTTCCTGAAGGTTAATATCGTAGCCTTTAGTTTTTGCAAAATCTACGATTGCCTCATTGCTGACAGCCGCCTTCTTTAGTTCATCCTGTAATGCCTTGTCCGCGCGCACTGCGTTCGCAAAACGTTCGACTTCTGATTGGCTCATTGAATTCTCCGTTAAATAAACTTGCGATGGTCATAGCCGGTTTAATGGAAAAAAACGGAACTTGTCTCCAGTAATGTTGCGTCCAATATGTGCGGATTACAACTCTCTGTATTCATGTAGCGATAATGACACATTCAGCTTCAGCGGCCGCAGTTGTAGTAGTGGCTGCTGTTTGAACTTCCACAGTCTGGACCGTCACTTCCGCTTGAACTTCCACATTGGTTTGAACGTTGGCTACACTCTTTTTCTTGCCACCGGCTACCTTGTCCAGATCTTCCAGGCTTAGAGTCGCTTTTCTGGCTTCAACAAAAGCGACTACCTCTTTCAGGTTTATGTCGTAGCCTTTGCTCTTGGCAAATTCGACGATTGCCTCATTGCTTACAGCCGCCTTCTTTAGTTCATCCTGTAATGCCTTGTCCGCGCGCACTGCGCCGGCAAAACGTTCGACCTCTGATTGACTCATTGCTTAATCCTTTCACTAACAAGGGAGTGGGGTTCAAGATGATTGAGACTGCTTGTGAGTTTAGGACCGTATCCGCACTGGAAAAAACTGCGATAACCTACAAAAATGTAAACAGATATACGAGAGACTCTATTTGTAAGAATACATCATCTGTGAATGTTCGTGTCAACAAAAAGTTTGAGTCGGATATATTCTTTCAAAGTCTTGTAACTCTTGAATCTCCGCGCTGCCCGGATTGTTCTACATTATTGTAACATCACAATAATCCAGCTATTACAGTTAATTATATAGCGCTCCAACAGAATGTTTATTTTCTCAAGGTTCGAATACAAAATAAATTATTTATTTACATTAAATAATACAAATAACCTATTGACTTATATAGCTATTTATTCATATAAAAATGCCGTGCAAGGACTCGGAGGCCAATTTATTTCTATATTGTCACCCCCGAGCCATGATTCTTGCTAGGCAGCTAGGGGTAAACCAATTGGGATGCCGGATTTTGGGCAAACGAACAACATTAGGCTTTGACAAGGTCATCACAAACAAGGGAAAACATGGCCCTAAATTTTAGCCCCATGACATCCCCGGTCATAGTTTACGTGATCCTTGTCCGGTTCTTTTTAGTGACGGATGTGGCTCATTGTCAGATGCCGGGTCCGCTGACAGGCGCCGCTCCACCAATTTCTGGTGAAATAATGCGAGAATCCGGCACGGTGCCTTTCAACAGCGCCATGTTGGGAAACATCCTGCCCACAATTCCCAATCTTAAATTTGGATTCCAGTATTTTTTCGGCGGTGGCTCACAAATCGGAAATTACAATATCGACTATACGCATCCTGTGAATCTTGGGCCAGAAGAGGTTCTTTTTG
>CAYNZA010000049.1:0-21460 GCA_964401595.1 uncultured Desulfomonile sp.
GAGGAGAACCAGGCTTTCCAATAAGACTTGAGAGACAGGAAAAATCTGGTCAGTAACAAACCGACAACCGCCAACAAAGGAACCACAAACAAAATCGGATTGTTGAAATAGTTCTTGTAAAGTGGAGTCGCTACGTAGCTGAAAGCCAGGAATACGACGGCGCATACCAACCATACGATCCACAGCATTGACGCCGTCATTGCGGCTCTCTCATGCAACCTGCCCTCAGATTTGACACACAGCCATATGGCGCCATGAGTCAGGAAGGTCACTACGAAGAAAACACCCCCGGCTATGCCGTAAGGATTGAGCAAGGTAAACAGATTACCCTGGAATATGCCGTCCTTGTCGAACGGGATTCCCTGAAAGATGTTTGCAAATGCTACCCCAAAAAGCAAAGCCGGAAGGAAACTGCCCACAAACAGGCAGGTGTCCCACAGCTTTTTCCATGCGGGGTTGTCAATCTTCCCCCTGAATTCAAATGACACTCCCCTTACTATCAAGGCGAAAAGGATGAGCAACAGGGGTGTGTAGAGAGTGCTAAACATTACAGCGTATGTGGTCGGAAAAGCAGCGAAGGTTACCCCTCCCGCCGTTATCAACCACACCTCGTTACCGTCCCAGACAGGGCCAAGAGCATTGTAGACTACCCGCCTGTCCGAATCATTTTCAGATATGAATGGCATCAACGTGCCCAAACCCAGATCGAAACCGTCAAGCATGAAATAGATGGCCCAGATTAGTCCCCACAGCATGAACCAAATTGTTTCCAGCATGACCTACCTGCCTTTCCACTTAATTGGCTGATATACTTAAATAAGTTATTCTATAATTATCAATCACCCATCAAAATCAATGGGCTTCCAGTCCACGCCTTGCATGCCTGATCATAAGGTAAATAGCGGCAAAACCAAGGAGTGAGTAGACAACAATGAACGCCACCAGCGACACGCCTACTTGACCGGACGTGATGGGTGAATGACCCTCCGATGTCCTGAGTACGTGATAAACAATCCACGGCTGACGACCAACCTCGGTCACTATCCATCCAAGCAAACCGGCTATGTACGGCAGTGGGATTGCATACAGCATGATCTGCAAATAGCGGGGATAATTTTCTATCTTGTTTCTCTTAAGCCACCCAAAACCGGCAAGGAAGATCATGAGAAATCCGATGCCAACCATCAGACGGAACGACCAGTAAACCAGAGCGACAGGTGGTCTGTCTTCCACTGGCCAGGACTTCAGTCCACGCATTTCAGCGTCCCAATCCCCCAAAACCAGTTTACTCATAAATTTTGGTAGCTTAAAAAATTCGACCAGGTTTCGTTCGTTCTTTTCATCCGGAATTGCGAACATGATGAAGTCGGCGCCCTTGGTGGTTTCCCACAAGGCCTCGGCAGCCGCAGTCTTTTCAGGCTGCAGTCTGGCCATTTCCTTACCGTTTATGTCACCCGTGCCAACAACTCCGATGGTGAAAATCATTGCGAAAGTTGCGGCAATCTTGAACGATTTCTTGAAGAAATCAACCTGGTTTCTTCGAACCAGATGATATGCGCTGATTCCCATGACAAAAAAACCGGCCACGACAAAACCGGCAAAGATTGTATGCACATAATTCGTTATTGCGTAGGGCTGGGTAATAACCGCCCAAAAATCGGTGAGTTCCGCTCTACCGTTACGAATCTCGTAGCCCACCGGGTGTTGCATCCATGCGTTGGCCGCTATGATCCAGAATGCCGACACGTTTGACGCAATTGCCACCAACCAGATGCAGGCTGCGTGAGCCTTCGCCGAGAGTCTGTCCCACCCAAAAAACCAGATAGCGACGAAGGTCGATTCAAGAAAAAAAGCCACCGTAGCTTCTATGGCCAGGATGGAACCAAAGATATCTCCAACATACTTGGAATAAGCAGACCAGTTGGTTCCAAACTGGAATTCCAGGGTAATTCCGGTAACAACGCCTATTGCAAAGTTTATTAAGAACAGATGGCCCCAGAATTTAGCCATCTTTTTGTACTCTTCATTTCCGGTCCTGACATATTGAGTCTCCATGATGGCTACCAGGATTGATAACCCCAAGGTTAGCGGCACAAAAATGAAGTGAAACAGAGTAGCTACTGCAAACTGCAATCTCGATAAGAAGATCGCTTCCATGTGAGGCTGCCCCCTTTCTTTATTTTCTTAAAAATGCACAGCCTGTTTTAAGTTTGAAATATCAATCGATAACAGAAAACGAAGTGATCAATTTTTCTGCAATGTTTCTAAAGCCTCAGAGGCTTTTTCCCCAACAGTGAAGGTCTTAATTTCGTCGTTTACATAGGTGGAAAAGCATGAGCTATCCGATATCAGGCCACTGAGCCTTTCCACTGACCCTTTGACACCAAGCAAATTCAGAGCCATGACAGCCAAACCTCTGACATGAGCATCCCAGGAATCAAGGTAACTGACCAGAAATGGCTTGGCGGCATTAACAACATCGGGACATGTTTGAGCCACGTGGACAATGCCCCAGAGCAACCCTCTTTGAAGCGGCTCATACTCAAGATAGTTCCCATCCGGGTTCAAGTAGGAGACAACAATGTGGCCGAACTCATTTGCAATTTTCTCATTCCTGGCGATGCATGCGCACATCGCCTCGGGCGCTCCCCAACCTATGCCTCCCGATTCATCATTTAAACTCCACATGAATCGACGCATGACAATTCGCGCGCCCTCCATGTCCCTTGACACTAATTTGTTCACTACTTCTCCGATCGCAATAACAGCCCGCCATCTGATGATCGAGTCATTATGCAGCATCAGGGAAATCAATGGATTTATGACCTGACGTTCCGGTAAGGACAAAATGCGGCCAGCGCAATCTTTCCAGCATTGTTGACCTAGAATGTCCAATACTAGTCGTTTGAGATTTCGTCCTCCGTAAGCGTCAGGTTTGTTTGACATGATCCGGCACACACGGCCAAAAGGCTCAGGCTTCGGAGCTTTGCTTGATGGCCGAACCAATCTCACGGCCAAGATCGACACATTTTTTAAGAGATTCGTGGTTCGGAGCAAACTGAACGCTCACCGGAGCAAAAGTCTGGAATTTCATTTCCTCCAACGCCTTGGTAATATGTTTGGGCGCTTCACCACTCCATCCATAGGAACCGAAAGCGGCGCCTATCTTGTTCAAAGGCTTGAGGCCTTTCATGTAACAAAGCAGGTCCGCCATCCGCGGAAGCATTCCATTGTTAAGTGTCGCAGATCCAAGCACTATGGCCTTGGTGTCAAGGAGTTGAGCAATTATGTCGCTTCGATGCTCCACTGCCAGGTCCATCAGTCTTACACTCACACCTTTTTCCACAAGACCGTCGGCAACTGCTTTGGCCATCATTTCCGTGCTATGCCACATGGTGTCGTAAACTACCAGGGCCTTGTCCACCGTAGCCTGCCTGGCCCACCTGTAATAAGCTTCTACGATCTGAAGTGGATTCTTTCTCCAGATGAGCCCGTGATCGGGCAATATCATGTCGATCTTGAGATCCATCTTCTGTACGTCTTCCACCAGTTTTTTGACAAGGTGGGAATATGGAAGCAGAATGTTGGCGTAATACTTAGCGGCGTGAGCCATCAATTCCCCAGCGTCGACCTGATCGTTGAAACGCTCACTGGTTGCCCAATGTTGACCAAATCCGTCGCTGGATATCAGCAGCGCATCTTCCTTGAAATATGACATCATGCTGTCGGGCCAATGCAGCATGCGTGTTTCCAGAAACGATACTGTCCGCTTCCCAAGCTTAAGTTCCTGACCACTTTCCACAACTTCATAAGGCCAGTCTTCTCTGTGGTAATGGTCAATTAGAGCCTTTTTTCCCCTTGCGGAACAAAAAACTTTCTCAGGCTTTACGACTTCCATCAACTCAGGAATAGTTCCTGAATGGTCCGGCTCGACATGGTTGACTATCAAATAATCGATTTTTGAGGGATCGATCACTTTGTAAATATTGTGGAGCAGATCCATTTTGAACGGCTTTTTTACCGCATCAAAAAGGGCTACTTTATCGTCAAGAGCAAGAAAGGAATTATAGGTCGTTCCTTTGTATGTCGAGTATCCGTGAAAATCCCGGATAGCCCAGTCAATGGCCCCCACCCATTTTATTCCATCTACAACGTCTACAGGTATTCGCAATTCATTCCTCCATTTTTTGCTTTCCACTGGAAAGCTCGTCCCCTGCCCCGGAGGCGCCACGGGCATGTCATAAAAAACGGTTTATCAAACCGCAAACCATTCTTTTAGACTTCTGAATCTCCCACAAGGCACTCCGGAGCAGAGAGTTTCCTACTCCGGCGAGAAGGAATCCTTGTCGGCTCCGCAAACAGGACATGCCCAATCTCCAGGCACGTCAGCAAAAGAAGTTCCCGCGGCTACTCCATTGTCCGGATCTCCCACCGACGGATCATAAACATAACCACAAACCTGGCAAACATACTTCTCCATAAAATTTCTCCTTTCTCAGAACTGAACCTCACTAAGAGGCTGAATGATCAATGGTTCGATAATCGAATAAAAACTACGTTGAATCTTTCACCAACCGGACTATCATTTACCGGTAATTTTCTTGCCGATAGCACGGCCATAGTCCTGGGCCATTTGCAGCCCACCCTGTAAGGATGAGGATTTGAGTCTCAATGGTGTCCCGACCATGTCCATTTTGAAGATGTTTTCCATGGTCTCGTAAATGCGATCAGGCGCTTCACCACTCCAGCCAAAAGCCCCGAACGAGCCGGCTGTCTTACCTTGCAGATTAAGCTTGGCCGCCAGAAACAGCATTGTCTTCATAGACTGCATCATTTCACCATGGTATGTGGCCGATCCGAAAACGTAGGCGTCATAGCCCTCAAGATCGACTTCTTTTGTGACACCCGTAACATTCATCACCACTGCGTCCGCGCCGGTGAAACGAATCCCCTCAGCTACAAGATCGGCAATACTTTGAGTCTGACCTGATCTTGTGGCATAAACAACTAGCGCTTTAGCCATATTTTAAGCTCCCGGTCAATTTAGGAATGCTGCCAGCCAAAAATTTCTGCTGACAATGAGAATTAATTCTGATGCCTTAATGCCTCAAATTGATGTCTGAGACTGCTCATCCCTTTTTGTTCAAAACCGCCTGACTGCCAAGTTCAAAGGCAGCCTTTAATTCCTCGGGCCTGTTCTTGATGTCGCCCTTTCCTTCCACTTTATTAACGCAAACACTTCCTTCGTAACTCATGTCCAAAGCGTCGTAGAAATACTTGGCAACCAGATGAGCCCCTTCGAACAGGTTCGCCCCCTTGGTAGCCCCTGTAGCCACCATGTAGCCACTGCCACTATCATAACTCTTTCTTTTATCTGGAGATTTGGTCAGCATCCTTTTGCTCCAGAGAGCCTGGCAGCGGTCTATAAGAGCCTTGAGGGAGGATGGCATTCCGTAAAAAAACATCGGAGTCGCCATGAATATGATTGCCGCCTCCTCCAATTGCGGGTAAAGCGCCTGCATATCATCCTTAATAATGCAAAT
Source organism: uncultured Desulfomonile sp. (assembly GCA_964401595.1). Lineage (GTDB taxonomy): Bacteria > Desulfobacterota > Desulfomonilia > Desulfomonilales > Desulfomonilaceae > CAITZA01. Next base: position 5,544 of record CAYNZA010000049.1, read on the forward strand.
TCCCGTTTTGTCACAACTACCGCATTCGCTACAGGCCTGAATATCCATTTTAAAAGGACGCATGGTCGAGATTTCAGCGCCTTGTGATTGCGCGCCTTTCAGGGCTTCTTCCAGTAAAAGATCGCTGTTGCCGCCTTTTCTAGGGCTTCCATAAATCCCTAATACTTTCATTTGGTTGTGTCCCTTAATCAACTAGAATGTGATGACCGTGTAACCTTCTGTCATGTATCTTCCGATAGATGGATGCCCTTTCATGTCACCTAGAAGAGTCAGGCCGGCTTTTTCCACTTGGTCAAGCACTTTCATTTGAGCAGAACAAGCCTTACAAACCCCTTCAAGCAGGTTCAGTTCTCTAGCCTGTTTGTACAAAGCCCTAAACGGGTTTTCCTCTTTTTCAAGTTCGGGCGCCAGCTTTACCGCCGTTCCCTCTATCACTATTTTCACAGCAAACCCTTTTGAATGCATATCCAGGGCGTTAAGCAACACATGGGCAAAACATACCAATTCGCCATTGAAGGCAACTAACAACACCTTATTCATATTTAAACAACTCCGTAAAACTTAATTAGTACTGTTATCCAGATCTATTAAAGCAAAGTCGGCTTTTTATCCAAGCCGTGGGTCCTGCCCCTGGAATCCACATTCAGGAACATAACAGGTTACATTTACGAACTGACATTTCTCCTTGCACATCACGCATGTCTCAGGTGGAGCCTGAATAGCGTCAGCTTCAAAGGTGTATCCACATTTTGGGCACTTCCATACAGTCTTATCCATTTCTAGCCTCCTGGTTTAAATTTGAATCAGTTGAAATCATTTCCCGGATTTCCTGATTGACCTCAAAAACTGAATTCTATCCATCATTTCCTGAATATTCCTGGTCAGGAAGTGACGGCCGTTTTCAAACACTCCATAATCGGTTCCAGCCATTGCGGAAGCGAGCCTGGTAGAATTTGCAAAAAACAGCCACTGCTCGGTCCACTGCTTTTCAATTGCTTCATCGAACAGATTAGCCTGGTCGGCAAGTTTTTCTTCCCATGCCTTGACCATTATCTTTGTCGCGGTCATCGTCAAGGCGTCAGTTGTCTGAAGAGTATTTTCGAATTTCTTCCAATGTCCTTCCACCCAGCCTTGTGAGTGACAAGTCCTGCATGTGGATTGCATGGTCTGCGTCCTGACTTTCTGTTCGTCAGCGGAAATAAGAAACTCACTCGCCAGCTTCCCGTCCAATGTCGTAGGTAGCTGCAATCCATCACTGTTTCTGATGATGGAAGTATTCGGAGATATGGGATGAGGATGCGAATAAATGAGACCCAGGATTCGAACAGGAATCCTGTCGGACATTTGATGTGTCCTTTTGGAAATGATCTTTCCCTCTGTGTCTACAACTGCGCTAACGTGGCAGGTTGCGCAGGTAGGCGCCGTGAAATCTTTGCCGGCCGTCCATGGAACTGCGTCCAGGTTCCATTCTTTATGTAATGAGGAATAAATATTCCCGTGTTTACTTACTTCGTAGATCTTGTACGCCGGAACGTCGGGGCCTTTGTGACACTGTGAGCAAGTATATGGTTTTCTGGCCATTTCTATGGAGAACTGATGTCTGCTGTGGCACGATGAGCATGAACCTCGGGAACCATCAGGATTCAATCGGCCTACACCCTGATTCGGGTAACCCGACATTTCAACAAATTCCATCTCCCCGTAATCGGTGTCGCGCTTTCTTGTCCCTATAACCTCGAGCTTGGTCCCATGACACGAATAGCACGATTCAGCCTCTGTTTTTTCATTGGCAGGCTGAATCGCTGTTTTATTTCCGTCGAAAGTTACAGTGCCGTTAACCGCGTGCATCATTTGACAGTAAACCCTGTTCTTAACCATATTTACGTGAGCAAAGGCCATAAGATTTTTGTCAAATTGTTCTGATTCGGTTGGATGGCAAGTTGAGCAATCCCTTGGAGTTACAGTTAGATGTGTTTTCTTGTCATTATGTAAAAACACGTCCTTGTGATTACCGGTATTCATCGTATGGCATTCGGCGCATCCTACGACATTTCCCAAAAGCTGCTCAGGAACCTTCAGCGCGGAAATTCGTCGCTGAAGTTCAGGCTTTTCAAGCCCTTGGGATGGGGTAACCCTCGAGTGCCTGCTCCTTTTCCAGTCCTCGACAATAGTGGGGGTCACTGTCACGTGGCACGCCAGGCATTCCTCTGTGGCCCCACTAACAGGAATCTGACCTGAACAAGGACCCTGAACAGGCGTCACTAATATAAACAAAGACACAAACGTCATTAATAATTTTATTTTATTCGCCATTCTAAAAACCTCTGAACGTTCAATCAATTGTCAATTCCCCGAGGTTCTTCATGATCACCACGGGTCATCTTGTCAGCTTTGAAAGCTCCTTCACAAGACCTTCAAGTCTAGGTATACTATTGATATCATGCACGTCCACAAATCTAACCACACCGTTTTTGTCGATTATTATCGTTGCTCTCTCTGTAACTCCATCGGATCTCAGAACCCCGTATTTTTGTGCCACGGCCCCATGCGGCCAAAAATCTGAAGCCACGTGGAACCACAAATTCCCCATTTGGGTTGTCCAGGCGTGCAAAGTGGGAATATTGTCCACAGAAATGCCGATTAAAGCGGCATTTTTTTCCTCAAAAAGTTCTTTGACGATGTTGTAACCGGGCCATTGCTGAGAACAAACCGGGGTCCAGGCTGCCGGAACAAATGAAAGAACGACATTCTGTTTTCCCCTGAAATCGGCCAGGGAAATTTTGCCGCCTCTCAAATCGGGCAGGCTGAAATCCGGAGCCATGTCTCCTGCTTTCACCAGTGGCGCGCTGTCCGTAGGCTTTAATGACCCCGGATTGTATATTGTATCTCTGAAATCATCAGCAAAAACCTGAAACGCACAGATCGTTAAAACGAACAAACACAGCAGAGGCATCCTGCACAAAAACAAAACTCGGCGCCTTTCAATCATATATCTGATCCTATTTCTTTTGGGCCAACTGGTGGACCATTAATTCAAAGAACCCCTGGGAGTCCTTGATTTCTCCGACTCTTGTCTTCACGATCTCTAGTTGATTTTGATCCTTTATTCTCACAATCACGAAGGTTGGAGTCCTTATGTCATGCGACGAAATTTTCTGAACACTGAAGTCGTCGTCAGGAATCATGGGAAACTGGATCTTGAATTTCTTGCGAAAAACCTCCACTTCATAGGGAGTGTTTCCTGTTCCAATGCCCAGGAACTTAATCCTGTTTTTAAGATTGGGGTCTGCCTGAACAAGTTCGAACAACTGGTTCACCGTTGGGGCGTCTTTTTGACAGACCGGACAGTACATACTGAATATTTGCATCAGGACGTAATCTGCTTTGATTTGACCAAGGCTGAATTCAGCCGCATCAGACAAGCCCAGGTATTTCTTGGCGGCCAGACTTTCGGGCGCAGAAAAACGCATCAACCCCAAGGCCTTTGCGTCGATCTTGAACTCCTGAGCTGAACAGACGGCCGAAACAAATAGTATCTGCACAAGGATGGCCCCAAGAATGCGTATTTTCGATTTCATCACATTATCTAACCTTTCCGGTTGGTTCATCGGGTGACCTAGCCGGCGCAGCACACAAACATTTTTCTGGTAGCGCCGCATACAGGGCATTTCCAGTCGTCAGGAAGATCGGCAAATTGAACGCCCTTGGGGATTTTCCCCTTTCTGTCCCCACGTTCAGGATCGTAAACGTACCCACAGTTCACAGTCTGGCATCTATACATTTCTTCTATCTTGGGCATTTTTGAACCTTTCAGTTTACAGATTTGATTTTCAAATTTCCTGGAATTGCCGGACTCATATCCAACACCTGTTCGGCAGTCCCATCTCGTGTATGTAAACCTAGATAATACGCTTATCTCGAATTTCTTGCTAAATAAATATGATCATCAATCCAATAATCTCACAAGGAGAGTCCCGAACTGTCATTAATAAAAGAAATGACCGAAAAAATGAATCAACAGAAAACTTTGCGCGTTGGAACCAGCTCAAAATATTGACACTTTAACAAACAGGCGGCGTAATGTGTTACGCCGCCACTATCATATCAAGCTATTTTAAAAACCGACCGATCAGGCTTTCCACAAGCCGTGAAGATTGCAGTATTCTCTTGCGGTCCATTCACCTGATACCGGGAACACCGCTTCAGGACTGTCACCAGGATTGAGATACTTCCTGTAAATCTTGCCGTCAGCAATAATTTCTATCCATTCAATGTAGTGGCTGTCTTCCATCGGATGCGCCACGCTCCCTACCTTAACTTTCAGGCCTCCGTCTACCGCCTCTTTTACCGGCACGTGCTTCTCTTTGGCGGCATCTACAGTGTTTTCAACCAGGTTCTTCATTGGCTGACCACAACAGACCAGTGTACCTGACTTGTCATGGAGCATTTCAATTATGTTTCCACACACCTGACATTTAAAGACCTTCATGGATAATCTCATTATGTTAATGACCTCCTCACTGAAATTGGTTGATCCTTGATCCAAGGACCTGTTAGTTTAACAACGTTATGTAGGAACAGACATTCATCGATAACTGTATATTTTACAAAATGTGGATCAACTGAGACCACATGATTTTACCAGTTTTCTCCCAGCAATTCGAAATAGGCCCTGGGGTGTGCGCAGGCGGGACAGGTTTCAGGGGCTTCCACGCCGTCGTGCAGGTATCCGCAATTGATACAACGCCAAACTACAGAAATGTCTTTCTTGAAGACTTTTCCCTGCTCCACATTTCTGAGTAGGTCGAGGTATCTTTTTTCATGCTGCTTCTCTGCCACGCTTACGGCTTCCCAGATCCTGGCAGCCGCTTCAAAACCTTCAGCTCTTGCAGTCTTGGCAAATCCGGGATAAAGTTCGGACCATTCGTGATGCTCACCGGCGGCAGCGGCTTTGAGGTTTTCAGGTGTGCCGGCAATTATACCGGCCGGAAAAGCCGCCTGGATCAGAACGTCTCCACCTTCGAGTTGTTTGAAGAAACGTTTGGCATGCTCCTTTTCCTGATTGGCCGTTTCTTCAAATATCATCGCAATCTGAACGAGACCCTCTTTCTTGGCGACAGACGAAAAAAACGTGTACCGGTTCCTGGCCTGAGACTCCCCGGCAAATGAGCCTAAAAGATTTTTTTCCGTTTCTGATCCTTTGATTGACCCCATTGTCATCTCCTTGTTGAGTTTTTATTTGCTTTTCAAATCATTGCTGTTTTTTCAGCAATCGCTTGTTGTAAACAAGTTGTGCCCTTTTTTCTGCATTCTGGACAAATACCTGAAAATTCAAGATGACTTAAAACTATTTCATAGCCATCCAACTCTTTCAGACTGTCCAGAATCTCCTGGACCAAGGGTAATTCCGCGTCCGACACTCGGTCACATTTCAAACATTTGACGTGAAAGTGATTCTCCATCGTCCCGTCGAACCGTCTTTGAGACCCTGCCATTTCCAGCTTGCGAATCTCCCCACTCTCAGACAGAATTTCCAGGTTGCGGTAAACTGTTCCAAGACTGATTCGGGGCAATTTCGCCCTGACCGTTTCATAGATTTCATTTGCAGTAGGATGGCATCTGGAACGTCTGAGTTCCTCCACAATTACTCGCCTCTGCTCTGTAGCTCTTAATTTACGATCCACGACACACCTGTAACTTATTAGGAACTATTATCAATAAATAATGTTTGTACTGCCGGATGTCAAGACACCAGTTAACATTTACCTTGTCCGTCTACAGGGAGAGTGCTTTGGCTCATGCTTTGGAATTCGACCTGATCTTTTAAATTGTCAGGTTATGTCAAACAAGGACACAAATTTAAAGTTCAGAGAATCAAAAAGTCCCTGGTCGGTTAGTTTTAGTTCGGGTATTGGTGTCAAGGCCATGAAAGAAAGGGTGGCAAAAGGCGCATCCAGCTTGCACCCTAAAGATCTGGAGGCGTCAGCTAGAGATTTGAGGGCTTGTTGTACTTTGTCGATCGGCTGCTCTGATATTAATCCCCCGATTGGTAACGGAAGCTGAGCTACGATTTTGGAGTTGGCTGCAACAACCATCCCTCCGCCCATGGATTCAATTGCCCGTGCTGCGATCATCATGTCTTCGTCATTTTGTCCGACTACGATGATGTTGTGTGAATCATGTGCGACAGAAGACGCAATTGCTCCTGATTTGAGTCCGAATCCCTTTATGAAAGCTACAGCGTGGCGCCCTGTTCCGTGATGCCTTTCGATAACCGCCATCTTCAGAATATCCTGATCGGGGTCACTCACGAGATTGCCCATCTTTTGAGAGGGCTTTAAGACAAGCCTCCGGGTAAATATCTGGTCGGGGACTACCTCAATGACATTTACGGTCTCACCAGTTGCCGAAATTCCGAGATTGGGAATTTTCGACCAATCAACCTTGACACTTGGAGGGGGTTTTATCACAGACACCGGGAGCGTCTCACAGACAAACTTTCCGTTCAGGGCGGTGAGGTCTCCGGCTGTGTAAACGGAGTGAACTTTTACATCATCAAGACTGTCAAGCACAACCATGTCTGCCCAGCGCCCGGGCAGTATGGCCCCACGGTCCTTAAGTCCAAAATAATCGGCGGTATTGATGGTCACCATCTGCACCGCAGTCAGTGGATCAATGCCTTTGGATATTGCCATTTTCAACAGGTTGTTGAGGTGTCCTTTTTCAAGAATATCAAATGGGTCCAGGTCATCAGACACCAGCATCATGTTCCTGGAGTTATGCTGATTGACCAGAGGGAGTAATTCATTCATGTTCTTGGCGGCTGATCCTTCCCGGATCATGATTCGCATGCCCAGGTTAAGTTTTTCCTGAGCTTCTCCGAGATTTGCACACTCATGGTCGGACTCTATTCCAGCGTTTACGTAAGCTGTAAGCTCTCTACCTGAAAGGCCGGGAGCGTGACCATCCTTGATCTTGTCCCTAAAAACGTCTATTTTGGCTAAAGTCTCTGGATCACCAAAAATAACGCCGGGATAGTTCATCATCTCGGCCAGACCCAGGATTCGGGGATGATTGACAAAAGCTTTCATGTCAGCGGACTTAAGGACTGCGCCGGATGTCTCGAATGTAGTGGCCGGAACACATGATGGAAACATCACGAAAACTGTCAGAGGTAGTGTTTCGCTTGATTCGAGAATGAATTTTATGCCGTCCAGTCCATAAACGTTGGCCAATTCATGGGGATCAACAACGACAGCGGTGGTTCCAAGCGGAACCAGGTTGCGACATAATTCGGGAACACTCAGCATGCTCGATTCAAGATGAATATGGCCATCAATAAATCCGGGACAGACAAACCGTTTTTCGATGTCTACTACCTTCAAGGATTCATAGTCTCCGAATCCGACTATTCGACCGTCCTTCACTGCAATAGACGCATCGTGTATCATTCCGGAGAAAACGTTCACCACGCGGCAGTTCTTCAACAGCAAATCAACAGGCTCCAATCCCATGGCTATTTTGATTTTCTGACTTAAATCCATCTTGCTTCCCTCTCGAATTTGGGTGTTCAAAAAATTGCAACATTCATACAAGAGCTGATTCTATGGCCGTCCTGCATTCACAATCGTCACAACCTATTCTTCCGAGGGCGTCAAAAAATATTCTCTTAACGCTCTCTACGTTGGTTTTCATTGTCTGGACTATCATGTCCCAAGTGACTGGAGCCTCACTAACATGCCAGGAATCAAAATCCGTGCTCATGGCAATGCTTGCGTAACACATTCCGGCTTCACGCGCTAGAACTGCCTCAGGAACAGTAGACATGTTGACTACGTCCGCCCCTAATCCCCTGAACATCCTGCTTTCAGCCCTGGTAGAGAATCGTGGGCCTTCGATGGTGATAACAGTGGCCCGGTCGTGGTGCGTTATCCCGAGTCTGCAAGCCGCCTCCACAAGAACTGATCTAAGTTTTCCACAGAACGGGTCCGCCATTGAAATGTGAGCCACCTGATCCCCTTCGAAAAAGGAGCTTTTCCTACCTTTTGTCCAATCGATAAACTGGTCTGGAAATACTATGTGACCTGGTTCGATCTCTTCCCTCAAAGATCCGCAAGCTGTAGTGGCCACTATCGATGTCACACCTAATTCTCTCAAGGCCCAGATGTTGGCCCTGTTATTAATTGCCGAGGGCACAATTCTGTGGCCCTTGCCGTGCCGGTTAATGACGGCCACTTCAATGGAGCCCACTTTTCCCACGGACACATCAGACGACAGAGGACCGTAAGGCGTGCCCATTTTCAGAATCCTCACGTCTGAAAGAATATCGGGATCATCAAATCCTGAACCACCGATCAAAGCTATTTTTGTCAAATTTTAACTCCTGAATCATGACTGATTTCTTCGGTCCCAACTCTAAAACCAAAAGTTGTGTCTTCTCTATTAAATAATTTCGACATTATCTCAAGCCAATCTTTAACAGACTTCGAGCAGAGGGAGTAACTTTTCGCTGCTTTCAACTGTCAGTGGTCCGGGATCAATGCGTCACACCAGATTTATTCACTCCTGCAAAAACAGTCGGGATGAAGTCTAATTTGATAACACATCTTCGATCTTAAAAAAATTCAGATCGTCCGGGCAATGGAACAAAACACTTGCGTTTTATTTAGTTATAGATTGACATTACAGCATCTTGTGCTCTAAGAATTGAGATAGTAGTTATAATATTTCTTTTAGAAAATTGGTAAGGGTTGTGGCTCTGAGTCGATGCGCCGTAAAAATAGTAGTTTGTTTGACCATTCTGGCGGCCTATCTGGCATTCCAGGCAGGTATAGTCCTGTCAGAAAGCGGTGACAAAAACTCATCTGCTCTGGTTGGCATAAAAAAAACGGATAGAGTTGGGAAAACAGGTGGTGACCCTGATGGCGCGCCTGACACGGTCTTTTCTCTTGACTTGGCCCCTCGGGCATCCGGTTTTATCAGCGAAGTGCAAATCAAGAGCGCAAATCCTTCCGGCTTCTGGAGTACTAAGGGAAAGCAGGCTAACGCCGGTTTTCTCGGCATAGCTTTGGCTAAAAACCCTTCCGATATTCTAAATCTGAAAACCGGCCCATTGAATTTGTCCTCAAGCCAGGATAGGAGTTACCTGCTTTTCGTAACTGATGATGGTTCTTTCGCGTCCAGGGAGAGAAAATACACCGTAAAAACAATTTTCTCCGACGGGACTTCGTGGTCCGGCCCGGTAAAAATTGACCCTGTCGTTCTTGTTGACAGCCCCCAGTCGGGCGCGGGAGTATTTCCAGTCAGGATTACGGCATCTTTGAAAGGTATTTCAAATTATGACGCCGTCGGAGATTCGAAGACAATTGGTGGAGACGACAAGGCAGATGGACTTTTCAGCCTGGTTCTGGAGACCAAGGAAAGGGTTATCACGGGAATACAAATAAAGAATGTAGATGGACACACAGTGGCTTGGGACACCGTTCCAGGTAGTGAGAATCCCCCAATCGGGGTTGCTCTCACGTCTGATCCGGCCAGATTGATAAACAGCAGGGATGGGGCCATAAATCTTCACGTCAGGGAAAGAGCCGAGCTTAATCTCTACGTAGCTGACAACGGGGCAATTTCAGACGGAAAAACGAACTTCAGAATCGCCCTTACATTTGATGACGGCGAGGTTTCGTGGCGTCAAGTCGAAAAGACGGGGGCCAACGCCCCAGATCAGCCAAAAGAGAGCGCGCCTGACTCATCTCCACCGACTCCGGTGGCAAAGGTGAGTTTTTTGGGGTCATGGCTGGGTTTTGTATCGACAGACGCTGTCGGACAATACACTGAAATGAAGCCCGATTCCAGGGCTGATGCTGTTTTTGGACTGGACATAGACGTTCAGCCCAAGAACATAATCACAGGTATCGAGATCAATAACATATCAGGACCACCCAAGAAATGGGGAACCGGAGGCGCTACTCCCGGGGCTTGGGGACTTGGAGTGGCCTATCAGACGGCGCCAACAGCATTGCTCAACAAACCGGACGGATCAATCAGAATACCGATCGAGGGTAGAGTGCAATTTTATCTGTACGCCGCCGATCCCGGTGACTTAGTGGAATCTAATCAGCATCTTAGAATTATTGTGCATTTTGCTGACGGGTCATCTTTTCAACAATTTGTCCACAAATCACCTTCAACAACTTCAAGTGTCATTCCCGAATCCGAGCCTTCTGCACGAGCCAAAGGGATCATATCCTGTGAATTCAGAGGTTTCATAGCGGACCTGGTCAACACGTCAACCAAGCCGGGGAAAGACGGGTACCTGGACGGGACTTTCATCACAAAGTTGCAGGTGGACGAAAAAAAAATATCCAGGATTGAATTACTCGGCCCGGACGCAAATGTGAAATGGTCAACTGATCCAAAAGCTCCCGTAATGTTTCTGGGCGTGGCTATCTACCCGAAGATATATCAACTGGTGGACAACAAAGGTGGGCTTTTGAACCTCCCAGTGTCAGGAAGAAAGACGATTTATCTTTATGCCGCTGATAATGGCCTGCTCTCTGACCCCAAAACCAGACTTTCGCTCAGGGTTACTTTCTCCGACATGACCACTTTATCGACTGATGTCATAAAATAGTCCGTTTAATTCTTCTTTGAACACGGTTGATCAATGCTTTGTTGACAGCTTAAACCTGCTTCGCTATTGTATTGTTCACCAAACTGAAAATCATCGTCGAGTTAAATCTTGAACAGTCATATTTGAGACACTGCGTGTTCCATACAAAAGCTAAAGCGTGGATGCTTTGGAGTGGAGGTTCTTGTGATAGTCGCAAAGCCTAAGCCGTTTTCTGAAATATACGAAATGGTCAGAGGATATTCTAAGGTCCTGGTAGCGGGATGCGGGACGTGCGTTGCTGTTTGCCTTGCCGGAGGAGAGAAAGAGGCCGGCATTCTGGCCTCACAACTGGAAATTGCATGCAGACCGCACAATCAGGGATTTGAATCTTTGGCTGCCACGGTCGAGCGACAGTGTGACAGGGAATTTCTGGCTCTATTCAAGGACGCCGTATCCACCGTGGACGCTGTGGTTTCGCTGGCCTGCGGCGCAGGTATACAATTTTTGAGCGACATGTACCCGACCACACCGGTATTCCCCGGAGTTGACACTAGTTTCATTGGCGTGAACGAGGGAGCAGGGGTATGGACTGAAAGATGCCGTTCCTGTAACCAGTGCTACCTCGGTTTAACCGGTGGTATCTGCCCCGTGACAATGTGCGCAAAAAGCCTTCTAAATGGGCCGTGTGGTGGACCAACAAACGGAAAGTGTGAGACTAGTCCCGAAAGAGATTGCGCCTGGGTCAAAATCATAGAAAGGCTAAAAGCCCAGTCCAGACTGGATATCCTGGCCAATGTAACTCCGCCGAGAGACCATAGACTTAACGAAAGCCCTGCAAAAATTGTCAGGCAGGACTATCAGCGTCGGTTTTACAGGGATTAAATTTTTCTGATAGCGTGAATTCACGGGGACGATTCATAGTTCATTTTCGCAACCGGCTCCAGGTCGTTTGCACGTCTCACAAAACTGTTAATCTATTTGGAATCCTTTCTCGACAAAGTTCAGCGGATTGAGAATCTCATGGCCAAAAACGTTGCAATCATAGGTTCTGGTATAGCCGGACTCAGTCTGGCTCACGAACTGTCCTGTTTGGGGATACATTCAACTCTAATTGATCGTTTTCCTTTACCTGGCGGAAATGCGGCAAGATACTCTTGCAAGGCTACCGATTCATGCCAACGTTGTGGAGCCTGCACGGTTCAGGATTATGTGAGCAAAATTTCCAGAAGTGACAAAATTGAACTTTCCCTGAACAGCGAGTTTCTGGAATCACGGAGAACCTCCACAGGATTTGAAATAGAACTCCTGCAGACGCCACAGTATGTTGAACCAGCAAAATGCTCCGGCTGTGGAATTTGCAAGAAGGTTTGTCCGTCTCCCAACGCCATTCTTGTTGATCCTTTCACTGGGAGATTTTTTATAAATTATCCGGAGTGTTCCCGCTCGCAGAACATGGCCTGCATGATTTGCGAACAGGCTTGTCCGGAGGCTGCGATTGACCTTTCCTCGGAGCCTGGGATCCGGAGGATGGACACTCATGCAGTAGCTGTCGCCACAGGTTTCGAGCCATTTGACGCTACCGTCAAGACCAGATTTGGATACGGCAGGATTCCAGGAGTGGTCACGGCGATGGATTTGGAGGACAAACTCAGACGGGGTTATTTTGACCTGTTGGATGAGACTCAAGAGCCTGAATCGATAGCTTTCATACAGTGCGTCGGTAGTAGGGACGCAAAAATTGGACGAAACTATTGTTCCAGGGTATGTTGCGGATATGCCCTGCGTTCAGCGAGACTATTAAAATTCAAATTCCCGAAGATCTCAATCTCCATGTTTTACATGGACCTTCAAACCTTTGATAGAGACTTTGAGCACAGGATAGCCGCTGCGGCTAGAGAAGTGAATCTGATCAGAGCCATACCATCTGAAATCAGGACAGGTCTTACGGGAAAACCAATGGCGATTTATAACGGAGCTAACGATGAGGTGATGGCTCAAGAGTACGATTGGGTAATATTAAGTGTGGGTATGGGGCAGAATCCAACAGCAATTTCAGGAGTTGCTGAATCAGTTCCTGCAAATTGTGATTACGGCAGCTCAAAATTTGCTCAAACCCTGTCAAACATCAACGGCGCCTTTGTAACGGGCGCGGCATTGGGCCCAAAATCAATTCAGGAGTCTATCGACAACTCAACACATGTCGCTCTCAAGATTGACTCCTATCTCAACAGTTTACAAAGTGGGGTTGACCTTGAATAGTTGGAACAGGAAATCATCATTCCTAAACAGACCGGAATTCCTGGATGGCAAGTTCGACCACAGCGTACTCGTGTTAGGCGGAGACTGGATGGGAGATGAAATAGCCGGTCGTTTGAGACGGCTCGGGCTTGACGTGACCCTGGCCACTTTGTCCGGCAATTCAAAGGGTTCAGGAGAGGTCTCGGACGTGACCCTGGATTCCATTCACGGTCAGATCGGTCAGTTTCACGCAAGACTGATCGAGGGAGACAGATATCTGAACAGATCATTCGGTTTAGTCGTGGTCTCCCAGCCGGCAAGCCTGGTCCCAAGGTTTGGTCGCTATGGATTGAAAAAAGGCCCCAGAGTTCTGTCTGTATCGGAATTGGAGTCCATGCTTGATTCGGGGGAATCTTTGCCCGAAAAAAGAGGTTTGTGGTACCATGCGGCCTTCATTGATGATTTGGCCGGCGATTCGTATCCTTCAACTTTTGCCCGTTTTCTGGATGCCATTGAAAGATTGCAGAACATCGACAAATTCCAGCCGTATGTTTTTACAAGGTATCTTAAAGTGGCTGGTGAGGATCTTGAAGAGCGTTACAGAAGATCACGCGAACGCGGCGCAGTATTTTTCAAGTTCGAGGATGATGGACCGGTGTTTGAGAGAGATGCGGATGAATGGAAAATCCTGTTCACGGAACCTCTATTAAAACTGGATTCCGAACTTACTCCTGACGTTGTGGTATTGGACGAGGAGGTTTGCGCTCCCGCCGGATTGACTTCCGTCCTGGCTGATCTTTTACCGCTTGAAACATGCAAACCCTACATACAGTCGGAATCGCCACGTTTTAACGGAGTGTTGACATCAAAGGCTGGAGTCTTCGCTGTCGGTCCTTCACGTGGTGTTTTTGATAAAAAGTCGATAGCGGAAGACATTGACGCATTGGAGGTCGAGGTAAGAAGATCTGTTGCAATGATCAAGGGGACCTCCGACTTGACCCCAGTCGTTGATAAATCGAAATGCGCTTTTTGCCTGACTTGTCTGCGCTTGTGTCCGCACGGCGCAATAACGTTTTACAACAGAGCGGAAATCAGTTCCGAGAGTTGTCAAAAATGCGGAATTTGCGTGGCAGAATGCCCGATGGGAGCGATATCACTGCAGAATCAGGATCAGACTTCAGGCTCCGGAAAAACAGGCGATGAAGTTCACGCTAAGTTGTCTATCAGTTGCAACGACAAGATTGTTCTATTCCTCTGTTCAAGATCGGCCGCTCAGGCTTTCAAGGCGGTGGAATTCATTTATCAGGATGACGTTGTCGTTTTTGAAGTCAATTGCGCTGGCTCTATTGAACCGCAAATAATCTTTGAGGCTATCAAATCGGGGGCTCGCGGTGTTCTTGTCGGAGGATGTTACAAAGGCAACTGCGCCTCACTTTACGGAAACATTTTGTGCATGGGAAGAATTGAGAATATAGCCGGTTCACGGAACGAGAAGGCTCTGCAACATGAAAATTCCTCCATTTCACCGGAACAGCAGAGCTCTAGTGACGAAAATGTTCTTTTTAACAGGATCCGTTTTGTCCAAACTGCCGGCAACACTCCCGAAGTCTTGGTGAAGGCCATTTCGGAGTTTGGAAGACTTCCCTGATGAGATGTTTCGGATTTTGGACCTCATGAATTTAGATAGCGAACCGCTCGGACCCCCTTCATGGTCTGATAGAGAGAACAGATGCCAAGAATCAACCTTAACGAATTAGACCCATCATTCAAATTCAAGGTGACGTCCACGCGCGGTGGAGAGGGACTGCAGGCTTGTTATGCCTGTAAAGCATGCACAGCGGCCTGCCCCGTGGAAAAAACGGTTAGACGATACGACCCCAGAAAAATAATTCGCATGGCGCTTCTTGGAATGACCAGGGAGTTACTGGAAAGCGATTTTATATGGCTTTGTTCCTCCTGTTACAGTTGTGCGGAAGTTTGCCCTCAGGATGTTCGATTTACTGACTTGATATATGCAATCAAGAACCTTGCGTCATCAGAAGCATGCGCTCCTTCTGGATTGACAGCACAGAAAAGTCTTTTGAAGGATCATGGGCGGCTTTACGAAGTTAGTGAATTTGAGAATGAGAAGCGGGCAAAGCTGGGCTTGCCGCTGATTGTTGAACACCCCGAAGATTACAGGAGCCTGCTGGAATAATCGAGGCGGGTACATTCGGGGAACTCTCAAGCCTTACAGCATTGGATTGTGAATTCATGGAAGCTCTATTATATCTCGGTTGCACCGTTCCTATACGAAATTTGAATTATGAACTTTCGTCTCGTTTGATCGCGAAGGCTCTGGGCATCAATTTTCGGGACAATGAAGCCTTGGGATGCTGTGGTTTTCCGCTCAAATCACTCGATGTTCTATCCACAACAGTGGCTGCCGCCAGAAATCTGGCAATAGCGGAAAAAGAGAACCTTGAAATGTGCGCCTTGTGCAACGCTTGCGCTGGAACATTAAACGAGGTTGCTCACACATTGGATCATGATCAGGATCTCAAAAAACAGGTAAACGAGAAACTGAAGGCTGTAGGGCTTGAATACAACGGGCCTGTTAAAGTCCGAAATTTCATGAGGCTTATATATGAAGAGATAGGGCTCGATCAAATAAAGAACTCTGTGAAAAGACCTCTTGATGGAATAAGACTGGCGCCACATTATGGATGCCATTATCTTAAACCGGCGGAACTGACTGTCGGTTTTGATGATCCTGAGGCGCCATCAACTCTGTCAGCCCTTATTGCAGCAACAGGAGCCGAAGTGGTACATTACCCGTCGCTCAAGGACTGTTGCGGCGGAGGCGTGCTTGGGATATCAGAAGAGGTCGCAAACTCTCTTGCCCAGAAAAAACTTCAGGATGTTGCAGAATCTCAGGCTCACGCTTTGGTGCTGGTTTGCCCCTTCTGCAACGTAATGTATGAGGGACAACAGAAAAAAATTGCTAAAGCCTCAGGTCTTGACCTTAAAGTTCCAGTAGTTTACTATCCACAAGTTTTAGGACTTGCCATGGGCATGAGTTCTGATGAAC
>CAYNZA010000050.1:0-21036 GCA_964401595.1 uncultured Desulfomonile sp.
TGGTGCGAGAGGGGGGACTCGAACCCCCAAGGGTTGCCCCGCCGGATCCTAAGTCCGGTGCGTCTGCCAAATTCCGCCACTCTCGCAATTGGAGCAATTCCTGATTGAATATGTTTCGATTATATCCTGAAATGATGAATAAGGCAATCGGTCCAAAGCCTTCCGTCCCAGATTTTGGGGACCGGATCAAAATCAACGCCTATCGATGAATAAATAATTATTCTCATTTGAGATTTCAATAGACAGTTTCGGCAAGGCGGCTTTTTCCCAACAGTATGCTAATCGGGCCTGCCCCCGAGGAGCTTATTGTGATCGCTCCATCGCGTCCTGTCCAATAGACATTTGGACAACTCTGCTTCAAACGATCCACTACTTCAGGATTCGGAATGCCACTCCGTGAAGGGTAATCAGCAGAGATTATGGCTATCCTGGGTTGAATCGCTTCCAGAAGACCGGCTGATGTTGCGCTGGTTTTACCGGCGTGGTGGGCAACCTTCAGTACAGTGGCTCTGAGGTTCTCTCCGGATTCAAGAAGCTCTTTTTCAGCGGATTTTTCCAGATCACCCAGGAAAAGAATTGAGAAATCAAAATAGTCTATTCTCATGACGCCTGAACTGTCATTGATTTGAGCGTTTGATGATTTCTGACCCAAGTTTGCCTTGGCAGGAGCATTGACAAAAGTTATTTTGCAGTCCCCAATCCAACAAGCCGGAGAGTTTCGATCTGCTTGCCTGAAGGTGATGCCTTCTTGAATTCCACTGATTTGTTTTTTAAAAACTGTCTCTGAATAATTGTTAATTTGATTCATGAACAAAATGTTGGTCGGGGCTTCCCTCACTGCGGCGCATAATCCACCGTAATGGTCCGACTGGGGATGACTTAAAACGACAGCGTCCAATCGAGTGATGGCCTTCAGCATTAGAAATGGAACGATAATAGACTGACCAGCATTAAAAAATTCGGTCGCAGGGCCTCCGTCCACTAGAATACCGTTGGTTTGCGGAGGTTTTACAAAAGCCGCGTCACCATTTCCCACATTAAAAAATGTTGCATGAATGTTGTTGACGCGATTAGTCTTGATATAAGATGTGAGGCCTACAGCCAGCATGCCTGCCAAAGCCAGACATAGCGCCATTAATGTCCTTCTGGAAGGCACTCTGATCAAACTGAAAAATAGTATGGTGACCACAATTGAAAAAAGCAGCCCGGACCACCCCATTTCCGGAATGTAAATGACAGAGCACGGCATAGAAGAGAAAAAATCGGCAATTTTTAATGCAATCCAGACGTTTACATCTGCTATAAACAGAATGAAAGTTCCAAGTTCTGTTGAAAAACATGACAAGATGGCCGCAATCAGTCCAAAAGCTAACCCGAGAGACAGCGGAAATTCGGCCAGCAGGTTTGCGAATATGCCATATGTGGGAATTCGCTGAAAAAGCTGGGCTACGATGGGACTGGTAGCGATGGTGGCGGAGACAGTGACCAACAAAACCGAGATGAACGGCCGTTTCAAAAAGTCTATGCTTTGTTCCAGCTTCAGATTTGTAACACTGAAGCCGGAATCAGGTCTTACAGAATCTGTTCCAGAGCTTTTGAACAACCATGGTATGTCACTGCCCATCATCATGATTATTCCCGCAACAGCGGCAAAGGAAAGTTGGAAGCTGGGAGTCATGAAAGACAGTGGATAGATCATCATTATGAATAACGAGGCGACAGCGAGGGTGTTAAACGAGTCCCATCTTTTTTGGCCGAGCACAGAAACTCCCAACACCACGCCCATGATGGCGGCTCTCATGGACGGAGGCTTGAATCCAACCAGAACGCAATAGATGGTGACAGCAGGTATTGTGGCAATTGAGGCGGAGATTGGCAAAGGAACCTTTAGCAGCCATTCAGTTCTAAAATGAAAGATTGATCTAACCAACAAAAAGGCCATAAGGCCAACGATGGTAACATGAACTCCTGACGCCGAAAAAGCATGAACCAGCCCACTATCGGAAAAAGATCGGTTGAGTTCTGGAGAAATGTCCCCACGATCCCCCATTACTATTCCCTTTAGAATAGCCTTAATGTGAATCGACGATTCACTTCTGAAGTAACGTCCCGAATGGTTATCGATGAAACTGATCATCGATTGTCTGATATTGTAAATGATTCTGGACGGGCTCAACCAATGCGCACGGTTTAGTATCACCAGCGAGTCATGGTCTCTTGTTGAGGCCAACCACACGATACCCTCATTGAGACAATCCATTTCCCAATTGTACTCACCCGGATTTCCCCGGTTCGAAGGCTTGCGAATAGAAGATCTGAAAGAGACTCTGTCTCCAGCAGACAACTCAACTGGTTCATTTCTCAACATTAGTCTTCCATAACCGGGTAAGGCTTCACCTGAGGGGAATGCGAGACCATTTTCCAACAGAAGAACACGAAAATTGTCGCCGCTGCTCAGCAAGCGTTTTATGGTGGCATGGACCGTGATTTTTTTCATTGGTTCAATGGCAGCCCTTATCTCGAGGTTTGAGAGAGTTGCTCCAATGCCAAAAAGAAAAAAAATCAGACCAGTCCAGAGTCGCAAGGTTTTGAAGTTTTTCTTTACAAAAACAGGGAAGCACAGAATTAGGGCAATTCCGAGAAAAAGATTACCTGGAAAAGGGGCCGGTTGGAGAATGTAGAATGCAGTCAGGGACCCGGACGCCATTGCCAGAACGGCTTCCAACGATGGTCTGGGTCTCATCCAGTTCCCTATGACATCCCATTCCCTCAATTTCTGTGTTCCTCCCCCGGACTTATTTACCTTGCAACAAAACCGGATTCACCATAACCTGAATGTGTGACCCAAGTTGTATAGATGCGCTGTCTGATCATTATAACCTTGATCATAACTCTCGCTGATGATAATCGGAAGATGGTTGAATTGTCTTCAGGGATGGATCATTTTCGTTTGAAAGTATAAAAGACCATTTTTGTTACTGAAAAGCTCTATAAACCGGACTTTGTTTTTTTAGGGCTCCAGGTGGTCAAAGAAAACATTACGAGGCTTGCTTTCAGATCATGGAATCATTTGGCGCGTACCTGAAAAGTTTGCGGGAACAGAACGGCAAAACACTTGATCAACTCTCGCACAGCACCAAAATTGCCGTGACAAATCTGGAATTTCTGGAGGATGATCGCTATGACCTCTTGCCTCCCAAGGTATTTATCAAAGGCTTCATAAGATCCTATGTCAAGGAGCTTGGTCTTGATCCGGAGGAGGCCATCAAAAAATTTGATGAGTTCCTTAGAGATGGCGACATGCCGGAATATCTGGAATCTGAAGCTTCCAATTTTATGCCGGATTCCTCAAGATCATCTTTCATCTACAATCCGTGGTTTACAAGAATTTTGACAGTCGTTGGGCTGTTGTCGCTGGCGGTGCTGGTTTTGACTGGGGTGACCAGAATATTTCACTCTCCCAAAAGTCCGGTTGAAAATGTTTCATCTCGTGAACCGGCAGGTAACGCACAAAAAACGGTTAGGCTGGAATCCTCGCAAAGCTCAACCAGTGAGCCCCAACAAACGAGGGCCGGCAAAAAAATACTTGAGATAAAGGCTTCCGGGAACGCATGGGTTCGTGTGGAGCCGGACGGTGGACAGGCCGAAGAATTTATGATGGCTCCGGGAGATATTCAGGTTTTTTCCGCCAACAAAAGTTTCAGGTTGATGACCGGCAATGCCGGTGGTATTCGCATAAGATTCGATGGCAGGGTTTTGCCGCCTCTGGGGAAGAATAACCAGACTCTGAGCCTGACCCTGCCTTGACAAAAAGGTGATAGTCTACATAAATGCTGATTCCGCGACTATTTTAGAGGCGGAAAAGCGATGTTCAGTTCATTTTCATTTGGGAGTCACAATGGCCGAAAAATTCAAGAAACTGTTACTAGTAATACCAGTACGCCTCCAGGACGATCTGTTGAGCGTTGTTGAATCTGAGGGGTGGCATACCGTTCAGGACTTGTTCAAGAAGACCTCTACCTCATACAATCTGCACTGGAATGGGAATTATGTTCTTGATCAGGATGAAATTCCCTGGAAAGCATCTATCGAAGAAATCAATTCCCTGGAAGTGATCAAAGGTCGTGTGATAGTCCTGAATGACGGTAAGTATCAAATAACCGACAAGATCAACCTTCTCAATGACAAAGACTCATTTTACGCTCTTGAAGATGACTTGGCCTCATTGCTGGAGTAAAATGGGGTCTTGGGAATTATTTGTGCCTGACGCACCGGAGGCGCCTTCCATCTATTGTGAAGGGGGCAGGTGATTGGGAGGAAATGGCTGATGTCACCTACCAAACCACGATTCAAGTTAAAGAAGCGGGTGGAAGCAGTCAAAAGGCGTAGAAAAGTTGAAGTTTTTTTTCATGATGCCAGTGGTTGTTTCGAATTTGATTCCAATAAATCGCTTGAAGGACAGAAGTTAAAGAATCGTTCATTTGAAAGCAGAGACTTCAGTGACGGGTTGGGCTAGAAGATTGAGAATCTGAGAATAAAATATGCCTTGATATTGGCTTGTTGCATTCGCAGTCTGGGGGGACCTGACAGACTAGTGGCGATGGAGTTTGTGCATCGTATCCTGAAGGTTGAAAATCATCAACTGGCTGAACTTTGGAAAATAATCGAACGCGAGTCGGCAACATTTTTTCGAGGTTCATCAGACAGCTTCAAACGGGGCCACAGCGGATGGCCGGAGATTGTAAGAACCGCAGAGAGCTGGGCGCAAGCCGGTATTTACATCATAACCCGGGACGATTTCGAAAGTTTTGGCCGAACCTGTGTGGATGAATCCTGCCTCATGTTTGCCAAGGGGCCAATAAACCATTTACAGCATTATACGGTGTCCATTCTTAATTCACGCAAATCCAGGTGTGTGAAACCCAATGATGACTGGCTTTTGAGGACAAGGACGGCCCTGAATGAAGCCCTGAAGAAAAAAGCCACATTGGTTTCAAGCATAGGAATAATGCACTATGATGTTGTTACTGCTGCCTGCAAAGGGAGCAATCTTATCGTGGTATGTGAGAGCCTCTCACAAATTATGAACATGACAGGCTCACAGACCAGATTATTCGAGCGCTATTCCGGGATAGTGGACATGGAAAAAACCCTGTTCATTTCCGCTGCCTGTTTAACTCAACAAACCTCCAGACAGGAGTCCGCTTTTATGAGGGACAGGCTGGTAGGCTCTCTTTCGGACATGATTTACAGTATAAACGTAAAGCCCGGTGGTAACATGTCAACAGTCCTGAGTGAAGCCAGGAGCAGAAATGTGCCTTTAGGGCGAATTGAGGCAAATCATGTTGAGGGTCTTGTGGCAAACAAGGATAGGGAGATCATCCCAAACGAAGTTTGTGAGCCCCTCAGCATGCAAAGATTCAAACTAAAAAAATTTTTCAGTGTTGTTATGGGCGCCTGGGTGATCAGCCCGTCAGAGGATCTGAAATGGTTGGAATTTGGCGATGAGGCATTATTTCATTATACACGGTCATGTCATGGACCGTGGCCCGGGCAAAGTTACCATGAATATATTACGAGTCTGTTGGCCGGACGCCCGGAATCCTCTCATTCGGCCTTTGAAACCATCCTGAGAATAGCTCTTGAACAAAGGATTCGAGCAAGTGGCGCGATGATACGCGGAAACTTCCCAGTGGTTTCCTTCACAGAAGTTCCGCCTAATGAACTGGAAAAAATACGGATATGGAGAACCGGCGTTTACCGTTGGACTCTTGAGCCTTATGGTCTGGTCATAAAGAGAATAACATTAGCCCTCAAAGGAGGGCGAAGAGTTCATTATGGATCATTAGATAGTCATCAGAGCCTTCAGGATGATGAAAAACATTTGTTCCAGATTTCGAGAACCGGGAAATATGACTGGTCACGGGAAAAAGAGTGGCGAATCAAGGGAGATCTCGATATCAAGGAATTGCCTGCGGATGACTGGGCATTTGTGTTACCGACTCGTGGTGAGGCCGATGAGATGTATAATTTTATGAACACCCCGTTTGTCTGCTGAAAGATGTTTTCCAGACTCAGCTACGGTCTTCTGCAAACCTGGAGATGATGGACGTGTGACTTTGAGTGTGCCAATAATGCTGAGCTATGTGCAGAACGTGACAATTTTGGCGGGTCTTTTTGGCGTAGGACTGGTTTTAGGGGTCTTGGCAACATTTGTTGTCAACTATTTTGACGCCAGGATAAAAGGATTACCACTGGAGTCTTTAATCGGCGCTGTTAGGAGCAGACTGAGCCAGACATCTCAAATCCCGATAATTTCTTTGCTGTATCAGTTAAAATCGAAAAATCCTGCCAAGAACAACTACGACTTAAAAAATTCAATTGCAGAACTCTTTTCGGGCGCGCTAACTGTTGTCCTGTTTTTTAAATTTGGCCCGACTGGAATCTTCCTCCTGTACGTCGTGCTTTTTATAGGGTTGATAGCTATTTTCAGGGTAGATCAGGACATGATGGTGATTCCTGATTTACTTTCTCTTCCTCTATTGGGGTTGGGTTTTTTGGCGTCAGTGCTTGGTGTCATACCTGGTGTCTCTTGGACGGACTCTTTGCTGGGAATTTCAATGGGATTGGCGATCCTTTATGCGCCTGCAAAGATTTTCGAGTACACCAAAGGTGTGGCGGGTCTGGGCGGTGGAGACATCAAGCTGTTAGCAATGGTGGGGGCCTGGACTTCAGTTGAAGGGGTTATTTTCATACTATTTTTTGGAGCCCTCGCTGGTTTTGTGATGAGTCTTGTTTCAATGACGCTCGATAAAAAAAGCGCTTCTGAACCGATACCTTTCGGACCATACCTTGCTTCAGCCACCATGATTTATATTCTTTTCGGGGCTGGTATGGTGGAGAAACTGATGAGCTTTAAATCGTGATATTGATTTTTCTTACCGGGATTCGGGCAGACTTGTGGAACGATATCTGCGAGGACTGAACGGCCTGGTTCAATTCGTGAATTCCCAACTCCTGCAACAATTTTGTCATTGAAGACATCTTCTACATGTTTCACACAAATCTATTTTCAGGCTAACACTTTTCTAACAATGGTGACTCAAGGTATGTCTAGAGTTCTTTTCAATAAAGCGCTATTACACTTACTAGTGGAGGTTACTTGTGATCAAAAAAGTTACATTGTTGTTTTCTGTATTATTTTGCATGACTGTAGGCTCTTCGTGGGCAGTTGAGCTTGATTCTCAACTTCCAACGTATCAAAAAGTCAGTGGAGTTTCTGGAAATCTCAAATCGGTTGGGTCAGACACCCTTAACAACCTGATGACACTCTGGACGGAGGGGTTTCGCTCCCAATATCCGGGAGTCAAGATAGCCATAGAAGGCAAAGGCTCATCTACCGCTCCACCGGCTCTCATTGAAGGAACCGCTCAGTTCGGTCCCATGTCGCGTGAGATGAAACAGAAAGAGATTGAAGAGTTTGAGAAGAAATACGGTTATAAGCCGTCCGTGGCTCGTGTTGCGGTAGATTCTCTCGCAGTATTTGTTCACAAGGACAATCCAATAAAAAACTTATCCATGCAGCAGCTTGACGGAATTTTTTCCAAGACGTTTAAATCCGGTGGAAAAGACCTCAAGACATGGGGAGATCTTGGGCTAACCGGTGATTGGGCGAGCAAGCCTGTTTCCTTATACGGACGAAACTCAGCCAGCGGCACATACGGTTATTTCAAGGAAGTGGCTCTCAAAGGTGGGGACTACAAAGACACTGTAAAGGAACAGCCGGGCTCGTCAGCGGTGGTTCAGGGTGTGGCCAGCGACAAATATGCTATAGGCTACTCTGGGGTTGGTTACAAGACCGCTGACGTAAAGATGGTTCCTGTTTCAGTCAAAGACGGTAAACCTTTTGAACCTAGCGCTGAAAACGCATACTCCGGAGATTATCCCCTGGCTCGTTTCCTCTATGTTTATTATAACAAAAAACCTAACCAGGAATTGGATCCATTGATGGCCCAGTTCATTAAGTATGTGTTCAGCAAAGAGGGACAGACAGTAGTTGTGAAGGATGGCTATTACCCAGTGTCTCAGGCTTTGGCTGAAGAGGATTTAAAGGCAGCTTCAATAAAGTGACGCCACAACGTTCATCCGATAAAGAGGGTAAGCGCTTTAGCGGGTGGCCCCAACGCCACTCGCTTTTCACCCTGCCCCGGAAGCAGCCTGGCTTTGCCTGTTTCACTTTTTATAAACGGCGATTGAGCCGTAAGCCTATTTTCTCCGGTCATTTGTTTTCATATATCAAGGAAAGGGCTCCCGGCGCCTGTACCGAACAGGGTTACCCTCATGCAGTTTGACAATTCGGAAAAGAAGGTAAAAAAGACTCGACCCTGGGTTCTTCTGGCGGATAAAGTGGCCAACAAGGCCATCACCGTAGGCGGAATTCTGATCATAGCGGCAGTGTTGGGCATGATGGTTTTTCTGGTCTTTGAGACGGCTCCGCTTTTCAAGGGTGGTGTCATAAATTTTACCAGAGACTACAAAATTGAGAACCTTTCCACTGAGCCAACTGTAATAAGCCTGGATGAATATAAAACGATTGCCGCAGCGGTTGGTCAAAATGGCGCCATAAATCTATGGCATGCCAAGACCGGTCATTTGTTAGTTCCTGCTTCGTTTGACTTTGATGGGAAAACATCGACAGCTTTCGCTTGGACTATAGATCGATTGAACTACGCTTTCGGTTTTTCCGATGGCGCAGTGAGACTTGGTCGGCTCAAGTACGACATAAACATATTGAGGCCCGAAGACCTACCCCCCAACCTTGAGAAACTTGACGACTCGGACAGCACAGATGGACGTCATATTTACAGCGCCATACCTGGAAAACAGTTCAGAAAAATTGGTGTTTCAATCACTCTGCAGGATGCTATTCCATTGTCACCGGATTGTCGCGCCATAAGGGCACTCAATTACCAGGTGACCGATTTTGGCGAGCGGCCAATGAGTTCTGTTGTAGCCATAGATGAGATTGGCGCAGCCATCAGCGTGGTGTCGGAATCCCGCCTAAACTTGTTTACCAGGAAGCTCACAACCAAAATAGAAAGGACAGACTTACCAAAACTGCCGCGTGAAGCTTCAATCTCTTATATCCTTGTAAACGACACAGGGTCCAATATATTTTTTGCTGAAAAATCCGGAAAGATCTTCCGTATTTTTCGCGAAAATTCGGGTCAGCCCGAGTTGGCTGAACCTTTTCGAATAATGCCCGAAGCTGTAAACCTTGATGTTTTTGGCGCCATCTACGGGGATCGGTCTTTTGTTGCCGGAGGCTCTGACGGGTCTGTGAGGATTTTCTTCCTACTCAACCGTCCGGATTCGCAAGCTCGTGATGGAATGGCGCTTGTGGAAGCGAGAAATCTACCACCGCAAAGCTCAGGGGTAAACAAATTTAGTCCGAGCCAGAACGGGAAGACTTTTGCCACTGGCGATTTAAACGGAAGTTTATGGCTCCGTCACGCCATAAGTGAAAAGACAATCCTTCACTTGGGGGCTGTTTCGTCTGGGGTTCCATTCAAGTCCGTGGCCGTGGCCCCGCGAATGGATGGAATTATTGCGGTTGACATGAACAACAGGGTCTCTTTCTGGCAATTCAGCGCTCCACATCCAGAGACATCCTTGCACACCCTGTTTGGAAAGGTTTGGTATGAAGGTTACCCGGAACCGACCTATACATGGCAATCCACGGGAGCGACAGATGCTTTTGAACCAAAGATTTCGCTTGTCCCGTTAATTTTTGGGACTCTCAAAGGGACGCTATATTCCATGTTGTTTGCTGTTCCACTGGCTTTGATGGCGGCAATATACACATCGGAGTTCATGTCGTCCGGTCTACGGGGAAAAATAAAGCCGGTCATAGAGATAATGGCGTCCATACCATCTGTAGCGCTTGGTTTCGTAGCGGCTCTGGTGATGGCTCCAGTAGTCGAAAACTGGTTGGCCGCAGTCATTTTGGCATTTGTAGTGGCGCCCATGTTTCTGGTCATTTGCGCTTACCTGTGGCAAACGCTTCCTCCCCAGATTGCTATTAGACTTGAGGGCGCTCCGAAGCTACTTTTCATTTTCTGTGGAACAATTGGCGGAGTCTACAGCGCTATCCTACTAGGTCCCTCCTTTGAACATTTATTCTTTGGAGGTAATCTCAAGGCATGGCTCAACGGAGACGCTGGAGAATCAATTCCGTTTATTTTTTTTCTCTTGATGCCAGTTTCCGCACTGTTGTGCAGTTATGCCGCTTCCCGGTTTTTTGGTCATAAATTCAGAACGTATCTAAAAAAGATTCCCATGCCCTATTCCGCACTTTTGGATTTGGGGCGATGGATTGTTCTCTCATTCGTAGTTATTATTTTTTCTTATGGACTTGCCATGGCTTTGAGCGCTTTGGGACTGGACCCAAGGGGTAGTATTGTAGGAACTTACGTTCAGAGGAATACCCTGATAATAGCCTTTGCAATGGGTTTTGCCGTAATACCCATTATTTACACATTGGCCGAGGATGCCCTGAATTCAGTCCCGGATCAATTAAGATCTGCAAGTTTGGGCTGTGGCGCCACAACTTGGCAAACAGCCATGTGGGTCATATTGCCGACTGCTGTTTCAGGAGTTTTTTCGGCAGTGATGATTGGAATGGGGAGAGCGGTAGGTGAGACCATGATTGTTGTAATGGCCACTGGAAACACTCCGATCATAGATCTAAACATATTCAATGGTCTGAGGGCGTTGTCAGCGAACATTGCCGTTGAATTGCCGGAGGCGCCAAAGGATGGCTCTCTTTACAGGGTTCTATTCCTGACGGGTTTGGTGCTGTTTGCCATGACTTTTGTCATAAATACTGTGGCTGAGTTGGTTAGACAATATTTTCGCAAAAGATCCATGCAGTTGTGATTGAATTCTCGCTGCTTTTGAAATCGATTGCGTGGTTTTTATCGTAGGCTCTTGAAACAGTTTGATCTCTCGGGACGATATATAAAATGGAAAACACGGACACTAAAGACATCAAATCCAATTCGCCCTATGGCGATCCCACGAAGCAGGAACGTCGTAATCAACGTCCCCGCCAACGCTCAGCAACGTGGGATTTCAAGGCTCGTGGAGAGCCTTTTGTGTGGAGCCTTGGCGGAGCCTTGGCTATTGGTGTGCTGATGATAGTGGGTTTTGTCTCGCTGATTTTGTATAATGGTTTCCTGACCTTTTATCCGCGGCCCATACTAGTTGTAGAGCTGAAGGATGGCTCCAAAGTTGCCGGAGATCTGATGCGCACAGAGATCTTCACGCTTTCTGCCGAACAACGCTCTGAAATGGGTTCCGCGAATTCTGGCATAACTAACCAGAATCCCACAACTTCGCAACGCATGCTACTCAGAACTGGCAACTTCGACCTGTACAATGAAGATTTCAGATGGGTTGGGAATCACCAGATAGCCAGCAAGTCTCATCCTAAAGACATCCTTTTTGTTGAACGGCTCGAATGGGGACCATTCGTAGGTTTTGCCAAGTTGATGGACCTGAATGGGAAAATGGTTGAAGGCCCTGGGCTCACTCTGGATGTCCTGGATTTGGCGGTGGAAGAGGCGGCGCTACGGCGGCAGAGAATTCTGGAAATCGAGAGATCCGATATAGGCGCCATCAATCATTTTCTTGAAAAGGCTCGCCTGGCCCTTAAGAGAGTAGAATTACGTCACGGTATCGATAGTCCGGAATACGCTTCTGAGCTGACAATCTTCAAAGCCG
Source organism: uncultured Desulfomonile sp. (assembly GCA_964401595.1). Taxonomy (GTDB): domain Bacteria; phylum Desulfobacterota; class Desulfomonilia; order Desulfomonilales; family Desulfomonilaceae; genus CAITZA01. The sequence continues at coordinate 11,785 of CAYNZA010000050.1, forward strand.
AAACTGAAAGGCTGAATGCCCAGTATCAGGAGTTGGCGAGCGAAGCGGCTGCGATAAAGCAGATGGATTCAAGATTTACGATCTCTCTGGAAGACGTAAATGGTAAATCGAAGAATCTTCTACTTTCACAGATAACCAGGCTATATGCTCCAAATAACATGCTTATGGAGGACAAAGTCTGGATTTACCTCTCAAGGTGGATCGAATTCTTAACTCAGGAGCCACGCGAGGCTAACACTGAAGGTGGTGTAATGCCGGCCATTTTTGGCACTTTCTGCATGACAGTCCTTATGGCTCTGGCTGTAGCGCCGTTCGGCGTGATAGGGGCTCTTTATCTCAGGGAATATGCAAAACAGGGAAAACTGGTTTCCCTCATCAGAATTTGTGTCAACAATCTTGCCGGAGTTCCATCGATAGTTTATGGGGTTTTTGGTCTAGGGTTTTTTGCATACATCCTCGGGGGAAGTATAGATGGACTCTTTTTTCCGGAAAGGCTTCCCAACCCCACATTTGGAACGGGAGGGCTATTGTGGGCTTCGCTCACTTTGGCTTTGCTCACTGTTCCTGTAGTAATAGTGGCTACAGAGGAAGCGCTTGCCGCCGTTCCTCAGTCCATGAGGGAGGGCTCATTAGCCTGTGGGGCTTCAAAATGGCAAACAATCAAATGGATAGTGCTGCCTAGAGCCATGCCTGGAATCATGACGGGTTTAATCCTGGCCATGGCGCGCGGAGCAGAGGAGGTTGCGCCGCTGATGTTGATAGGGGTTGTCAAAATGGCGCCCGAATTACCCATCGATTCCTTTTTTCCTTTCATTCATCTGGAACGCAGTTTCATGCACCTTGGTTTCCACATATTCGATCTGGGGTTTCAGTCCAGAAATTCTGAAGCCGCCTTACCGATGGTGTATGTGACTACCCTTTTGTTGATAACTCTGGTGTTTGCCATGAACATAGTTTCCATAATTATGAGGAACAGGCTGAAGAGGAAATTCTTTACCGGTCATTTTTAGGAGGGTAGATGTCATCGTTACTGGATGACCCAAAAACAACCGTTTATCACGTTGAAAAGGGCGACAAGGGCGCCCTGCTTAAAATCGCCGATTTTAATTTGTGGTACGGCAAGAGTCAGGCGTTGTTTGATGTGAATATGGATGTTGAAAGAGGTTTTGTCACTGCGCTGATAGGTCCATCAGGCTGCGGAAAATCAACTCTTCTGAGGTCAATAAACAGGATGAATGACCTTATAGATGGGCTCACCATTCAGGGGAGGATGACCATAGAGGATCAGGACATATACAGCCCCTCTGTTGACGTCATAGCCCTTCGAAAGGTCATGGGAATGGTTTTTCAGAAACCGAACCCATTCCCTATGTCTATAGCAGATAATGTAACTTATCCTTTGAAGGTGGATGGAATAAGGGATCGAAGAGTTCTTGAGGAGACAGTAGAGATGGCGCTTAAAAGCGCCGCCCTGTGGGAAGAGGTCAAGGACAGGCTCAAACAGAATGCTCTTGGTTTGTCGGGAGGCCAACAGCAAAGGTTGTGTATAGCGAGAGCCATCGCCGGTGATCCGGAAGTCTTGCTGATGGACGAACCATGTTCTGCATTAGACCCGGTCGCCACTTCAAAGATTGAAGATTTGATAGACGCCCTCCGGGGTCGCTATTCTATTGTCATAGTGACTCACAACATGCAACAGGCCGCTCGCGTTTCTGACAACACCGCGTTCATGTATCTTGGACGGCTGATTGAATATGGAGAAACATCCACCATCTTTACCAACCCAAAGGTTGACAAGACCATGGAGTATGTTACGGGCCGATTTGGGTGATCGTGATCCTGCAAGTCTCCCAAATGATTGGGAGCGGGTCGCCGAAACTATATCCTATGAAAAGTCTCCGCCACGATGTCTGTGTATCTCGCCTGTAATCATATAAATCACATCTTCAGCAATGTTGGTCGCATGATCAGCTATTCTCTCGAGGTGTCTGGAAATAAGGAACATACTGACAAGGTAATGGGCGTCCTCAGGGTTGTTTTGGACCTCTTTCACAAACAGCGTCTGCATGGCCCGTTTCATGTAATCTACATCGTCGTCTTCCGCGCAAACCTGGTAGGCCGCGGTTATATCTCTATAAACCATTGAATCAAGTGCTTTTTCCAGCATGTCCTGCGTGCGTTGAGCCATGGTGAAGTAATCGAAGGGGATGGCCAGGCTGGGTTTTTCTGCAATCACAATGACTCTCTCTGCGATGTTCACCGCCAGGTCACCGATGCGTTCCAGATCATTGTTCATCTTGAGCACCGCCACTATATACCGCAGATCTTCCGCTACCGGTTGGTGAAGAGCGAAAATTTTAAGGCATTCTTCTTCCAGATCAACCTCGAGTTGATCTATTTCAAGGTCACCATCAATGACCTTTTGCGCCATTTCGCAATCTCTGCACTCGGCAGCCTTGACGGCCATCTTGAAACGCTCTTCCACAAGAGCGCCCAACGAAAGAACTCTTTTCTTAAGCTTGTCTATGTCTCTGGATAATCGTACCCTCATGTTTATTTCTCCTGGCCGCACTATTAATATATTATTGCGTCATGTTCGGCTACTTGCCTGAGCCGGCTTTCTAACCAGTCTGGCCCATAGGATTGCAGCAATCTTTGGTTGAGTCAAGTTAGAGAAATGTTATTGAATTCTGACTATTCTTTTATCTCGAAATCTATTAAACTGTCGTTGTAGTTGATATCAAGCTCCTTAGTACTGGACTTCGGAATTGGAATCTGGTTTTGTGCGCTTCCTCAACAAACAGCGGTTTATCTCAAAAATTGAAAGATATTTCATTAATTGTGATGACCAAGACTAATAAAGGATCTCCCCACAAGTTCAGGTGGATGAATTTTTCCAGCCAACGATCGGCTTCTAACGTCAGAACGTTGTCCATGTCGATGGCAAACAAATCCAAACGTAAAAACTGATATGGGCCTGTTTGATTTTCAAATGTCACATTCGGGGGTGAATCTGGCTCATTTCTTAATTTTAAACTAATAACCGAGGAACGGTCTTCATGGCTGACACAAGTAACAATGAATGGGAATCAATTTGCAGGCGTTGTGGGAAATGCTGTTACGAGAAGGTTGATTTGGGCGCGGGAGAGATAATTTACACCAGTGAGCCGTGCATACATTTGGATACAAAGACCAATCTTTGCAAAGTTTACAAGAGCAGACAGGTAGAGGAGCCGGACTGTATAGAGTTGACGGAACACCTTGTGAGAACATTAAACTGGCTTCCTCCTGATTGCGCTTATGTAGAATACGTTCGAAGGCAGGACACTCTCCTGGCAGTGAAACTGGCTGGGGAAAAAGCCCGCAACAAAAGAAACTCAAAAAGGAGACGCTGATGTCTGTTAAGACCATAAACGTTAATCAAGATATTTTGGGAGCTAACGACATACTGGCGGAGACTATGAAGTCACAGTTTCAGTCGTCGCATGTCTACGTAATCAATCTCATGTCAGGGCCCGGGGCCGGAAAGACGTCCACAGTGATCAGGATCATTGAAGCCTTGTCTTCCAAATACAGTATTGGTGTGATTGAGGGTGACATAGCCTCTGATGTGGACGCTCAAAAGATTCAGGCCAAGGGAGTCGATGTAGTTCAGATCAACACCAATGGCGCATGTCATCTGGACGCCAATATGATAATGTCGGCGGCAAAAACACTTGGAATTGAAGGTAAAGACCTGGTCATCATTGAAAATGTTGGAAATCTCGTTTGCCCTGCTGAATTTAATCTGGGTGAGAATATAAAACTCATGATTCTCTCTGTTCCTGAGGGACATGACAAGCCTCTTAAATACCCGCTCATGTTTACCGAAGCCAACGCTCTGGTAATTAACAAGATAGATCTGGCGCCATTCACCGATTTCAACATGGAAGAACTTCAGCGAGTCGTAACGGCTATGAATCCGGCCATAGAGATCTTTCCTTTGTCCGCAAAAACAGGTGAAGGGATGGATAGATTTGTTGATTGGCTTGAAAAGAAGATTCAGACCAACAAATGAAACAGTTGCCCTGACAAAGGTCTGAAAGGAACAGAACCGCTCAGAGACTTGTCACTCTATAATCAAGATTTTGTGTGAATTTTCAGGCGTCGTCTCAGCAGCGAGTGAAAATTCAAACAAGCTCTGAGTGAATTAACAGGAGACCAATCGATGAATTCCAAATTGTCCGTGATCCCCTGGATACTTCTTTTTTTGATTTTTTCCGTTTGCATGGGCGAAAAACAGACGTACGCGCGGGATTTGACGGATGCTGAAATCTCAAAAGAAATTCTCAAAGATCATAACAAGATCATAATAGAGGCTTTTTTGAAGAATGAGTTGACTGAAGTCAACCAGAATGTCACCAACCAGATGTTGGCTCAATATCCTTCTCTGAATTTTTTTGTTAAACAGGTGGATAAAGGGCCGTTGGACAGCCTCATTTTTCTGGAAGAGCAGGTTCACAAGCTTAGGGACGTGCAAAAGAATATAGATTCATTGCCTTATTCTATTGCGTTCTCCTCGGACGAGAAGAAGAAGATCATGGGATTGAAACCAACGGCGGACAAGATCGTTTCTTACGGGATTCCGCTTATGAAAAGGGATTTTTTCCAGGTGGTTGAAGCTGCCAAGGTTCTGGCTGACAAGAGGAGAAAGCACCCTGTTGAACTAATGTCAGAACAGGCTTTTCGCGATTCAATTTACCGGCAAATGGCTCCTGTGGCAAGCCAGCTCGACGAAGAAATGGGAAAACTTTCCGAGGGGGAGTTAATATGCATGAGGCTGGGATTTGTGCTGGAGCAGGTCACTGTTACGAATCTCTGGCTGCTAGTTAACGACAACCGGCTTCCAAAAGAAAGTGATTTCATGTTGTTCCGAAAAAAAAGGAGTGAATATTTTCAGAAAAAGCTGAAAAGAATTTACGGTAATCAGGATAATCAGAATAACCAGAGAGTAAATCAGGAGAAGAAAAATAACCGCTGAGGATCGCTGATAATTGATATTGCAGGTTTTGAATAAAATCCGCAACTTTTGATAGCATCAAAAAAAATAGTAATAAAGGCAGTCTGAATATCATGGCGGGATTGTTAAGACTTGAAAACGTGTCAAAATGCTATTCAAGCGGGCCAAGCTGTGAGGTCTTTCCATTATCATCGGTAAGTCTCGAACTTGAACAAGGCGACCGAATGATTTTACTTGGTAAAAGCGGCTCGGGGAAAAGCACTTTTTTAAACATAGTCGGAGGTGTTGATACCCCCACTTCCGGAAAGGTGTTTTTTAATGGTAGGGAACTGACCTCACTGTCTCAAGTGGATTTGGCCGATTATCGCCGGAAGGAAGTTGGTTTCATTTTTCAGTCATTTAATCTGTTTCCAACCCTGACGGTTGGGGAAAATGTGATGTTACCCCTGGAGTTGATTGGCGTCAGGGAGCAGAAAAGGGCCAGAGAACTGTTGAGCGCGGTGGGATTGGCCGATTCCTGGGAAAAGTTCCCGGAGCTTCTTAGTGGAGGTGAGCAGCAGCGAGTGGCGATTGCCAGAGCATTGGTAAAGAACCCCAAAATTATTTTAGCTGATGAGCCGACTGGCAACCTGGATCAGGACACTGGAGCCAATATATTGAAATTGATAGATGAAATCTGTTCGACCAGCAATGCCGGACTGATCATGGTCACCCACAGTCAGGACGCCTTATGGGTGGCTAAAAAACATTACAGGCTCAGGTCGGGACGCCTTCAACTGGAATCCGTGACTGACCAGCCTTGAAGGTTTCCTTAGCTTACTGTTCGGAATCAGGTTGTTTATGATGTTGAGGCGAGCCACTAGAGCATACTGCCATGAATTAATACGTGTGGATAATTGAGCCGGATAATGACACTGAACACTTTGTTAAAATTTAATTTCAGGTATTACAAAAGACACTCTCTTCTTGTCCTGCTTTGTCTCCTGGGGATATCTTTGGGTGTAGGGGTTGTGATATCTGTTGAACTGATCAACGATTCCGCACTGGCCTCATTTTCATCGTCCATTGACTTTCTGTCGGGCAAGGCCTCACACTCGGTAGTGTCCGATTACGGCCGAATTGACGAAAAGGAATTTAGGTCTATTTGGACTGACCCATCTGTTTCGGCCGCCTCCCCGGTGATTGACGTGATGGGAATGACAAAGGAAACCGGCCATGAATCCATACGTTTCCTCGGGATAGACCCCTTTCTGGACTCATCGTTTCGAGGCTGGACGCCTCAGGAAAATCAAAATGAGGTTTTTGCCGCATTTCTGTCCGATGCTACTCCATCCGTGTATTTATCTGAAAATCTGGCAACAAAATACAAATTGAAAGAGGGTGACGCCCTCACGGTTCTCAAGGCAGGCCTGGAAAAGAAGGTCCGAATAGTTGGTATAATCAGTTCGGCTGCGTCGGCAAACCTGAGTGAGAATCTTGCGGTTATGGATTTGGCCGCGGCTCAGGAACTTTTTGGACGTCTTGGCCGGCTTGACCGAATAGACATTGTTCTAAAAGGTGATGCAGAAAACTTCAGGAAGAGTTTGCCGGCAGGTCTCAGTCTGGCGGATTCAAATTCCAGAAAAGCTACCTTGAATGCCATGCTATACTCATTTCAGCTCAATCTTGCAGCAATGAGTTTGATAGCGCTTTTCGTGGGTGTCTTTCTGATTTACAATTTTTCGATGTTTTCGGTGCTTTCCCGGCGTGAAGACATGTCACTGTTGCTGACGCTCGGCTCAGACCAGAGGGGGCTCGTAGGCGCGTTTATAACCGAATCGTTGCTGATGGGAGCCGTTGGCAGTCTGCTTGGGGTCATCTTTGGCTATTTCGTGGCTTACTTGAGCATCAATATGGTGTCCAGTACCATCAGCCAACTTTATTACCAGGTCAACGTGGGTGGAGTCAGACTGACAGTTCCGATAATACTCAACGGAATGGCGGTCGGTTTCGGCGCAACCTTGATCGGAGTCATTCTGCCTTCACTGGAAGTGGCAGTAACACCGCCTGTCTTGGGAATAAAAAGGCAGAGTATAGAAGACCGGGTCAGCAGTCTTAAGAGGTTTTTACTGATTCTGGGAGTCGCAATCTTTTTGGCTTCCATGTTGAGCGCATGGGCTTCACGCTTTTCAATTTTTTGGGGTTTTTCCGCTGCTTTCGGGATGACGTTCGCTTTTGCCCTGTTTACCCCCTCGAGTCTCTCCTTTTTCACTCATTATCTCGGGAGCGCAATAAAAAAATTTTTCAACTCCACAGTTGGTTTTTTGGCCGCAAGAAACATAAAAGCCTCACTGAGTCGAACCAGTATAGCCGTTGCAGCTTTAGCGGTAGCCCTGTCCATGACAATAGGTGTCGATACGATGATCCACAGTTTCAGGACATCGGTTGCCGCATGGTTGGATGGATCTCTTCAGGGCGACATTTACATATCTCCGGATACCACAAAATGGGATCATCCATTACCGGATGAATTATTGACCGCGCTGGAGAAAGATCCTAGAGTTGATTCGCTCGAAAAATACTCGACCTTTGATATTTTCATTGACGGTCGATTGGCCAAATTAAGAGTTCTGGAAACAGACATATTATCTGGGAAAGCCAGGTTCCATTTTATAGATGGATCCAAATCCTCCTGGAACGAATTGTCAAGAGGCGCAGCTTTCATTTCCGAGTCTTTAGGCTTCCGGTTTGGCCTTAAGGTAGGGGATCATGTGAAAATACCAACCCCCAAAGGTTTGGTAGAATTTCCCATTGTCGCTGTAACCAGGGATTATTCCTCGGATCAGGGAACAGTCCAGATTGACAGAAATGTTTACCGGAACCTTTGGGGTGATGACAGAGTTCAATCCATTGCGCTTTTTCTGAAACCGGGGGTTTCCACGGATGAAGTTCGGTCATCCATAATGAGAGATTTCAAAGGACTTGAAAAAGCAGTAGTGTCTAACTCGCAAATGCGTGACACCGTTCTAGGCATTTTTGACAAGACATTTGCGCCCACAGCCACCCTTAAAGGAGTTTCGTTGCTCGTGGGATTGTTGGGAGTGGCTACGGCGATGATGGCAATATTGATGGAGCGTTCAAGAGATATAAGGGTGCTGGGTTATTTAGGTCTGACAGCAGGAGAATTGGGACGAATGAACATTTACCAGGGGCTTATAATGGGGCTGGCGGCATTTTTTATCGCCTCATTGAGCGGGACAGTCCTGACTTATATAATAGTTCATGCTATAAATTACAGATCCTTCGGTTGGTCCATAGATATAAGAATCAATCCGTGGATTTTTGTGGAAACCTTGGCCCTCACCATGGCAGCGTGTTTTGCGTCCTCGCTTTACCCAACTTTTAAGCTTGTGCGAACAAAAAATGCAGCAACTTTGACCGAGGAATGATTCATAAGGAGTTACACTTTGAACAAATCAGAGATATTAAAAGCCCTGGAATGGGTTGATCAGTCAGCAAAAGAAGGCGACACAGACCGTCTGGCAAAAGCCAAGGAAGCCCTTGATGCACAGATTTCAGCCGCCAAGAGTCATGCGGCGCACGAGGATCATTATAAAACTGCCATAGAAAGTTTTGTTAGAAAGCACGGCAGAGAGCCGTTTGAGGACATAGAGGTGGAATAGTGTTTTTGGGGAAGGATGTTCAATCCAATTTGTGACAGGCGTCTCGCAGATGCCAGAAACATTACTGGTCAGCTATGAACAAAACGGGTCATAATCGGTTTTGAGTTCGGCCAGAATAGCTTCCTGGGTTCTGGACATGAGTTCTGGAACGTCTTTTTCTGTTAGCCCTCTGGTGGAAATGGGCGGACAAATGGTTAAGGTGATGTGCCCGGGGCGAAACCCTATACTTTTTCGCGGCATGATTTTAAATGCGCCGTTGCACACAACCGGCAAGATTGGGATGCCGGACTTGACGGCCATCATGAACGCTCCTTTTTTGAAAGCAAGCAAGTTTCCGTCAGGAGTGCGTGTTCCCTCTGGATAGATTAACACGGACCATCCGTCTTTCAGTTTCTCATCTTTTTCTTTGTTCAAGATCTCTATGGAATTAGCGGTATTAGATCGATCTATGGCGATGGGGCCGGTGCACCAGATGGCCCAACCAAAAAGAGGGATACGGAGAAGTTCTTTTTTAAGCACCCACCTGAATTTTACGGGAAGCGCTGAAGCCATGGCATGAATGTCAGCAACACCCTGGTGATTTGGAGTTAC
>CAYNZA010000051.1:0-6652 GCA_964401595.1 uncultured Desulfomonile sp.
CTCACGACACATAGCAATAACTAAAGGCAAATCCTTCAGGAGGTCAACCTGAAAAGACAATCCGGCTATTGGCTGATATTTCTTGTTTTCGTTTGTGCTTTCTTGATATTTCAGTGCGAGGTTTCTGAAGCCCAGAACAATAAGGCCCCGAAGGACAGCAAGAAGGTCAATGAAAACGGAGAACTTTTTTTTGATATGAAAGTTCCAGATGGTTTCAAATCGGTGGCCGTTGATGAATCAGGCATACTGAAGTGGGCGAAGGGGCCTGCAGAAATTTATCTGGTAGTAGGTGAGATATTTTTCAAGTCCGGCCCTACAGTTTTTGATGCCCTAAAAAAGGCCGGACAACGTGATAAAACCATCGAAGAGGTAAAAAACATCAAAATCCGTGGCGCAAAGGCTGCATTGTTCAAAGAGAAAGCGCCCGCTGACCACACGCGGCTGCGTTCCTGGCGACTCTTGATTGTCACTGACAAGCAGGTGGTGAACGTCGATTTCACGGTGCCGTCAAAAGATTTCAAAAATTACGTCCCGGGTTTCGAGGAAGCTGTCAAATCCTTTAAATTAAAATCCAGGTCCTGAGGAAGGATTGTTTGTGTCCGACAACAATTTCTCGCCCATCCTAAGAAAACTCCCATCAGTCGATAGAACGCTTGCCGGAGAATCGGCTTCATTCCTGAGACGTCTGTATTCTGAAACTACAGTGAAACGTATAGTCCGAAAGACTTTGGACTCAATCAGATCAGGTATAATTAACGGTCACCTTTCAGAGACAGACTGTCATGTTGATTCAGTTGAGCGGAGCGTTCTCGCAGAAGCCGAAAAGCTCTATGGACCCAAACTAACGACAGTGATAAATGCCACCGGTGTCATCATTCACACTAATCTTGGCAGGTCTCCTCTGCCTCAGCCTGTCGTGGATAAAATCATGGAAGCGGCCCTGTCGTACTCCAACCTGGAGTTTGACATCGACAAGGGGAAAAGGGGTGATAGAAATTCTCACTTGAGAATTCTGATCGAAGAATTGACGGGGGCGGAAGCTGCCCTGGCCGTCAACAACAACGCTGCCGCCGTGCTGCTGGCGCTTTCAACAATGGCTCAGGGAAAAGAGGTCATTGTCTCGCGCGGTGAACTCATCGAAATTGGAGGATCTTTCAGGATTCCTGAAGTCATGGAGAGATCCGGAGCTGTTCTGAGAGAGGTTGGGGCCACCAACAGGACTCATGTGCGTGACTATGAAGGGGCCATAAATGAAAATACGGCCATGATTCTGAAGTGTCACACCAGCAATTACAGAATAGTAGGGTTCACCAAAGAAGTGGAATTACATGAACTGGTCGAGATAGGACGAAAGCACAACATTCCTACCATGATGGATTTGGGCAGTGGATGTCTGGTGGATCTTGCGCCGTTCGGATTGAGCGATGAAGTGACGGTTCAGTCTGTGGTGGCTGGGGGGGTCGATATTGTCAGCTTCAGCGGAGACAAGCTCCTGGGAGGGCCTCAGGCCGGACTGCTGGTAGGTAAGAAGCAGTACGTAGAGGCGATGAGGAAGAATCCTCTGACACGAGCCCTCAGGATGGACAAAATGACACTCGCCGGTCTTGAGGCCACGTTGGAACAGTATGTCAAACCAGAAGGGCCTTTTCATAGAATTCCAACGCTTGAGATGATTGCCCGGTCGAGGGACAAGCTTGACGGTGATGCGGAATTCCTTGCGAATTCCCTGAGAAGCGCGTTAGGTTCCGGATATGAAGTGAAGATAGAGCATGGCGCTGGCAGAGTAGGGGGCGGGGCTTTGCCAATGGGCGATCTCGAGGGACCGCGCGTCGCTGTGAGACACTCCGAAATTTCAGCAGCCAAACTCGAACGTAACCTCAGATTGGGAAAGCCGCCCGTTATAGCTTTGGTCCATGAAAACGCGGTTCTGTTCGATTGCAGAACGTTACTGCATGATCAGATTGTGTCCCTGCCCGAACTGGTAAAAATGGCATCGAAAAGATGAGCCAAACCGTTTTCATTTATTAATTAAAGCCGGCGGTTCTGCATAGTTGTTCTTTTTCTGCCTCTCTCAGGTCGGAAATCACCATTCTCCTCACCAGTTCGGAGAATTTTATGCGCGGTTGCCATCCCAACAATTCTTTAGCCTTGGTTGGGTCACCTAACAACTCATCGACCTCTGTCGGGCGAAAATATCTTGGGTCCACCTGAACCAGCGTCTTCCCAGTCTCTGAATCAATACCTTTCTCATCGATCCCAGCACCCTGCCATTCAAGGTTTATTCCGACTTCCCTGAATGATCTGTCAACAAATTCCCGGACCGAGTGATTCTCCCCGGTGGCGACAACGAAATCATCCGCCTCATGATGCTGTACTATGAGCCACATGGCCTCTACATAGTCTCCGGCATACCCCCAGTCCCGTTTGGCGTTGAGATTGCCCAGATAAATGCAATCCTGCATCTGCAACTTAATACGTGCCACTGCGCGGGTTATCTTTCTTGTGACGAATGTTTCTCCTCTCATCGGGGACTCGTGGTTGAATAATATCCCGTTTGAAGCAAAAAAGTCGTAAGCTTCACGGTAATTTCTGACTATCCAGTATGCGTAAAGCTTGGCGGCGGCGTAAGGACTGCGAGGATAAAACGGTGTTTTTTCAGTCTGGGGAATCTCCTGAACCTTGCCGTAGAGTTCACTGGTCGATGCCTGATAGAATTTGACCGATTTGCCTAGCCCCAGGATTCTTATCGCTTCGAGCAATCTCAGCGCCCCTACTGCGTCTGAATTTGCCGTATATTCCGGTGTCTCAAAAGAAACCTTTACGTGGCTCTGTGCAGCAAGATTGTAAATTTCAGTCGGCTGGAATTGCTGTATAATTCTGATTAGATTTGTTGAATCAGTCATGTCTCCATATTCAAGAATCAACTGTCGGTCGGTGGCATGAGGGTCCTGATAGAAAGTGTCTATTCTCTGGGTGTTGATGAGTGAGCTACGTCGTTTCACTCCACAGACCTGATAGCCTTTTCTCAACAGAAAATCAGTTAAATATGCTCCGTCCTGACCGGTGACTCCTGTTATTAGAGCCCTTTTTTCGTATGCTGACATAAAAGTAACCTTTGAAGATTGGTAATCCTGACTTTAGCCCCTTACTTTATCACTCGATCCAGCAAAAAGTCAAATTGCAGGCTTTGTCTAATTAGGATAATAATATCAAAATGTTGAATGTGTATTGAGCCCTGTTGATTTATGCGTGAAATACCAGGTTGCGACTTGTGGTTTGCGGCGCAAGCAGTCGTCAATGGTTCATGACTTTGAATCCGAAGTATGATATTTTTTTTAAGCCTTCAGAATCAAGCAATGCCAATTACACATTGTTCAAACAACAAGGAGGATTGGAAACTTATATGTCCACATGCAAACTATACTCTTTGAGCACTTGCAGTCACTGCAGATCATGCAAGAAATTTCTTGGAGAGAGCGGGGTCGAATTTGAATTTACGGATGTTGATCTGTTGCCGGAGGATGAGAAAAAAGCGACCATTGAGGAGATCAAGAAACTGACTTCACGATGCGCTTTTCCGACGGTTATCATTGGAGAAAAAATAATAGTGGGTTTCAGGGAAAACGAGATTAGGGAAGCTCTGGGGCTTTAGTGCTGCAAGATTGTTGCATGACTATGGAAACGTTCGGTCTTAATAATCTGAAAAGGGCGGCTTCTGTCATTAGAGGCGGAGGCGTTGTAATAATTGCTACTGAAACCTTTTACTGTATGGGCGCCAATCCGTTTAGTGAAGAAGCGGTCAATAAAATTTTTTTGTTGAAAGGCAGATCATTCAACAAGCCCCTTCCTTTGATAGCGTCATCGGTTGGAGTTGCCTCTGGAATGATATCTGAGAAGTCTGAAGACGCGTTTGAACTGGGACAGCATTTCTGGCCAGGTAGCCTGACCGTGCTGGTCAATTTGAAGGTTAAGTTTCCTCCAGCTTTGCGAGGCGCGCACAACCGGGTGGGAATAAGAATTCCGCCTGAATGCCCTGCGTCGGCACTTGCGGAGATTTGTGGAGGATGGATTACGGCCACGAGCGCGAATCTTTCGGGTGGCCTGAACGCCTCAAGTATAGAGCAGATTCCAGAGTCGCTTCTGAAGCTTGCGGACTGTGTTATCGACACCGGTCCTACCGCTGGAGGGCTGCCATCAACGGTAATGGCGCTGGAATCAGGCATACCGGTAATATACAGACCCGGGGCGGTCTCTCTGGAATCCCTAAAACAGCGCTTGCCGTTGCAGTTTGATAAATCGACTTGACATAATGTGACCCAAATAGTTACTATTGAAAACCTGCTGGGGGATCGTCTAGCGGCAGGACGACGGGTTCTGGCCCCGTTAACCGAGGTTCGAATCCTCGTCCCCCAGCCAGCTTTGTTGATTCGTTACCCACAATTGTGACACCCGACCTTTCCGAAGAACTCCCGACATGAGCACTTCAGACATTGCATTTTGTGGCCTTCAGGCGCCTGGCGGCATATACATTCATTTCCCGTTTTGTTTAGATCGATGTGCTTATTGCTCTTTTGTCAGTTCTATCTATGACGGCGCACAAGCTTCCGGATATTTCAGTCTGATCAAATCAGAGATCGAGATGTATGCGCGACTCTACGGGAAGAACGTCCCTCAGTGCGCCCAAAAACGCTTTGATTCGATCTACATCGGTGGAGGGACCCCTTCGGTTGCTCGTGAAGAAGAATGGAGAATCATCCTGGATTCGCTTCATTCAAGTTTTCACATCCTGAGTGACGCTGAAATTACAATGGAAGTCAATCCGGCCACTTTCGATCAAGCAAAGGCCCAATCATGGAAACGATTCGGCATCAATCGAATCAGCCTCGGCGCACAATCATTCATCGATTCCGAACTGAAATCCATGAACCGCCTGCATAACGGAGAAGACACCATAAATGCCGTAACTCAGCTAAAACAAGCCGGATTTCTAAACATATGCATGGATTTGCTGGTCGGCTATCCTGAACAGAGCGTTGAATCGATCCGAAAGAGTCTTCACAAGATGGTTTCAAGTGATCCGGAACATGTTTCCGTCTATATGCTTGAAATTAAGGAAGGGGCCGCAATTGAATCACTTTGCGGCAGGGGACTCTTGCAGCCATTGGACGAAGACCTGAGCGCGGACATGTATGAAACGGTTTGCGATGATTTGACCCGCAACGGTTATGAGCAGTATGAAATATCCAACTTTTGCAGACCCGGGTATCGATCTGTACACAACATGAAATACTGGAGCGACGGATTTTATCTGGGGATAGGGCAGGGGGCTCACGGCAGACAGGAAGAACTGAGGTATTCAAATCATGTATCTTTCAAAAAATACAAAGATTCTGTGGTCGCAGGTGAATTTCCATGGGAAACCAGACTGGAACTTGATCCGCAGACCAGAATGGTCGAAGCCTTGCTGATGGGCTTGCGTTTAAATCGAGGAGTTGATCTAATAGCTATGAGTGACAGGTATAAAATCGATGTTGAAGAATTCGTTGTAGCTCGACTCGAAAGTTTGATACACGCAGGTTTATTGGAATTTCATGGATCACTGATGAGATTTACTGATCGTGGTCGGTTACTATCCAATGTTGTTTTTGAACGTTTCATATAAGTACATCCAACAAGAGAGTGTCTAAGAAAATATGGTAGACAGAAATTCAGTCATAATTGATGGTGTCGAAATTCATTTAATGCGCCCTCCGCTTTTTGACATCCAGTGGGTGGGGATGGAGGATCCTTTGAGCCAGTTGCTTGCAGCCTGGTCAGACGAGGATGATGATCCTCCCATGCAACCGCGCATTCTTGGCAAGCCTGGGGTAGGAAAAACATCTCTGGCTATCACGGCGGCAAAGACCCGGAAACAGGACCTTTACATCTTTCAATGCGCTGTCGATACTAAGCCGGAGGACTTGATCGTTTCCCCCGTGATCGCCGACGAGGGTAAAATAAGATATGTAGCTTCACCACTGGTCAGCGCTATGATAACAGGTGGCATTTGTCTGCTTGATGAAGGCAATAGAATGAGTGAGAAGAGCTGGGCTTCACTTGCGCCTCTTCTGGACATGAGAAGGTCCGTTTACTCAATAGTTGCAGGCGTGGAAATAAGGGCATCCGAAAAATTCAGAATCTGTGTGACCATGAACGAGGACGCTTCCACCTTCGAAGTCCCCGAATACATTTTTTCGAGGCTCCAACCCGGTATTCAGATGGACTACCCGACTCGGGAAGAAGAATTCAGGATTCTGAGAACCCAATTGACAGCGCCTTCCGATGATTTGCTCAATGCTGTAGTGGATTTATTGCAGAAAGCCCATGGCAAAGATGAGGAATTAAGCGTCAGGGATGGTTTGAACATAGCCAGGTACGCTCACAGGCTGATCAAATTCAAGTCCGGTATTTCGAAGTGGCAAGCATTAGCCCAGTCAGTAAGCCAGATTGCAGGAGAGACGAGTGTCGCATTTAATGGGCCGGCGATGGTTTGATGTCCCAAAGTCTCAGAATGTGACCTTTGTCGGCTATCATCCGTACGCTGTTGAATATGCTGTCCAGATTCGAAAACTGATTCTTTCGGAGAAGCCGGATGTAATCTGTGTCGAGGCTC
>CAYNZA010000051.1:6752-19047 GCA_964401595.1 uncultured Desulfomonile sp.
CAGATTCGAAAACTGATTCTTTCGGAGAAGCCGGATGTAATCTGTGTCGAGGCTCCGTTCTCGTTACGTGAACAGATCACTACGGCCGTACGCAAATTACCGTCCCATTCCGTGATCATTTTTCAAACTTACAATGATGAAAATGGTGTGTGGATCGTGGAGGGATCGGACGGAGTTGTTGAGGCCGTGCGATCAGGGCTTGAGCTGGGCATTCCCGTGTGGTTTGTTGATCCTACCCCTTACCGGTTTCCTACACTCAACCGGGACGTTTCTGAACCCTTTATTGTAGACGCTGTTGGTCAAAAGGCATACCTGGAAAAATTTAACCTGCTCAATGCTGATTCTATTCAGCGCGAATATTCACCCAGGGATACTTTCATCGCGTCTCGTCTCAGGGAAGCCTCCAGGAAATTCAATGAGGTTCTGTTTGTTGGGGGGGTGGAGAATCTGACAAGAGTCATGGGTCTTTTTCTGGAACCCCAACCTTTGCCACTTTTAAAGACTGGTGTGAAAAGAGCATTGGCCAACACACTGCACCCTGAGTCTCTAAAGAAGGGTTTCTCGGAAATACCCAGAATCCTTCAGGTCTTTGAAGAAGCTAGAGGTAAGGCCTTAGAAATGGAGATTCCTAACCGGCACGATTTGATAGTTGAGTTGATGGGGTCATCGGTAAAATACTACGAATCAGTCAGCCGCCAGGAAGTCCCTGATTATGTGAGGCTAACCTGGAGCCGATTCCTTCGAAAATGGCTTGCCTCAAAAAAGAGATTACTTCCTGATCTGTACCATCTTGTGTCGTCGGCCAGATCCGCGATGGATGAGGATTTTGCATACCATGTTCACGAATACATTTGTGATTACAAGTGGGCAAATGATCCTCATGATCCCTTTTCGACAATGCTTGACGAAGATTCCTTCATGTTTCAGGGCCACAAGATAACTCTTCACAAGAAACTCAGAAACTTTTTCCACTCCCCTTACAAAAAATACAGGATGAAGGCGGTGAGAAGCTCCAAGTGGAAGGATCACCTGAAAAAGACATGGGAGTCAGCGGACCCGAATGAAGTTGATGTTTGTTCATATCCTGCAGAGGACGTAGAGATTGAGCGTTGGGGCGAATCCCTCATGAAGCATGCCAGACATCTCATTCAGGCGTCTTACTCGGATACGGAGCCTTTTATCTCGGATCTGGGATCAGGACCTGACGTTCGAGAAACGCTAAGACGATTTTACGAGAAACGAATATATATCAAGAGTCGTGAGCACGGCGGAATGGAATTTGGCTCGGTAGTGGTCATCTTCGACGAGGATGCAGACGGCTCACGTTACCCTTTTACCATGACGTGGCTCGGTGAACACTCGCAGGAATCTGACATGGCGTTTTATTCAACCGAACCGGGCGCCGAAATGATTGGACCTGGTATCAGTCGCTTGGAACATGGAGGGTTCGTCATGTCTTATCCACCACTTAGAATGTATGACATCTGGCGGGACCCGGGCTTTGATTTCATCTCCACCAAGCATGAAAAGTTACTGGTTGCCGGAATAGTTTACTCTGAAAAGGCGGGAGTCGTTTACGCCGCCAGGAAGATTCCGGAAAAGAGGTGGAAGAGGCTTGCTCAGAGAATGGGTAAAAGGATAATCTATATTCCACTTGGTTCCCTTAATCCGGCGCACGTCAGGAAAATGCGCTCCTTTCACATGCTCCAGAACAAAAGTGTCAGGAATATAGCGCACGAGTATCTCAAGAAATTCTGATGAGCCGGCAAAATTCTAAAATCCTGACCACTCATTGTTACACCCCACCTCAGGTCACCCAGAATTTGGTTGACAGCGCCGTTCATTACGTTTATATTTCGAAGATGGCGCCGAGGTAGCTCAGCCGGTAGAGCAGAGGACTGAAAATCCTTGTGTCGATGGTTCGATTCCGTCCCTCGGCACCACAAAATTCTAAACCATTCCGAGTTGTTGTGATTAACAAAACGGAATGGTTTTTTTGTGGTGTCTGGAATTTTAAGTTTTGGTCTTTTTTTTGACGAATTCTGCATACAGCCTTTGACAATGCCTGAATTTCGGTCTCGCCATGATCTCAGGTTAATTTGTCGATGGCAGAACCAACTCTCTGCAATCGATTACCCCATGTCTTAGATCACATTCAGAGATCTATTGCTGTGGCCCTATATGGCATCTCTGTTTTCTGTGGTCAGACCCCCGATGAATAAGCCTTATGATGGACAAAATTTCTTCTAGTGAACAATTTAATTAATTTCCATGGGACATGGAATATTTTCAGGTCTCGGGCGACTGCGCCCATGCTTGATTGCAAAACCCCGAATTGGAGCCTCGTCGCGCTTTTTTCGGAAGTCCAGCTGACTCATCATGCAGATATGCTGGTAAATACGGAACGTAAAAGAAAATTGTATGACAATGACAAAATTAAGTGTGGTAGCAACAAATTAGGTATTGTCAGAGGAACATCTTTCTATTACAATTTGGAAACTGTGATTCTGTATTGTTCACTGGAGTGAACAGAGTTGCTGAGGATCTCAGGTTTTTTTGTCGGCTTTTTCTTACGTCCTTTCCATACAGATTATGCCTCACTGGTGATAATCAATCTCAAAGTGTTTTGTACAACTCAGCGTCGCTTGAACGATGTCAAGGTTTAGCGTCGCCCATCATTATAATTGAAAGAGCCTGCCCCATTAATCCGGGGTTCGATGAATGATCCGCCAGGAACGCTCGAAGAAGAGCAGGTTGAGAATTGGCTATTGTTGTCGGATCATTCATTTGTAGCGAACGCTTCGTCTGTATTTGCGTATTTTGAGGTGATGTCCTCAATGGATTGCGCAAAGTTGTCGAAATGATTGGGATAGGAACTACAAGCCGATAGTTCAGGCTTTGTTTTCTATGTCGAAAAGTTCATACAAGGAGGATTGTGTATGTGGCTCGGAATGGGAAGTACTGAGATGGCGGTGGTGTATGTGCTGTGCATTCTTGCAGCGTTATGGTGCACGGCCTACGGAGTGTTCTTCTGGAAATCTGAGGGTAAACCTATAAACACGGCAGACACGGTCGATTGGGACCGTGAAGAACGTGAACTGGGCAAGGGGTCATGATCGAATTCAGTCTTCGAAAGTCTGGATTCAGTCTCACGTTTTTCGAGCAGGAATCATAACCAATAGTTAGATTTGTCCCAGGAGGAACCATCATGTTCGTGAAGATCGCTCTGACGGCAATATATATTGCCATAACGCTCTATCTCGGTTACCGGGGCTGGAAAGAAACAACAGTCGCCAAGGATTATCTGATTGCCGGACGCAGTATGGGAGGGTTTGTTATGGCCCTTTCCTACGGCGCCACGTTCATCAGCACGTCTGCCATCATCGGATTTGGAGGGGCCGCAGCCCTTTTCGGCTTCTCATTGCTTTGGTTGACCTTCCTGAACATCTTCGTCGGAATATTTCTCGCGTTCGTTTTCTTCGGCAGCAGAGTCCGACGCATGGGCATTGCTCTGGATGCGCACACATTTCCAGAGCTGATTGGAAGGCGCTACCAGTCAAGGTTTCTCCAGGGCTTCTCCGGGCTGGTAATATTCCTGTTCCTTCCAATTTACGCCGGCGCGGTTCTTATCGCTTTGGCTCGACTGGTGGAGGTCTACCTTGGAATAAATTATCATGTCGCCCTCTTGGGTTGTTCGTTCCTGGTGGCAGCCTATGTGCTGACCGGCGGCATCAAGGCGGTTATGTACACCGACGCCTTCCAGGGTTGCGTGATGTTCATAGTCATGGCCGTATTCCTGGTAGCGACCTACTACATGTGCGGTGGGTTCATCGACGCACACCAGACTCTGACCGACATGGTGCAGTACTACCCTGAGAACCTGAAGAAGGGAGGGATGATCGGATGGACCCAGGGGGCCACGTTTGGCACACCTCTGTGGTTGACCATCTACACCACCATAGTACTGGGAGTCGGAATCGGGGTGCTTGCGCAACCACAGTTGGCGGTACGTTTCATGACGGTCAAGTCCGAAGCCCAGCTCAACCGCGGCGTTATCTACGGTGGAATTTTCATTCTTTGCATGACAGGAGTCGCCTTCGTGGTCGGGGCGCTATCCAACGTCGTATTTTTCAAGGAATATGGAATAGTCGAAAAGGTTGTTGACGGTGTGACCAAGAAAATTCCACAGATTTCAGTCGCAGTGGCTGGCGGTAACATCGACAAAATCATGCCGATCTACATCGAACGCATGTTCCCTGACTGGTTCAGCACCCTGTTTCTTTTGGCGATGTTCGCAGCGGCCATGTCTACCTTGAGCGCTCAGTACCATGCCGGTGGAACATCTTTCGGCAGGGACATCTACGAGAAATTCCTCAGGGGAAAAGGCGACACTCTCCTTGTTACACGCATAGGGGTGGCTGCGACAATCATATTGACCGCTGTTTGGGGACTTGCCCTACCGGAGAGTATCGTGGCCCTTGCTACGGCATTCTTCTTCGGATTATGCTCATCTTCCTTCCTTCCTGTCTTTGTGTTGGGCATTTACTGGCGAGGTGTGACCTGGGCAGGGGCTTGCGCCAGCATGGTTGGCGGTTTCACCGTCAGCACGCTTTACGCCCTGTTCATACATCAAAAAGAGGCTGTGGCAGTGGGTCTATGCAAGAAACTGTTCGCTGTTGACACTCTCGTGTCATCTTACGCCCCTATGAGCACCATGTGGAAACTCCAGTTTGTTGACCAGAACGTCATAGCTCTCCCCATAAGCTTCCTCATCGCGGTAGTGGTAAGTCTCATGACCAAAAAAATCGATGAAAAACACCTGAACCGCTGCTGGAAGAATTTCTAAGTCAAGCTCACCCCAAGAGAGGCTCGAAAAACTGTTCCGGGCCTCTCTTCATGATTCCAGAGTTTTTTCCTTAAGGGGCCAAGATTCTGGCTCAATCAGGATAATTGCCCGCGCAGTCCCGGATTGAATTTATTTCTCAGTAAACTGAAGTTAAGGCTGGCAGGAAACACGTTCTGGTGTGAACACGGGAACAACATTGAACGCGTATGGGGGACTTGTTCCTACGGAGGGTGTAGTGGCCCTGTTGGGGACCTCTGTTGGGGATCGTGTCCACTTTCCTTCCTTTTTTCGTTTCATGGATTCTATGTGGAGGGACGATTTATGTGCGCTAAGACATTTCTTCATTTTAGGCCTAACGCATTCTTCCGACCCGAAAAAACTGGTGAAGAGTGGTCCAGCCCAATTTGTTGAAACGATCCACCAGAAAGAGAAAAAGGCAGGCTGTCTGGAGGGCGTCGCCCAAGGCGGCGTGACTGGGGAACAGTGGAATGCCGCACCTAGTGGACAGTTCCATTAAATTCAGTGAACTGATCTTGGGCAGGTCCTCAATGCGTTTTTTCTGTCTGGGTTTCCACAGGTATCTTGCCAGGGCCATTGTGTCCAGGCAAGGGTTGCTGAGCTTTCCTCCCATGATTCTCTGACTCGTCCTGTCAAGAAAGGAGAAGTCAAGCTCGGGTAAATGGCCTACCAGAACCGATCCTGCGCAATAATCAAAAAAACCGGGGATAATTAGTTCAGGCTGCGGCGCTTTCATGATCTGCTGGGGTGTGATCTTGTGGACGAACGTGCCTTCACCTGCGAGACGACTCCGTGTACGCAATAATGAATGAAATGTGTCATCCAGGCAAATTGTCATTCCACGTATTCTGACGGCGGCGATCGATACTATTTCGTCTCTACGTGTGTCCAGACCTGTCAATTCTGTGTCAAACACCACAAAATCGTATGACTGGATTGAGAGGCTTGAGTCGAATTTGTGAAACAGACTTTCGTTTGAAAGCAAGGAAGGATGTTTGCTCCTGGAAAGCCGGGGGATGAATCTGCCCAACCAGAACAAATGATTGTTCCTCAAATTTCTGTTCGGATTTTTGCCATATAATTCTGCATGCGATTGATGACTCCAAAAGCGCCCTTCAGTGTCTGTTTTTCCAGGTCGGACAAATCAGCGGGATCCACGAAATTGTCCGGCTCCTGTTCCTGCTGAATCATGTGCAACTGGTGGACCAGACGAAGTTGCATCAGAAATTCGTAAGCGGAGAGGACTTCGTTACAAAGCTCGGTATCGAAAGATGGTTCCCCGGAAAGAGCCTTTAGACGGGCAGTGGTATTGGTTTCCCTGATTCCGAATTTCAGAGCCATGGCTCTGGCGAAATCCACTACAGGAACCAGTCCCCGCATTTTAAGGTCCAGACGGTTCCTGTGTTCTTCGTCACGCTCCACAATGAAGTTTCTCAGAAAGGAGAGCGGTGGCTTTATGATGAGTGAGTCTTTGGAGAGGTGATTGATAAAGAACCTGTTTTTCGCGGCCTGATCCATGACGTAATCTCTCAGACGCTCCGTAAGAGTTTCGTCCCCGAAACCACAACGAAAATCAAGAAAAATCTTGGCGTTGAGCATGACGTACTGGTCTGCGGTAGACATCCATTCGTTAAAATATCCTGTCCATACAGAGAATGGCTTTCTCCACACGCTCTTTGAAGCCATGTATCCGCCCTTGCACAGCGGAAAACCGCATTCCACCAGATGAGGCGTGATCTGGTTACCCAGGGATCGAAAATATAGCTTGGCCGACCTGGTTGTCTCCCATGAAGGACCTGGATCTTCGTAAATGATAGCATTGTCCTGATCTGTCCGGAGAGTCTGTTCCATTCTTCCTTCGCTACCCATTACCATCCAAGCGAACGGGACGGGAGGCTGCCCCAACTGTTCCTGCAAAAGAGTTAAAATGCGACCGATGAGATGGTCATTCAAAAGTGACACTATCCTGGTTAGGTGATGGGCTTTGGCCCCTACTTCCACCAGATTTCGAATTAGCTGTGGAATACGTTTCCCCAAGCCGTAGAGAGATTCAATGCGCGTCTGGCGATCAATCTCCTCCATGAGGAACAGTGGTGAAATCTCCTGAGATGCAAGGATATCAAGGGCCGATATCACACCGACTGTCTCGCTGCCCTTTTTCACCACCAAATGGTGGATATCGTTTTTCAGCATTCTCATCACTGCGTCCAGGCATGAATTCGCAGCGTCAATAAATATTACGGGGCGCGTCATGATTTCGGCCACCGACAGGTCGTAGTCTAATCGCTCCGCTACAACCTTACTTCGCAAATCCCGGTCCGAGATTATCCCTACAATGCTGCTCCCCGAATCCCTGACGAGCAGCACATCCACATCGGAGATGGTCATCAATCTTGCTGCGCAGTTGATTGTCTCTGAACTGTCAATAACTATCGGATCCCTTGTCACCGTATCGCCTACGTTGGCGCATGCGAGCCTGAATTCATCAGACAGGCTGTCACGCAGAACTTCTGATCGCAACTGACAGTACGTTTGTCCCACCAGGTCTCGAGAAAGGCCCCTGTAATATTGATCGGCAAACGTTGGGTTTTCGCTCGCAAACTGAAGGAATTGTCCCTTTTCAATCAGGAAGCAGAAAGTGTCCTCTACCGCCTCCACGCAGTGTGAGGCTTTTGATCCTGTCAGGATCGAGTCTACCCCGACCAGCCCCCCCTCTCCGCGCAAATCAGACAGAACCTGTCCATCTCCAGAGTCCTGCCTGTACAACCTGACAGCCCCTCGCTCCACCAAAAGAAGACGATCCAGCGAACTGACATCCTGCCGCAAGATAACCGTTCCTTTGGGATAGAAACCTAGCAAAGAGTTTCTAGTAAGTTTTTCCAGGGCTTCGCTATCATAACAACTGAAAAACCAGAGCTTCTGAAGGAATTCCAGAAGAACCCTAGGGCCATCATTGTATTCGCTTGTAAGTTCCGACATAGTGCTTTTTCACCAACCTGTTCGAATTAATTGTTGAATAAAAAGCATGACTAATAATAACCGCATTACGCACTATAAACTGAACGGAAACGCCAACCTGATCTGAGTAAACATTCCCGTTGCAGCCCGAATGCCCGGGCTCGGAAACGGACAAAAAACAATGTTGTTTAAAGTTAGTTTCAAAACAAGGAATTCCTGAAGCTCTGTTTCATTGCAGACAGGCTATCTCTCGATTATTGTGGACTGGTTCAAGCCTACCTGTTCGTCAAATTTTTGCCAGAACTCTTTCTCCGACTGTCTCCAATCGGGGCCAAAAGCGCGGCCAAAATGACCTGCAAGCCTCTCAAACACTTTTGCCCACGCAGACTGATAACTTAATTCGATGACATCTTCCAGGAAAGGAATCATACTTCCCAGCTTATCCTTGGGGAGGTAGGCCCGAGCGCCCAGCTGTATTGATTTTTTCAAGGATTCAGAGCTGATGGCATGGGCCGTCAGCATCACGACCGGTATATTTTTTTTGACGGCGATCTCAAGAAGTTCAAATCCCCTGACACCCATGATATCGAGTATTGCAAGATCGTAAGTCAACGCGTCCAACTTTTCCACCGCGTCATCGTAGGTGGTTGAAGTGTCCAGTTCTACGCCATATTCCTCAAGTTCCTCATCTATAAGTTCGAGGACGTCCGTCTCGTCGTCAACCGCAAGTATCTGTTTCCCTTTGAGAATGGTCTTTTTCATATCTGGTTCACCTGTTCCTGCAATGCCGGTCAGGTATACGGAAGCAGCAAATCGGTCGTGTCGTCAAGGTAAAAAGAGTGATCTTTCAGTGAATGATGTTGTACTGAACCGATAATGCCAGCAGATAGCCGCTTTCAGAAAATATGGTCTAAAAACCGACTAGACTTGTCCAGGACATTGCGCGATATTGATTCGGTCTGATAGCGTCAGTCAGGCCCCAAACTAAGGATATTATCCGCCAGTGATGGCTTCATTGCCGGTGTCACATTTGCAAATAGCTTCCTGGGAGTCCAATAGTGCTTGGCTTTCCCAATTTCCATTGCCCCGATTGAGGGAGTTATTGACCCACTGTCATTTTCACCTCTGTTTAAATGCCCATCCGTATTCATTCAAGTGTCTAATGAAAAATAAGGAGTAAACGATGGTTAAGGGAATGTGTGATCTGTTTGTCGCAGGGAAGCGCTTGCCAATCGGCAAGACGAGTTTCAGCAGCCTCTTCTTTTGTCTGATCCTGATTGCTTCATTGACATGGCCGGCTTTTGCTCAAGACCAGGCCTCACCCAAGGAGGGGACGTTCGAATATTACAAGAGCCTGGCGGAAAAAGGTAACGCCGAGGCCCAGATGAAATTGGGTGAGTTATATAAATCGGGCAAAGAAGTGGCTCAAAATGTGGCAGAATCGGCCAAGTGGTACCGTAAAGCCGCTGAACAGGGCTTAAAGGATGCTCAATTCAAGCTTGGGGAACTCCTTTTTGAGGGTAAGGGTATTGCGCAGGACGCTAAAGAAGCGGCGGACTGGCTGGAAAAAGCGGCTACTCAAGGTCATCAGGCAGCCAAGGACAAGCTTTCCGAAATAAAATCCAAGACTCAGGACAGCTTGAAAGATCTCAACAAAGCCCTGGATCTCATCAGGTAAATTTTTCAGAATGTTTCCCTGATGTTGAATGTGTATTCAAGGCCATCGACGATCATGACTGAAGAGTAAGTCTGAATCCTTCAGGGTATTCTCAATTTGTTCAGCCGCTATTTCAAAAGATAGCGGAGACATAGATTGTATCGGTGATCGCACAAGAAAACCGGATTTGGGCCCGTGTATGAATTTACCTCTCAACATACTGGTGTCTCTAGGAGTTTTATTAGGGCTCTACCTGAGCAGTTTGTACTCATACAATCTTTTTCATAGCCTGGCCGAAATTTTTAGCATTTCGGTAGGGGTGGGGATTTTCATTGTAACCTGGAATTCCCGCAGAGTGCTGCAAAACGGTTACCTGATGTTTTTGGGATTAGCCTTTTTCTTTACCGCGATTTTAGACACGTTCCATACTCTTGCATATAAGGGTATGGGCGTTTTCATTGGATTCGACGCCAATCTTCCTACTCAGCTGTGGATAGCTGCGAGATACCTCCAAAGCATTTCCTTACTGGTGGCGCCCATATTTTTACGATTGACTCCGAATATGACCATAGCGATGATGAGCTACATCGCTATTGTGGCATTCATTTTTCTTAGCATATTCCTCTGGGGGATTTTCCCGGCGTGTTATGTTGAGGGAGCAGGACTTACAACGTTCAAGGTTGTCAGCGAATATGTTATCTGTGTGATCCTGGTGATGTCATTATATCTGCTGGTCAGAAACCGTGAACGATTCAATTCTGAAATTTTCAACTGGTTGGCGCTGTCCATAGGATTTACAATAGTCTCGGAACTGGCTTTTACCTCTTATGTCAACGTGCACGATTTCTTTAATCTTATCGGCCATTTCTTCAAGATAGGGGCCTTTTATTTCGTTTACAAGGCCATATTGGAAACTGGAATCAGACAACCTTATGAAATGATATTCAGGGAGTTGAGCGAAGAACGCGAACGCCTCCGGCAGGAGATCGTGTGGCGAGAAAAGCTGCAGGAGGAAGCCGATCGTAACCTGGAAAAATACCATATAGTTGCTGATTTTACACATGACTGGGAGAATTGGCTGGATCCCGGAGGAAACTTTGTCTATTCATCCCCATCCTGTGAAAGAATCACGGGTTACAAGGCTGAAGACTTCATCTCCAATCCTGATTTGATGTTAGAGATAGTTTTCCCGGATGATCAGTCTCATTTTTTGCGAGATTTTTATGTGCATGACACCCCGGACAAAACATTTGACTGCCACGATCTGGATTTCAGGATAGTCACCAAAAATGGCCAGGTCCGATGGCTCAGCCATGTTTGTCAGGCCGTTTTTGGCAGGAATGGCGAATATTTAGGCAGAAGAGGTTCAAACAGGGACATTACCGGGCGTAAGACTGCGGAAAATGAATTAAAGGCCAGTGAAGCCCGCTTCAGAAGCTATTTTGAATTGCCGCTTACTGGAATTGCAATTACTTCATTGGACAAGGGGTGGTTGGAGGTTAATTCGACAGTATGTGACATGCTTGGATATTCCAGGGAGGAATTGTCACACATGACGTGGGATGAATTGACCCATCCTGACGACCGTGAGGCCGACATAAGTCAGTTCGAAAGGGTTCTGGCCGGGGAAATTGACACCTATTTCATGGAGAAAAGGTTCATCCGCAAGGACGGCAACGAAATATGGACAAATTTGTCTGTTGGATGTGTGCGAAAATCCGATGGTTCAGTAGATTACACAGTTGCCATGCTTCAAAACATATCGTCACGAAAAGAAGCGGAAAAATTCCTGCAGGATCACCTGAGATTTCTCCAGACATTGGTGGAAGCAATACCCAATCCCATTTGGTTTAAGGGCATAGACGGAAAATATATAGGATGTAATAGGGGGTATGAGACATTTTTCGGATGTTCCAGAGAAAATATTGTGGGTCGAACTTCACGGGATGTCTTCGCACCGGAAGCAGCCGACAAATATTTTCAGGCCGATCAGGAATTGTTCAACAGTCTTGGTTCTGTCGTGTATGAGGACATGATCAGACATTCTGATGGAACGACTCGCCCGGTGGTCGTATCCAAGGCCACCTTCACAAATTCTGAAGGGCAGGTCGCCGGACTAATCGGGGTGATCCAGGATATTACGGAAAGGGTAAGCGCAGAGAAAGAAAAGGAAAAACTTCAGGACGAACTTTTTCAATCTCAAAAGTTGGCCTCACTCAGAACTCTGGTCGGTGGACTTGCCCATGATTTCAATAACATGCTCCAGGTCATCACCGGACACTGCCAAATGTTGATGGATGACGCCAATCCAGGGGGCTTAGAGTATTTTAGTCTCAAAAATATCTTTGACACCTCCATGCAGGCTGCGAACCTTATCACAAAGTTGCTGGCGTTTGGACAGCAGTCTCAGGTTTTACCAAAACCAATAGATCTCAATGATGAAATCAGAAATTCACACGCCATTATTTTGAGAACTGTGCCATCCAATGTCCAGGTCGAAATTAAACTAATCGATGAAAGCGCCATCATTGAGGCAGATGTCAACCAGATAGCCGAAGTTCTCATCAATCTGGTCGATAATGCCACAGAGGCTATGCAGGGTGGAGGCAAATTGGATATCTCAACCCGAAAGGTGACCATAGACTCTGAAGGCTGTAAGTCTTACCTCAACTGCAGCCCCGGCGATTATGTTGTCATTACAGTTTCAGATACTGGTTGTGGCATGGATGAAGTCACTCTGGCCAAAATCTTTGACCCATTTTTCAGCACAAAACCCAGAGGCGCGGCCAAGGGAATGGGATTGGGCCTGGCGGTGG
>CAYNZA010000052.1:0-18867 GCA_964401595.1 uncultured Desulfomonile sp.
ATGAAGACATCTTCAAAAAGAATAGACATGCGCAGTCGACTTTATTAGTCTGACCAGTGAGAGCATAGTGGCGGTGGCGCTGGTTCGTTTTGCCGGCAAGTGGCGCATTGTTCCATGGCTGGACTTAACATCCCTTTTGAAAGAGTTGTTTCCAATCATGTTGTGCAATGATGTGTTGGCGCCGAATCCGAAAAGAGCGCCGGTGAGCACCACTTGTCCTCACATTTCGTCTCTCCGTAATGACGCTGTTCAATCTATAGGAATATCATATGTCTGATTGCATATTCTGTAAAATCATTAGCGGCAAACTTCCTGCAAAGATTGTTTATCAGGATGACATTGTAGTAGCTTTTCACGACGCCAATCCTGCCTCTCCGATTCACATCCTGATAGTTCCAAGAAAACATATACCGACCCTCAACGACGTCCCTGATGGGGATATTCTGCTCAGTCATCTTGGGAAAGTGGCAAAAATCATTGCCAGCGATTTTGGCGTGGCTGATTCCGGTTACAGGTTTTTCATCAATGTGAATAAAGGTGGAGGGCAGGTCATATTTCATCTCCATGCCCACGTTGTAGCGGGACGGGATCTTGGTTCCCGCTTCATCAAACTTGCCATAATATTGGCCTCAGGTTGGCGAAAAATTGTACGTAAACTGGGTAAGGCGGACTGAATCCAGGACTCGAGCCTCAGTTTCAGATTTCACGTTAGCATTGAAAAATAGTTCTCCAAGTGCTATGATTAAACATTCTTTCGTTAAAAGTCATACCACTGGGACTATTTTATGAGATACTTGTTCAAGTTTTCAGGGCTGTTGATAGTGCTTTCCGCCTTGATCGCCCTAGGATGTTCGTTTGGTTCAAAAGCCGCCAAAACAGATCAGCCTGCAGCGGATTCCCAGCCCAAGGTCCAGTCATCCGCTCCAGCGCAGTCTCTCGAAAAACCCCATGGCGCCTCAGATGAAGAACTCAAGAAACTCCTTGAACCACCTCCCACTCCTCAGCAGTTGAAATCTCAGCAGACTCAAAAAACCAAACCAGATGGGGAGTCGGGGGTTGATTTGATCGAAAAGGATGAGGTGAACCGACTTGCGATGGAATTTGCACGGCTCATCCCTAACGTGAAACATGTAAAAACATGTTTTTCGAAGCTTTATGGCGGGTGGTATATGCTGCTTTATATTCAGAAAGGCAAGAAAGTTGCTCTGGATCAATATTCCTGGAGTCCGGTTACAAAAGAGTGGGAAATCATATACCGACTAAAGGAAATACCTGTCAAACAACTGGAAGCTCATGTCAAAGGAGAAGTGGGCGATGAGAAGTGCTTCGTCCTGAAATAAATCACTAATCCTCATGCCGAACATTGCAGGTCTATCGCATGAAATGCTCCGGTTCAGTAAACGGAGCATTTCAGCGTTTCTCAAAAGTTTTGTAGAAATGAACTTATCATTGAAAATGGTATACTTGGTGGATACGGCCAGAACTAGAGCGTCAGAATCACGGAATTCCCGTTTTCACGGGAATGACAGACCATATCATGCGCAAAATTCGCTTTTACTTTGGTGAACGGCAGTAAATAAGGCCATCCCAGAGGGTGATCCGTTGTAACCAAAACATCGTCTGGTTTTGTGACTGGCTCATTGCGGTCCAGAACGCCCGATCAAAAAATACGCAATACGAACATTAACCTAACGTTTTTCTATGTAATAACTTCTGTCAGGTCCGGAGTCATATTTCTCCAGTAGTGGAGTCACTATGGGGCAGGTTATAGGGCTTATTATCGCCAATGGAATGTCCAGCAGGTAAGCCAGGCCAGTCTCTAATGTTTCCAAGGCCGGTCTGTCACCCTGACACACCATGACGCACTGATGTGTCTTGTTGTAAACTGTTTTTGGAGTTCTCGATATCCGCTCCGTTGTGGCCGCATCAGCAAACGGAGCCAGAAAAGCTATAATTGTCAGTAACGACAAAAACACCTTAAGCGTTTTCATACGTGGCCTCCCTCATCGAATGTGTTCTTTTATGATCAAACTAACACAAAAAAAACTACGGGGCAAATTACACATCGCAAGGTCCATTTTTGGGAAAATGGTAATATTTCATAATTTTATTGACAGTTTCACTGTCTCGTCATAATATGACTGTTTTACAGATAGTTTTCCCGTCGCAGAGGACATCGTCATGAGAGTAGGGCTGAAGATATTCTCCGGTAATTCTAACATTCCGTTGGCAGAGTCCATAACCAAGTATATGGGCATCCCATTGGGAATGGTCATGGTGGGGCAATTCAGTGACGGGGAGATACAGGTTGAATTTAAGGAGAATGTAAGGGGAATGGACGTTTTTGTTGTCCAGTCCACCTGTTACCCAGTCAATGACAACATTATGGAATTACTGGTGATGATCGACGCTCTGAAGAGAGCTTCGGCCAGCCGCGTAACAGCAGTAATGCCATATTACGGATATGCCCGCCAGGACAGGAAGGTCGCCAGCAGGGCGCCTATTACCGCAAAGCTCATTGCGGACATAATCACGGCGGCCGGCGCCGACAGGGTTTTGACAATCGATCTTCATGCCGGCCAGATTCAGGGTTTTTTTGATATTCCGGTGGATCATCTTTATGCCAGCCCGATCATGGCGGAGTCGGTCAGGGCTGAAAATGCGGGCGCTGATTGTGTTGTGGTTTCTCCTGACGCCGGTGGCGTTGAAAGGGCAAGGGCCTTTGCCAAGCGTGTTGGAGCAAACCTGGCCATAATTGATAAACGACGCTCCAAGCCCAACGAATCCGAAGTGATGAACGTTATTGGGGACGTTGCGGGCAAGAACGCAGTCTTGTTTGACGACATGGTCGATACTGCCGGCACGCTGGTTAAGGCGTCTATTGCGCTGGAGAAGGCCGGAGCGCAAAATATTAGCGCGTGCTGCACTCATCCTGTCCTTTCCGGTGAGGCTGTGAACCGCATAAACAATTCGCCCATTCAGAAAATATACATCACGGATACTATCCCGACTCAACAAAAAGCCGCAATTTGCTCCAAACTGCAGGTAGAGTCCGTGGCCCCCTTACTCGGAGAGGCGATTAGCAGAATTCACAGAGAAGTTTCAGTCTCTGAATTATTTGTATAATGAACAGTTGGGGCCGCGCTCGATAGATCAAGAGTTCGTAGTCCCGAAAGCATGGAGGCATTGTGAACAAGATTACATTGGATGTCGAGCAAAGATACGAGACCGGCAAAGGCCCCTGCAGGAGATTGAGAGCCGCTGCCAAGGCTCCGGCCATATTTTATGGGAAAAAGGTTGAACCCATAAATCTGGCTGTAGACGCTCATGACTTTGTTACGAAAATGGAGAGAGCGGGGCACAACCCACTATTTGATCTAAAGATCATGACAGAGGCCGGCGAAATCAGCAGGACCGCTCTTTTGAAGGACAAACAGACCAGAGCAGTGGACGGAAGAGTGTTACACCTTGATTTTATTCAGGTGTTTATGGATGAAGCGATTGAGGTTGTCACTCCTCTGGAATTCGTGGGCAAGGCGATCGGTGTTGAAAAGGGTGGAATGTTTCAACCGGTGGCCAGGGAAATCAGAATATCATGCCTTCCCGATAATATTCCCGATGTCATAGTGGTTGACGTTTCCAAGATAGAAATGGGCCACTCCATTCACGTCGGTGAAATAAAGCTTCCTGAAGGAGTAAAGGCTGCTACTGACGCGGCTATCGCATTGGCTACAGTGCTTGCGCCTAAGAAAGATGATGCCGGTGGCCAGGCTGACGAAGCTGAAGCAGGGAAATAACCTTCTTAGATTATTTAACTATTGCTAAGAGTGAATATCAACATCATGCTGACTCATCGTCGGACCTGGTTTCGAACCCCAAGACCAGATGGTTTTGCGTGATGAACTTTTAAGGCAGTGAAAACCGAAGGCGGGCTATCCCGCCTTTTTTTGTTTTGTTGCTGTTGAGTCATTGGCTATTACTCCCCGAAGAATTCAGCCGTGATGCGCATTACGGGTCAGCCATTAATTGGTGATGGCGGGAACAATTAAGTGGAAAATGTTCGACAGAGAATATGAAAATGACACAATCGTGGCTCTTTCAAGTCCTCCGGGGCGCTCAGGGGTTGGATTGATCCGTTTAAGCGGACCTCAGGCGATCTCCATAACAGGTTCCTTTTTTAAATCTGCACAGCTTGACGATATTCATTTGCTTGATCGGCGAGCCACTTATGGCTTTTTTATTCACCCGGAAACCAGGCAATTGGTCGATGATGGAATTGCAGTCGCAATGCGAGGCCCGAGGTCTTATACCGGCGAAGACGTGGTCGAATTGACCCTTCATGGGAGTCCTGTCATTCTTCAGAGGGCAATAAACCTGATTCTGTCGTCAGGGGCGCGTCTTGCGCATAGGGGAGAGTTCACAAGACGAGCCTTTCTCTCAGGTAGATTGGACCTTATTCAGGCGGAAGCAGTTATTGATCTCATTGATTCCGAAACTCTCGCCCAGGCGGATGATGCCCGTTTACGTATAGATCGCAATCTCTCTGAAGAGATCACGCTAATATCATCCGAACTCAAGGAGATAGCTGCTGAACTCGAAGCCTTCCTGGATTTTGATGATGACGAGGAAGGAGAGCGGCCTCACCCTGTGACTGATCTCAAAAGTGTCCTGACTAAAACCGAAAGCCTTTTGAAAGACTCCAGGTCGGGGAAATTCAGAAATAAGGGATTGACCGCCGTAATTACCGGGAAGCCCAATGTTGGCAAGTCTACCCTTTTTAATGCGCTACTCGGTTCGGATCGCATGATAACATCCCCAATTCCGGGCACTACACGTGATCCTGTTTCGGAGAGGGCGTGTATCAACGGAGTGATCATAGCTCTTGGGGACACAGCCGGGGTCAGAAAGCATCCCGAACTCATCGAGAAAGAGGGCATTGAAAGAAGCATAAAATGGCTCAAAGAAAGCGATCTGGCTATAGTAGTTCTCGACGCTTGTGAACCGTTGGACGATGATGACAGGATGGTCCTGAAATCGGTTGAGTCCAAGCCAAAGATTTTTGCGCTGAACAAGATCGATAAAGAAAATGTTTTTGAAAGCCTTTTGCCTGAAGAAGTCTCACCTGATTCAATGGTCATGCTCAGTGCGAAAACAACGCAGGGGATTGAGGAGTTGAAGCGAAAACTGTCCTCAATGGGCGAAACCATTCAGGGGGATGTCACATTTAACGAAAAGGGCAGCCTGAACGATCGGGCTGTACTGCTTATGGAATCGGCGTATAAAAATATGAAAAACGCGCTTCAAACGCTTGGATCGCCCGGTCCCCTCGAAATGGTATCTTTCGAGATAAAATCGGCTTGTGACAAGATAGATGAAATTACCGGCCAGAAATTCACTGACGATGTTTTGGACAGAATATTTGACCGGTTCTGTGTGGGAAAATGAAAAAAGGCCAGGGTGGAAAGAGTGTCAAATATTCATGATACGATAAAAACATTTCGCGAGAACAAGCTGGCTCCAAAAAAGTGGCTCGGCCAAAATCTGCTTGTAGACAGGCATTATCTTGATCGCATCGTTCATGAAGCGTCTGTTGTTCCGGGTGAATATATCGTGGAGATAGGCGCAGGCCTGGGAGCCTTGACCCAAGTCCTGGCCGGTTCTGGGTCCAGGGTCATAGCTATTGAAATAGATTCTGGTTTTTTTAGAGAACTTCAGAAGAGGTTTGAAAGCGTTGAAAATGTGGAACTGCTCCATGCCGACGCCTTAAAGTTCAACTTTCGTGAACTGGCTCAGAGAGTAGGGCGGCTTCGTGTGGTGGCTAATCTGCCGTACAACGTGTCCAGTCGCCTGGTTTTCATGTTTCAGGACAACAGTGACATTTTCAGTTCCCTGACAATAATGCTGCAGCAGGAGGTCGCCGAGCGTTTTATGGCAGACCCAGGGGGGAAGGAATACGGCACACTAAGTGTTCTGCTTGGCATACGCTCATCCGTTCAAAGACTATTTGACATACCGAACAAGGCCTTTTATCCAATTCCAGCAGTTTCATCGACCCTTATAAGGATCGACTTCGACCGAGGGCCCGGTATCAATGTCTCAGATTACAGATTACTCACGCGTCTGGTCAAAGCGGCTTTTGCATCCCGACGCAAGACGTTGAGAAATAATCTAAAATCCATGACAGCTCACGGTCTGTCTCTAGAGGACATTCAAGCTGCCGCTCAACAATCCGCCGTGGACCTCGGACGGCGGGCAGAGACACTCTCACCTCAAGAATTTGCCAACTTCTCAAACGCCATTTACGACCGGACTCATTAATCTCCGGCATGAAAGGCGAAGCCACTCTTGCTACCTGAAGACATTGTTTGAGATCAGGGGGCCAAAGTCCTTTTCCATCAGTTGATAGGCCGGTTTTTCTATGAAAAAGCGGTAGATATCGTCCGCCTTGGCTCTGACATCAATGTCTGCAAACTTGTCCGGATGCAGAACTTTTCCCGCTGCATAAGCATCGACAATCGCTGTGTCAATATTTGCAACATAGAACACGAAAGGATACAAAACGTGGGCTCGTCCTTCCATGACTGCTTTCAATGACCGGTAATAATCGGGATTCTTTTGATAATCCTGCAAGACAGGAGTCAATCCGGATCCGTCAATGAAAATCACGTCGGGATTCCAGGCGAGTAGTTGTTCCTTGTTTATGAAGACATGTTCAGTTTTTCCCAGAGCCTTGACGACATGATTGGCCTTAACCCATTCCAGGGAGATGTAGTCGGCGTCAGAACTTTCTATACCCTGTTGTCCACGGAAACCCACGCCTCCAACATATACTGAAGGCCCTGTTTGAGACTGTTTGTCTCCCACCCGTGCGCTAAGGTCCTTTCTGGCGTCGTCAACGAATTTTCGGATGCTGTCGGCGCGGGCTTCCACGTTCAGAACTCTGGCGGCTATTTTGAGTGAATCGAAAATCTTTTCGTCAAATCCTGCAAATCTGCCTTGGGACAAAACCACCACGGGGATGCCGAGCTTGCTCTGAAGAGAATCAGCCTTGGCAGCATCCATGTACGAGACAAAAATCACGTCCGGTCTGACTTTGAGAGTAGCTTCAAGGTCAGGTTCCGTATTAGTATTTTTCCCACCTCCTGGAGCGATCGTGGGTAACTTGGCCAATTCCGGATATGCCAGCATATATGGCCTTCCCAAGGCAGAGCTTTTCTCAAATTGTTCAATTCCGACTACTCTGTCGTGACAGCCGAGGTAAACGATCTGCCGAAGGCTGCCGGGTCCAAGCGCTACTACTCTCTGTGGATCGACAGGAACCTTTACCAGCCTGCCGGCCATGTCTGAAACTTCAATCTCGGGTTTCTGCGATAAACACGAGTCCGACAAGCCAAACATGGTCGCAAAAATGAACCAAAAGGCGATGAGTTTTCTCAATTACGTTTCCCTTCAATCAACAGAATTAATTGTTTGCATGCCGAGACCACGGGAGATGACATTCATCAATGTGAGTGATGGGTATGAACGTCATTTTCGAGAGGCACCACCACTGGATAACCGTTTACGTCTGCAAGGATAGCGTTTATACCATACACTTCATGAATTATTTTTGGCGTAACCTGATTGGACATGATAGAAGCATAAACGGTGTTTTCCCTGATCATAAGAAGTCTGTCGGTGTATCTCAATGCAAGGTTGAGATCATGCATCGTGACAATTACAGTGACATCATGATGGTGAACAACATCCTTTATCAATCCCATCACCTCTATCTGGTTCTTGACGTCAAGATTGCTTGTAGGTTCATCGAGCAGAAGAATGTCGGGCTCCTGAGCAAGAGCGCGTGCTATGATGACCTTCTGCGACTCGCCGCCGCTAAGTTCCGAAACCTTACGCAGAGCGAACCTGTCCAGTTTCATCGTGTGCAGTATGCGCTCCACTATGTCGTAATCCCTTTTTACAGCGCTCCATTTGATGTGAGGCTTGCGCCCGAGCAAGACGGTGTCAAAGACCGTCAGATTATCTTCGGAGTATTTCTGTGGGACGTATCCGATGCGCCTGGCTATGCGCCTTCCGCCAAGGCTCAATATGTCCTCATCGTTGAGTAGTATCACGCCTCTGGTTGGTTTCAGCACTTTGTTTATGCACTTGAGCAGCGTGGACTTACCGGCGCCATTCACTCCGAGAACCCCGAGTATCTGGCCACGGTCCAGCTCAAAACTTACTCCTTCAAGCACAGGATGGCTGTTATAACTGAAACTGATCCCCTGGACTGAAAGAATCATATCTGGCGCCCCCTTACCAGAAGATACAAAAACAGGGGCGCTCCCATAAATGATGTCAGGACTCCCACAGGTAGTGTTCCGGAACCGATCATAGTCCTGCCCAGTGTGTCTGAAACAAGTAGCAGAAGGGCGCCCATCAGGCATGAGTGTGGTATCAGGAAACGGTGATCCGGACCGACAAGCCTGCGAGCTATGTGTGGAGCCAATAGCCCGAGAAAGGCTATAACACCCATGAAAGCAGTAATCAAAGCCGTGACCAGAGTGGCCATTATCATGCCCAGGACTCGCGCCAAAGTCACGTTGACTCCCAGCGATCCAGCCACGTCATCTCCAGCCAACAGAGCGTTCATGTTCCAGCTATTTAAAGCAAAGTAGGAGGTTACTAAAACTGCAGAACCAAGAATTATGAATACTTCTGGCCAGTTAAGCCTTCCGACATCACCAAATGTCCAGAAGACTATGGACGCCACCTCGACATCACTGGCGAAATACTGAAGAAGAATAGTCCCCGAAACAAAAAGTGAGGACAATGCCACGCCGGCCAAAATTATTGTTTCAGATGACAATTTCTTAATCGATGACAGGAGAAGAATAACCCCAGTGGCGATCATGGCCCCCAGGAAGGCGAATAATGTCACAGAATAAAGATTGCTTATATTAAGAACCGCTGAAGAGCCGGTGTTGGCGGGAGCGTGAGGGACCATGCCGGCGTTGAGGATTACTATCGCAAATGCTGCGCCAAAAACGGCCCCATGACTCACACCCAACGTGAACGGAGAAGCAAGAGGATTCTTTAAGAGACACTGTATTGCCGCACCTGAGAGGGCGAGGCCCCAGCCTCCAATTAATGCCGCTGCTATTCTGGGCGCCCTTATGTTCCAGATCACGATGTCTTCGGGGCCTGATCCTTTACCAATTAACGAATTGATAACATTTAGCGCCGGAATGCTGTAGGAACCAGCGGATATGGAATAAATCGAAATAACCGCCAGCAATCCGGTCAGTAAAAAGAAAAGACTAATTTTTTTATTAACATAAGCAGTGTAGTCTGTTCTGATATTGGTAGCGCAACTCATGTCATAACACTTTTACAGTAATTTTGATTCATGTATGCTACATTAATTCAATTTGTGTAACAATGCAATAGTTCTACAGCATGAGATGCAATAATTGTCCCCCAAAAATAGCCCTTGGGTAATGCTAGGACTCCTGGCCGATCGGTTCGGGTTTACGGATTACCTCTTTGCGTTTGGAAAATGCTTTATAAACAATGACATAGAATAACGGCGCATATAATGTCACCAGCATTGTGGCGGTAACGACACCTCCGAGCACACCAGTCCCGATGGCGTTTTGAGCGCCGGCGCCCGCTCCGGTTGCCAGGGCAAGCGGCAGGACCCCGAATCCAAAAGCCAGAGAAGTCATTATGATTGGTCGAACTCGCAGCCTGGAGGCCTCAAGCGTAGCCTCTATAAGATCGACACCGTCCTCGACCAGAGCTTTGGTAAACTGAATGATCAGAATAGCGTTCTTCGTGGTCAATCCTAGAGTAGCAAGAAGGCCTATCTGGAAATAGACGTCGTTGGGCAGTCCGCGCATGCTTGTGGCAATTACTCCACCAATGGCGCCCAGCGGTAATGTAAGCAAAATGGCCAGAGGAATAGGCCAACTCTCATAAAGAGCGGCCAGACACAGGAAAATGACAAGAATGGAAAAAGCGTAAAGTGGCCCGGTCTGGGCTCCTGCCAGTCTCTCCTGGAAGGACAGACCTGTCCAGTCATAGCCGATACCTTGGGGGAGCTTTGAGACTATTTCTTCCATAGCCTTCATTGCTTCTCCCGAACTTTTTCCAGGCGCTGCTTCACCCCATATATTGATGGATGGGAATGCGTTATAACGCTCCAGTTTGGGTGAGCCTGATGTCCAATGGCCCGAAGCGAATGAAGAGTATGGCGTCATCTTCCCTTCATTGTTTCTCACGTACAGCTTGTCCAGCTGATTGGGCATCATGCGGTATGGAGCGTCAGCCTGAAGGTAAACCCTCTTGACCCTTCCTCCCTGTATGAAGTCATTGACGTAGGCCGAGCCGAAAGCAGCAGAAATTGTCTGGTGAATGGCTGATATGTTGACTCCAAGAGCGCCTGCCTTCTCCCAATCAATGTCTATCCTGTATTCAGGGACATCATTCATACCGTTTGGCCGGACTGCTCTGAGTCGTGGGTCCTGAGCCGCCATTCCAAGAGCCTGGTTTCTGGCATTCATCAATGCTTCATGCCCCAGACCGCTTCTGTCCAGCAGCTGAAAATCAAATCCTTTCGCGTTGCCCAGTTCTATAACCGAGGGAGGCGTAAACGCAAAGACCATGGCGTTTCGTATCTGGGAAAATCTCATCATGGCTCTTCCCACGAGACGATCCGCTCTGAGTTCAGGTCTGTTCCTGACATCCCAGTCCTTAAGCCTCACAAAAGCCAGCCCCATGTTCTGGCCGCGTCCTGAGTAACTGAACCCTGCCACGGTAGTCACAGAAAGCACGGCGTCGCTTTCATTGGTGAGAAAATAATCCTTGGCTTTGTCCAGCACCTCCTTGGTCTGCTCCAAAGTAGCATTTCCGGGGAGGACTGCCTGGACGAATATGAGTCCCTGATCCTCGTCCGGAAGGTACGCTGTGGGCATACGCTGGAACAGAACCACCATTGACACTACTATGGCCAGATACAGCATCAGGTAAGGCATTTTACGCGATAGAGCGTTCCCTACAACCCTCAGATATGTGTTAGTGGCCGAGAGGAAGAGGGAGTCGAACCATCTGAAAAATGGCTTGAGTATCCAGAATCCCTTTTCAACATGTCCGTGGCCACCAGGGAGCGGTTTCAGTAGACCTGCGCATAATACGGGGGTCAGAATCAGCGCCACAACAACAGACAGCATCATTGAGGATATGATGGTTATTGAGAACTGTCGGTATATCACTCCTGTTGATCCCCCGAAAAACATCATTGGCCCGAAAACCGCGGACAGAACCAGTCCTATGCCTATAAGTGCGCTTGTGATCTGCCCCATCGATTTTCTCGTGGCTTCCCTCGGGGACAAACCCTCATCGTGCATTATTCTCTCGACGTTCTCAACAACCACGATTGCGTCATCGACAAGCAGACCGATAGCGAGCACCATACCGAACATGGTCAGCATGTTGATGGAAAAACCGAATAGCCCCAAGATAGCGAAAGTCCCCAGAATGACAACCGGGACCGCAATGGTGGGTATAAGCGTGGCGCGAATATTTCCCATGAAAATGTACATGACCAGAAAAACAAGCAGTATGGCTTCAAAAAGTGTCTTGACAACTTCTCTTATGGCCACTTTGACAAACGGGGTGGTGTCGTAATAATAGACTGCCTTCATTCCAGGAGGGAAATACCGACTCATTTCATCCAGTTTGTTTTTGATGGCGTTAGCTGTCGTTAGAGCGTTTGCGCCTGCAGCCTGTCGAATGGCCATACCTGCAGACGGCATACCGTTGTATAAAGCATCAACATCATACGTTTCCGTTCCCAACTCCGTGCGACCGATATCCTTGATCCTCACAACAGAGCCGTCGGGATTCATCCGGATAGGAATATTTGCGAATTCCTCGGGTGTTTTTAAAAGGTTTTGAACAATTATGGATGCGTTCAGTCGCTGCCCCGCTACTGCGGGGGTTCCGCCGAACTGACCCGCAGAAACTTCAACATTGTATGCCCGGAGGGCCTTGATGACGTCTTCTATAGTCAAAAAGTATTCAGTAAGACTGTCCGGATTTATCCAGACACGCATGGCGTATTGAGTTCCGAAGTTCTCTACCTCTCCCACCCCTGGAACCCTGGCCAACACCTTCTCAAGAGTTGATTGCGCATAATCCCTTAGATCGTTTCCATCCATGGAACCATCCTCAGAGATCAGCCCAACTATGAGCAGGTAATTCTTGGTGGATTTGCTGACCTTCACGCCCTGCCTCTGGACTACCTCAGGCAGGCTGGCCATCGCAAGCTGCAACTTGTTCTGAACCTGGGACCACGCAAGGTCAGGATCTGTGCCCGGAGCGAATGTGAGTTCGATTCTGGATGTGCCGGAAGAATCACTGGTTGATGACAGATAAAGCATCTTGTCAAAACCCGTCATCTTCTGCTCAATTATCTGGGTGACACTGTTCTCAACTGTTTCAGCCGATGCGCCAGGATAAAATGACTGTATGGAAATAGACGGTGGAGCAATAGGCGGGTACTGTGCGATAGGTAAATTGTAAATGGCCAGTGCGCCTCCCACCATCATTATTATGGCAATGACCCAGGCGAACACCGGGCGATCCAGAAAAAAATTGGATAGCATCAGATCCCCCCAGCCTTTTTGTCATAATTCGGAGCGCCATCACGTGCGCCTTTGTCCTGAGGCTTCTGAGTGATCTGCTGCGAAGCGCTCTGAGGTGGAGTCCATGGAACCACTTTTACCAGCGCTCCCGGTCGAACCTTCTGCAACCCCTCCACTATTACCCTTTCTCCAGCGGAAAGCCCTGAAGTTACGAGCCATTTATCGCCTATCGGTCTGTCCAGTTTCAATATGCGCATTTTTACTCGATCATCCGGTTCCACAACATATACGCTGGGGGTTCCCTTGGGGTCCCTGGTTACAGCCTGTTGAGGAACCAGAATGGCCTGTTCAGCCACACCTTCACGAACACGGGCACGGACGAACATTCCCGGAAGCATCACACCTTCAGGATTTGGAAAGACTATCCTGAGGATGACTGATCCAGTCGATGGATCAACTGTCACATCGCGAAACTGTAGGGTTCCTGCGAAAGGGAATTCCGAGCCGTCTTTCAGGAAGAGTTGCACTTTTCTTTGACCTTTTGCGTCTACGTTGAGCTGCCCTTCCTCGAGCTTGCCCTTTAGTTTTAGTAAGTCAGTGGTTGATTGCGGAACATCGACGTATATAGGATCGATTTGTTGAATTGTTGCAAGCGACATTTGCTGGTAGGCAGTCACAAGAGCGCCATCGGTCACATTGGATTTTCCGATTCGTCCGGAAATCGGAGCGGTGACCCTGGTGTAATGCAGATTGATCCGGGCTGTCTCGAGGGCAGCTTTCCAGTACTGGACATCAGCTTCCGCCGTTTTCAAAGCGGATTCCCTGTCGTCATAATCCTGTTGACTTACAGCCTTTTCAGCCAAAAGCCCTCTGTATCTGTCAGCCCTGGATTTAATGGCTGGAAGGGCCGCCTCCGATTTTGCCAGCGACGCCCTCGCATTGTCGTAAGCCGCCTGAAAAGGAGCCGGATCTATCTGGTAAAGCTCCTGTCCCTGCTGAACATCCGACCCTTCTTTAAACAGTCGTTTCTGGATTATTCCGTTTACCTGCGGGCGAATCTCGGCAATACGATGGGCCGAAGTCCGACCGGGCAACTCGGTCATGAGGACTATTCTTTCAGGCTGAACCGTGAAAGTGACAACTTCCGGCGGGGGCGGGGTTACGGCCTGTTTCGGCTTGTCACAACCCCAGAACATGGTGACTGACATCATGATAAAAAATGCAATCGTAAGTTTGAGAGATGTCGCTTCAGGACGCCATGTCCTAACGCTGATGGATTGTTTCATTGGTAGCTCCAGCAGATGTTTACCTGTTGTTAACCCAGTTTTCATCATAAGGTCCATGACTGAAAAAAATGCAATTAAGCCAGCCCACCCAATATGGATCTCAACACTATTTTCACTTTGACTCTGCGGACTGAGGCTCGCTCCACGGGAAGACTTCTATTTCTTGACCAGGAGCCAATACGCCACGGAAAAATAT
The DNA here is from genome assembly GCA_964401595.1 of uncultured Desulfomonile sp. Taxonomy (GTDB): domain Bacteria; phylum Desulfobacterota; class Desulfomonilia; order Desulfomonilales; family Desulfomonilaceae; genus CAITZA01. The sequence continues at coordinate 14,112 of CAYNZA010000052.1, forward strand.
GTCTGTTAAAATAGAGGTGTTTTCTAATTCTGCATCAGCAGATGGATCATCAATAAAGCGCCAAAGCAGGGCTTTCAGAGCCCCTTCCAAAGCCAAAGCCATACTCGGGGCATCGAGTCTCCTGAAAACTCCGAGAGCTACGCCTCGTTCGAATATGGATTTCAACTCGTATATCAATTCATCATACAACTTGAGGATGTCCTTGTCCAAACCGGATTTCAGATTGAAACTCGCCCCTGTTGTCTCTGCAAAGTAAAGTCTCATCAGGGGCAAATTACTGAAAAAAATTTCCTGGCGGACTTCAATATAGCGCCTTATGGTGGACAAAGGCTCAGAATCCTCACGTAAAGTCCGTATTATCTCTTCATGACAATTCCTGGCCTGCTCCATTATCAGCGCCTTGTACAGACTCTCCTTGTTATCAAAAAACTTGTAGAGGGTTCCCATGCCAAACTCAGCCTCAGCGGCTATCTGGTTCATTGATACATTGTGATAGCCCTTTTCGGAAAACAGTTTTAAGGCGGCTTGAAATATTTCGGCGCGCTGTCGAAGGTTCTCACGCTCGCGTCTTTTTAGCTTGCGATCACTTTCCGATCTGTTTTGAACCGGTGAGGCCTGCATTTTATTTATTCCTGAATGTGATGTCAAAATCAGAACCAGACGTCCTGCTTATACACCTTTACTATGGTCATCGCAACAAAAAACGCAAGCTCATTCAATGAAGAATCTCTTAAAATCAGCATGATACACTCAGACTAGTCCAGAGACGTTTCAAACTTGACTTATCACCAATGTCTGCGATATCATCGACCCAGAGCGGCGTGTACTGTGAAGCTCCGGATTATTTTCTATGCAGGAGGGCTTTTGGGATTTCAGTCCGCATCATTCAGATTGGATGAGTTGAGGGATGATTGTGTGTCATTTTTGTCGCACATCTGTTCCATCCCCGCCTTGGGTCCTGACAACGGTGGGACTGGTGAAATGACAAAGTATATCCCCGTCAAGAACATGGTTATGTCTTTGTCCCCTGATAGGGTAGAGGAGGTTCACGCCCCCGATGACAGGGTCCCTGACAGTATTCGTCCCAACCTTCTGGCAATGTTCAAAGGAAGAGACTCATCCAGAACCCTTTGGATATTGAGTCACATCGATGTTGTTCCAGTGGGGGAGCTTCGTCTGTGGGAGGCCGACCCGTTTAAACCTTATGTCAAGGACGGTTACCTTATCGGTCGTGGTGTTGAAGACAACGGCCAGGCGGTGGCCTCGAGCATATATGCGGTAAAGGCGGTTAAAGAGACATGCGGTCTGGGGGTTAACGTGGGGTTGGCCCTGGTTTCTGATGAAGAGTCAGGAAGTCTGTACGGCCTGGACTACATACTGAAGAAACGACCTGAACTGTTTGGAAAGGATGATCTGATACTCGTTCCTGATGCCGGAAACAAGGATGGCGATGTTATGGAGATAGCAGAAAAGCATCTCTATCACGTGCGTTTCCGTGTCAAAGGCCAACAGGCGCATGCCTCCAGGCCAGACAAGGGCAAGAACACCTTGCGAGCGGCCGCACAGCTTATTACTGCGCTGGATGAGGCGCTACACCATAAATTCAATAATGAGAACGCATTCTTCAATCCGCCGGTCAGCACATTCGAGCCCACACGCAAAGACGCAAATGTGCCTAATGTGAATACCATCCCCGGAGAAGACGTGTTTTTCTTTGACAGTCGAATATTGCCGGAGACCAAGGTTGATGACGTTCTGGCTGTGATGAAAGAAGTGTCTTCGGGGATAGCCTCGGCTCAGGGTGTAGAAATATCGGTGGAGGAGTATCTCCGAAGTGAATCTCCAAACGCAACAGCTCCGGATGCTCCTGTGGTGGTAGCTCTGGCCCAGGCTATCCAGGAAGTTTACGGAGTCCAGCCAAGACCTCAGGGAATTGGTGGTCAAACCGTTGCAACATTTTTCAGAAAGGCCGGTCTTCCGGCCGTTGTCTGGGAACGTATGGAAGGATGGGCCCACGCTCCTAACGAGAAGATACTGATTTCAAACCTGATTGGAAACGCAAAGGTTTTTGCGAAGATGATGGTGTGACAAGTTTGCCAGGAAACTCTGATGGCTGACGCCGGCGCTATCGAAATGCCTGCGATAGTATGACGAACATCTTGCGGATCCTGGGCCAGGAAAGGGATTTTTGCCGACATCAGCTCATGAATGGCCCCTTTGGACAAAAAAGAAGCCAACATCAAAGAGAGCTACTTTATTTCGAGCGTGTGGAGAAGATTTAAAAATATTTATTTTTCGGTTTTTTCTGTCCTTCATTGGAGGAATTTTCGGTATGGATATACAAAGGCCGTTGTCTGGTCTGATAATTTTTGCCCTGCTTCTGGCTTTTCACCCGTCAGAAACGATGGCTCAGGGAATGTCTCAGGGACTGGCCTCGAATGTCAGATCATCGCAATCAGGAGGAGCCCTGGACTCTCCCAGATCCCCGGCGCCAAATCAACTCAAAGCGGCTGCTTCCTCATCGACGTCGAGCACGGATGACAAGAGACCACTCAGCGGTTTCAGTTCTGATATCGACCAGTCATTTCCAAGAAATGTCAGACCGGTCGTTATGAGGGAACCCACTTATCGTTCAAATGATCCTCTGCTAAAAATTGATCTCAATCAGGCTGTGGAACTGGCTGTATTGCGAAACCTCCGAATGGCGGATTCCAGACTCGCAATTCAGGAAAAAGAATATGTTAGACGAGAAGCCTTTTCGGACTTCTTCCCCACCATCGATCTGGGATACAAGGCTGCATTTGACAGGTACGAAAACGTGGGTTGGCTACAAGCGCTTAGTGGGCCGCATCCTAGTAGGTATTATACCACATCCAGATCTGATCCCACGACTAGCATCCGGAAAATTTACCGCATAGATCCATACAGGCAATTCAATTCCAGTTTGACGTTGACTCAACCTATTTTCAGCGGAGGCAAGCTGATCAACGAGTACAAGTTTGCCAGGCTTGGAGTTGATTACACTGCTATACAGGCAGAAGTGAACCGGCAGAACCTCATACTCGATGTAAACGACGCCTACTATGGTGTCATGCTGGCAATGAAGCTTTTGCAGGTGGCCAATGAATCGGTCAGAGCGCTGGAGGCCTTGCGTAACCAGACGATGGAGTTCTACAAGGCTGGAGTTGTGCCAAAAGTAGATGTGCTTTCCACTGAAGGGCAGCTCGCCCAGGCACGAATCCAGAGAACCCAGGCGATTACGGACATCCAGAAACAGACAGCCCAGTTGAACTATTTGCTGCGTAACCCTCAGGAAACACCCACAAAGATAGTGGAAGATCTCTCATACCAGCCTAGTGAATATGAAATTCCTCAGATTTACGCTATAGCAGCCGGAAATCGTCTTGAGATTCGGCAGGCGAACATATCTGTGGACCAGGCGCTCGCCCTGATCAAGGTCGCAAAGGGCGATTTGCTTCCCAACGTAAGCGCCAGGGCGACAGCAGCCCGAATAAACGACGACTGGAATACCTTTGACCCCGAAGGAGTCAACACATGGACGCTTCAGGGAACCTTGAGCTGGACTTTTGATTTTTTCAGAAGACGCATGACAGTCCAGGAACGGCGTGTAGGTGAGGCCAGGTCATTTGTCGCTCGCGAACAGCTTGTCGAACAGATCATGAATGATGTTAAACAGTCCTATATGGACATGAGACGATCTGAAAGCGATATTTTCGATAACCGCAAGGCAGTTGAATTTCGTCGTGAAAATTTCAGAATAAATCAGGAGCGTTACAAGGAACAGGTTGCAACTTACGTTGAAGTGCTGGACGCTCAGAGGCAACTGTCTCTCTCCGAAGGTGATTATTACACATCCCTGATTGGTTACAAGCTGAACCGCGCTACCCTTGAACGTCAGATGGGCATATTGAGGTAGGGCAGGGGGAATATGATGACTGTTCTTAGATCAGGAATAACTTTTCTAATAGTCACGATCTTTGTAACCGTGATTCCTTCTTATTCTTTAGCTCAGGCCTCGGCAAAAGTGGCGTCAGCCACTCCGGTCACCAAATCCTCAGCGAAGGGAACTGCCATCTCAATACGCCAGAACCAGTTGAATATTTACAAAGCCAATCTTGAGCGGCAACTCAGGGTGGCTCAAAGATGCGTTGAGGTATCAAGGCTGCCTGTTCTGCTGAGAGACCCACAGGGAAATGTCAACCAGGTTCCCAAAACGGACATAGTATTCTGCTCAAGGCAGATAAAGGTGTTGAGCAGAGAGATAGCGGCAGTCAGCAAGCAGATGGCCGATCTTTCCAAAGACGCAGTTCCGGCCGCAAATTATCTTGCCAGACGGGCTGCTGAAGCTGCACTGGCCAGAAGGCTCGGGCTGGAATCCACCGCGTCGGTGGAGTAGCTTAAATCCAACATTACCTGACATCATATCCCGAATCACAACATGGCTTTACCGTCGGCCTCCAGGGTCTCGCGTCGTAATGTGTTTTTTGTAACCTGTAAAAGTTTTAGATGAGGCGGCAATGGAATAAAACGGGGCTTGCTGAAGTCTGCGGAGCAAAATAAAACCCGCGAGGACATGGGCTCACCTCTGTGAGCTAGACCAATGTCCTCTGAGGGTTGAAGATCAATTATAGAGAGACGATTAAACGCACCCTGTCGGTTTGGGCAGACCGGCGACTTTACATGCGCCTTTGGCTGGTCCGGAGGGAAACAGTTCGTAGATTTTTTTCAGCTTGAA
>CAYNZA010000053.1:0-18799 GCA_964401595.1 uncultured Desulfomonile sp.
GAGCTTCCTGTCCATCACGAGCCAGCATGACCTCGTGACCTTCATCCATCAAAACAGCCCCAAGAGACTCCAGTATCTCTTCCTGATCATCTACTACTAAGATTCGACCTTTTTTCATTAACTTTCCAAATCTCTATCAGTTTACTCGATTACTCGGCGTGGACAACATCAGGCACTATAACCGCAAGTCACATTCTAATCAACATTATCCGAATTCGCGGCAAAAACACCCGGTTCCAGGCGCCGGGAAATGATGGCTGACTTGCTGAGTTGCCAGCCTGTTCCCCACACTACACACCTGAGCCCAACCCTTTGAGATAAATGAAAACGAAAATTCAGTAATTTAAAGACTTATTTTTCGGACAGGAAACGACCGGCAAGGCAACGGTAACCAAATCATCGAAGATCACAATCCCGTCTATTTTAGCAATATAAGGACAGACGGTGATAATTCCTATCTTGGGCTGATGGAAGTCCTTGAGGTTTCAGAAGTCCGCATGACTGCGGAACTAAGGCTATTTCTGATTGAATAATCCGCAGCCTGACTCTTCTGGGGGGCCATTCCCTCACACATGGGAGGCTCCTCAACCATGTGGCGCATGTTTGTATTCCTGTCCTGAAGACAGGCCACCACATAGGAAGAATTGTCGGACACTTTCTGAACCTGTACAAGCGGTCCCGAGGCTGAGGGGCCCGTGTCATCAGCAAAAACACTGGAGTTGAACAATGCGGACAAAAGGATAGCGAACATCGCCCCTGACTTAAACAAATATTTCATAAAAGACTCCGGCAAGGTGAACTGATGAACGGTAGCGTCTTGCGCTTTGAACAGTTACATAGCACAATTATACGAATTATTGAAGAAAAATTATGCTTTATATGAATTCTTATTGTCAGCCAATCACAAAGCCGGAATTCATTTTAATTGAATAAACACCCAGATTTATTAGTAATATCTATTAACAAACAAAGACACAATTTTTTATGTTTTATCCGTCCCGATAATCGACCCTTCTTCAGCGGTCATGCAACCGTTTCTTCTCATGAATTTGAGGCCGGCGGCTCACCTGTTTCACTCCAGCCTCTTTCAGCGTAATATTCCTTCATCATTAGAGTCATTTGGTCTTCGGTTATTATCTTGCCAGTCTCAGGAAGAGGTTCATTATAAAAACGCTTTGGCAGTCCGTCATCCTTGAACGACACACCCTCCTGAACATTGAATTTTCTCGTTTCTGTGGCAATGCTCCGGGCTATTTTCTTAAGGCCCTCGACACCGGTGTCTAATCCCGTTAAAGCCTGGATAACCCTGTTCAGGTCCTCCCATTGATAGAGGTCACGGTAAAAGCGGCAGAGTATAAGAGTATCAAATATGGTTAACCTGTCTTCCCAATCGATGAAAATGGCGGCTTTCCCGGAAATTTGTTCCGGGTCAACCATTTTAGCCAACTCTGGCTTGTAGAAAGTGGCCCTCAGGTGGCAGGCGCCGCGATCGGAAGCGCCATAGGCCAACCCCATTCCCTTAAGGACCCTGGGATCATACCCGGCAGGCTCAAGACCCTTCACGTGTATCGCCTGATCTTCCATGTCCCAAAACTTTGAGGCATATTTTATACCGTTAGCCAGGACTTCACCAATTCCACGACGATAGGCGATGTCGTTAAGGAGTTCGGCAATTCTATCCACATCCCCGTAATCTATGGAATAATCAATTTTCTTCTGCCGAGACGCTTCTATGGTCAGTCCGACGAGGTTTCCACCGCTCATCGTGTCCAGCCCCAGACGATCGCAAATATCGTTGAGATATGCTATTTCCTCAATAGAAGAGACTTCGCACAGTCCTCCAAAAGCATAAATTGTTTCGTACTCCGGTCCCTCGATCGTAAGTCCCTTATGCCGGCCTTCCTTTACCGTCGACAGCCTTCCACAAGATATGAAACATTTTCGGCACGCGTTTGGCTTCACATCGCACCTGCTGTGTAGAGCCGGGGCATTTATGTTTTCACGATGTTCCGAAGTTCCCTTATGCCAGTACCTCGACGGGAAGCTTCCCACGTTTGACATTACATCCACCATCATCGGGGTTCCCATGCTCTTGTAGGCCTTGACGCCCGCGTTCTCTTTGGCGTTTAGCGCCATTTCCCTTACCATTTTCTTGATGGCATCAGGATCGGCCAGATCTTTCTTACAGTTACCCCAGAAGGCGACGGCCTTGATGTTCTTGGAACCCATTACAGCGCCACATCCTGTTCGACCAGCCGATCTCCAGTAGTCGTTCTCCAGGACGGCAAAACTGACCCTGTTCTCACCCGCAGGACCGATACAGATCACACCGCATCCTTTGGCTTCAGGACGATTCGACCTTATCCATTCTTTGACGCCGTCCTCAGTCTGGAATGTGTCCTTGCCCCAGAGATCCGCCGCCGAATGGAAATGAACCGTTTTCTCACAGACCTCGAGCCAGATGGGCTCTTCACTGGCCCCGTGTATCATTATGGCGTCAAATCCGGACGCCGCAATGTGGTCACCGGCCTTTCCGCCGGAATATGATTCGGCGTAGAAACCTGTTTGTGGAGATTTGGTGTAAACCCCGTGTCTGCACGAGCCCCATATCGCCGTTCCGGCTGCCGGGCCCGAAGCTATGATTATGTGATTGTCAGGCCCCAAAGGATCCACCCCTGCAGGATTATGGGTTCTCAGCAGATAGGTGGCCAATCCCTTTCCACCGAGTGTCTCACGAAGGACTCCATCGGAGATGATCTTTATATCGAAACTCTTCAGGGCAGCGTTTACCCGCAAAACCATATTATAAAAGCCGAACATACACACCTCTCCACATATAAACCCGGTTTTGACATCCGAACATGAACTCCGAAAAATTTGGCACGACTAATCAATCAGATGTTGTGACAGTGGAAGCAAATAAAGCCTTTCCCATCTGATTGGTTCTCTGTGACTTCAATAATCACAATACCTTCCGATATATTCTCTCGGCGTCGGAAATTCTTATCTCTCGTGGATTGTTTGCCAGCAGTCTTGTTACCTTCATCACGCCTTCGGCCAGGAATGGCACGTCGGAATCCTTCACACCGAATTGGGAAAGGGATGTCGGTATTTCAACATCCGTAACCAGCTCCCTGACGCTGTCTACAGCCAGAATCGCTGCCTCTCTATCTGTTAAACCATCCGTCACTTCACCCATGAAATCTGCTATATCGGCAAACTTTGCCAGGTTTCCCAGCATGTTAAATTCCATCACGGGCCAGAGCATTATTGAATTTGCAATTCCATGCGGAATGTGGAATTCAGCGCCGATTGGGTAGGCAAAAGCATGCACGGCAGTGACACCTGCGTTGGCAAAGGCCATTCCAGCCAACAGACTTCCCTCAAGCATCCCGTGCCGCGCTTCCAGGTTGGCTCCGTTTGCGAAAGCTGTTCTAATGTTAGCTGATAAAAGCCTGACTGCGCGTTCGGCAAACATGTCAGTCATGGAATTGGCGTTGACCGACGTATACGCCTCGATCGCATGAATCAGCGCATCCATCCCCGTGGCCGCGGTTACATGAGCCGGCAATCCTGTGGTGAGAGTGGGGTCCAGAATAGCCACGGCAGGGAAAAGATGATGGCTCACTATTCCTTTTTTCAGTTTTTCCCCGTGGTCTGAAAGTATGGCTATGGGCGTGACTTCGCTCCCAGTCCCTGCAGTTGTTGGGACCAGAATGGTTTTCAGGCCGGGCCTGGGGACCAGGTCTATCCCGAAATATGAATTTACCTCACCAGAGTTAGTCACGAGAATCGACGCCACCTTGGCTATATCCAGTGATGATCCTCCGCCCAGACCTATGATCAGGTCCGAGCCTGCTTCCCTGACTGAACTGGCGGCTACAGACGCAGTCTCAAATGGAGGATCGGGCTCCACATTGTCAAATACTTTGACTTCAAGCCCGGCGCCGACCAGGCTCTCCTGAATCTGATCCACAATTCCTGTCTTCACCAATCCGGGATCTGTTACAATCGTCACTTTCTTACCAGAAAGCCTCTTTACCTCGTCAGAAATCTGTTTGGATGCTCCCGGGCCCATCACTATCCTCGGCGTTGATTGAAACACGCTTGTTCTGGTCATATCCGTTACCTTCTCCAGTTGTATTGAGTTAGCTATACAGCGAGATATTTCGACTGAATATTTTCGTCGCTCTTGAACTCTTCCATAGTCCCCGTATAAACCACGTGACCTTTGTCGATGACAACAACCCTATCGGAAACTGCGGCTGCAAACCTGATGTTCTGTTCCGACAAAAGAATTGTAGTTTTAGCCTCTTTAAGACTCATGATCAGGTCTTTGAGCACGCTGACTATGACAGGAGCCAACCCTTCGGTGGGCTCATCAAGAACAAGGAGATCCGGGTTACCCATCAGAGAACGAGCTATAGTAAGCAGTTGTTGCTCCCCCCCCGAAAGTGAACCTCCGTGTCGGGCTTTACAGATTTCCAGAATCGGAAAATTCTTCATTATCGCCTCAACATCCCAGCGGCCTTTTCGCCCGGATATTTTACCAAGCTCAAGATTCTCCATTACGGTGAGAGGTCCAAAAATTCGCCTGTCCTCAGGGACAAAGCCCATACCCATTCGGGCCATCCTGTAAGATGGGAGCCTGAAACAATCCTCACCTTTGAAAATTATCCTACCGGTCTTGGGAGGCGTAAGTCCCATAAGAGAACGAAAAGTGGTGGTTTTACCGGCCCCGTTTCTGCCCATGAGACATACGGTCTCTCCCGGCGCCACAGCAAGACCGACATCAAAGAGTATGTGGCTACGCCCGTAATAGGTGTTCAATCCATCCGCTTCCAATATGTAGCTCACAGAACCTCCTCGCCAAGATACGCCGTTATGACTTCAGGGTTGTTACGTATCTCCTCTGGAGAACCTTCAGCCAGGAGTCGTCCCATCTGCAGAACCCTCACGGTTTGAGCAATTCCAAATACCGTGTCCATGTCGTGCTCAATAAATATCATCGTGAGATCAAACTCTTTCCACAGACGCTTGATCAGATTCCTTGTCAACGACCGTTCCTCCGGTGACATGCCCGATGTCGGTTCATCCAGTAAAAGCGCCTTAGGCTCCAATGCCAGAGCAATACCTATGTCAAGAAGTTTTTGATCACCGTGGGCCAGTTCGAATCCGGCCCGGTCGGCTTCTTTCTCAAGGCCGATACTTTCCAGAATCCTGTAAGCCCTGTCCGTCGCCTGGTTAAAGACGTTTATACTTTTTAACATGTTACGCGTCTGGTTCATTTGAGATAGACAAGCTACCCGAACATTGTCCAGAACTGTCTCTTCTGGAAAAAATGACGTGACCTGGAAAGCCCGCGCCATGCCAAGCGTAACTATTTCCCGTGTGCTGAGACTGGTAATGTCCTGACCTCTGAACAAAATTTTTCCGGTGTCAGGTTTGAGGTAGCCTGTGATTTCATTGAAAAGCGTTGTTTTACCAGCGCCGTTTGGCCCGATTATCGCCGATATGCTGCCCTGAGCGACGGAAAAACTGACATCTGCAGTCACCCTAAGCCCGCCAAATGATTTTGTTACACTTTTTAGTTCCAAAATCGGTTCCATATCAACCTCTGTTCCCAACTGCGGTCAAATAGCGAGCCTTAAGTCCCTGTATTCCGCCTACCAGTCCCTTGGGCATCCCCAGCACCATGACCATCATTATGATCCCAATTATCAGAGACCAGTATTCCGTCTGAGCGCCAACAACATCCTGGATTACAATTATTACAGTAGCGCCTACGAATGGTCCGAAAAACTGGCCTATACCGCCGAGCACCGCCATCAGAATCACTTCGCCCGAGGTAGTCCAATAAAACATGTCAGGATGAATTGAATTTGTCACTCCGGCCATCAGTCCACCCGCCAAAGCTGCAAAGAACGATGAGATTACATAGATCCTCAACTGGTTGCGTCTGACTCTACGTCCAAGGAAACGTATTCTCTCAGGATTCTGGCGAATACACCGCAGGATAAGACCCATCGGAGATTTTGAGACCCGTCTTAGAAACCAGATGGAAAGGACCACTAACACTAATGTGAAGTAGTAATACGCAGTGTGATTCTCCAAAATTCCTGAGGGGATTATTCCCTGAATACCGTCATCTCCTCCGGTAAAACGGTACCACCTGAAAGTTATCTGCCAGGCCAGTTGACCAAAAGCCAAAGTCAGTACCGTAAAATAGACTCCGGTCAGTCTTATTACCAGAAGGCCCACCAGAACCGACAGGACCACTGTCAGTAACAATCCAAGCCCTATTGCAGGAATAAACAACGAAGCGCCGTAGTTTTTGACGACAAGCCCGACGCTGTAGGCTCCGAGTCCGTAATAAAGCGCCTGCCCGAATGACAACATTCCTGTCACGCCAAAAAGCATGTTGAACGCTACAGCGAACATTCCCCAGATCAAAACGTGGTTGGCCAGCATTAAGTGATAGTCGGATTGTTTGACAACTGGAATCAGTCCAAAGATCAGAATGAAGAGTCCCCAGAAAATCAGATCCTTGTATTTTGACGACTGTTTCATCGCTAAACCCTCCTGATTTTTCTGGAGGCGAACAGGCCTTCCGGTTTGAAAATCAGGGTCAGAACCATGACGAGGTAGTTAAAAAGCGATGCCCAGTCCGGCGCCACGGCGACAGCAAAAGAATTAACCTCTCCGAGAATCAGCGCCCCCAGCCAAGCGCCCCAGAAGTTTCCCATCCCTCCTATCACCACGACAATCAGCGAGTCGATAATTACCTCAATTCCGGCTCCGGGCGACACTGACCGCAACGGCGCAGCGAGCGCTCCGGCAAACCCACCCATGGCAGTTGCAATTCCGAATACAAAGGTCATCGTAAAGGGCACATTTACACCCAACGACCCCAGCATCTCGCGATCAAGCGCCGCAGCCCGCGCTATCCTCCCTGGCCGAGTTCGAGAAAGGAGCAACCACGCCATTATAACGACGACAATTCCGATTCCGATTATTGCAAGATTGTATGAAGGAACGGACAACCCGCCCAATTCCGTTGTTCCTGAGAAACCGGTTGGCCTCGCAAGGGACTTGTACTCGGTGCCCCATATAATTTTTACAAGGTCGTCCATCACCAGTATGAAGGAGTAGGTCAACAGTATCTGAAAACCTCCCTCATCGGCGCGACCATAAATTCGACGAAGAAAAACAGCCTCGGCAGCCATTCCCAGCACCCCGGCCCCAAGGCTGGCAATGATGACTGATAACCAGAAGTTGGTATGCCAGATTGACACCGCCTGATATGCGAGGTAGGCGCCCAGCATGTAAAATGAGCCGTGGGCAAAATTGAAAATGTTACCCACTCCAAAAATCAGCGTTAAACCGCTGGCGACCAGAAACAGTAGGGTCGCCATCATCAATCCGCTAAGGAATTGCATTAATATGAATGAAAGATCCATGACGAGCGCTCTCAGGGAGGATGCGAAACCGGTTGTTCCGCATCCTTTTTGAATCAGAAGAATAAATTATTTCTTTTTCTGTCGGTCAGCGTAATCTTTGGGCGGCAACAGGTCTTCCGCCTTGTAAATTTTCCAGTCTCCCAACATCATTTTGGCAGGAGGGAATTTGTCGTTGGGTTGGGTCACGCCAATAGCCTGAATTTGAACTATCTGATGCGAGGCAGGATCAATGTAAGATGTGAACCCTTCGGGATCTTCAGGCAATTGAATCTTCAAACCCTCCAGAGCTTTGACCAAAGCTTCCGTATCATCCGGATTTCCGACCTTCTTCACCGCTTCGGCTATGGCATGAATTCCAGCGTAAGCTCCTTCAGCTGCATAGGTAGGATATCTTCCAGTGCGTTTGAAAAACTTTTCGACATATTCCTTGTTCTGGGCAGTTTCCGGCCAGTTATTGTAATGACGCGCTCCAAGGACAAGACCTTCCGGCAACTCTGAGCCCATTGCGCTCATTAGTTCATAATTGCCTCCAGCGTCAGGATGAAAATAAAAGGTCTTTTTGAATAGCCCGTAGGGCTGAGCCTGCTTTATGAAAGCTACCGTGTCTCCACCCCAAAAACCGCCCACCAGAATGTCCGGCTTGTCGTTGATGATTGATGTGATGAACGGAGTGTAGTCCGGGGCGAACAGTTTGGGCCAGTATTCACCGACTACTTTATACTTTACCCCGAAACGGTCAAGGTTGTATCTCAACTCTTCCCATTGATCGTGTCCGTAAGCATAGTCGGGACCTATATAGGCTATTGTCTGCCAAGGCTTCTTTTCCTGAAGCTCCTTCAGGTAAAGAGCGCCCGCTGCCATCGACTGAAAGGTGTTGTTGGATACCCTGAAATAATACGGCTGGAACTTATCCGTGGTCAGCTGGGTGGAGGCATGATCCGTGCCAACGAAAATTTTCTTGTACTGTTTGGAAACTTCCGTCACGGCCAGCCCCACCGCCGAACTTACCACGCCGAAAAGAAAGTGGGTCTTGTCCTGAGTGATATAACGTTTGGCTACCATCACCGAGTAATCGGGCTTGGCCTTGCTGTCGGTGTTGATCAGTTCCAGTTTGTAACCATTGACACCACCTTTTGAATTGATCTCTTCTATGGCCATCTCCGCCGCGTCAACAGAATCAAGTCCGTAAAGTCCGGACCTGCCAGTCATCGGATAGAGAGCCCCGATCTTGATAACCTTTTCCTGGGCCAATAAAGTAAGCGGACAGGCCAGGATGACTATCAACGCCAACGCTATCATTCCATAAAATTTGTGCTTGAACATAGACTCACCTCCTGAAAGCCTTAATTTCCTTGGGCTATCGACAGTGAGCAATAGTCATGCCATCTTTTATGGAAGAATCAAATTCTCACGATTTTGAATAGATGTGTCAGGTAAGTCCGGGAGAGCCATGCTGCATTATTGCAAGAATTCAAATGATGTTTACACCATACCATTACAACTATTTGTTAATATTGTGAATATAGTGTATTGCAAAAATGCTGCACTATTGCTTCATTGCAATAGAGCGTGAAATGTTCAAACGGGCCATTTTCCTCCACAGTGTCGTTGTATGGATTCCCAAGGATTGCGCTGCCTTGAAAATGCTGTCATGTTCATTGAGAGCGTCTTCTATCAGGCTTTTTTCTATTTCATCGAGGGTAATTTTGAGCGTTCTTCCATCCCTCAGGCAATAGTTGCGATTTGGTAGCAATTCCTGGAGTTCCAGGGGCAGGTCCGAGCAGGTGATCAGGTTTCCTTCACCCATTATTAGCATTCTTTCCATAATGTTTATCAACTCTCTGACGTTTCCGGGATAGTTATATGCCATGAGCTTGTCCAGCACTGCGGGCTCCAGTTTCTTGGATGTTCCGTTGGAAAGGTTGTATTTTTCAACGCAGTTCAGAGCTAACGCCATTATGTCTTCACGTCTTTCTCTCAACGCAGGTATATGTATTGGGATCACATTCAATCTATAATAAAGGTCTTCACGAAATCTTCCGGAGCTGACGAGTAATTTCAGGTCTCTGTTTGTTGCTGCGATAATACGCACATCAACTGAAGTCGGCTTGGTATTTCCCACCCGAGTGAAAGTTTTCTCCTCAATCACCTGGAGTAGCTTGACCTGCATTGACAGGGTCAGTTCTCCAACCTCATCCAGAAGCACTGTCCCGGTGTGTCCGACTTCTATAAGTCCTGCCTTTCCTTCGGACGAAGCGCCGGTAAACGCGCCTCTGGAATAACCGAAGAGTTCGCTCTCGATAAGTGATTCAGGAATTGCCCCGCAATTTATTTTTATAAAAGGACGTTCCTTGCGTGGGCTTGATAAATGAATGAGACGCGCAAGCATGGTCTTGCCGACACCGGATTCACCGTATAACAGGACAGAAGAGTCTACCGAAGAAACCTTGATGGCCTTCTGGACAGTTCGGGCCATGGAGTCGCTGCGGATCAGCATATCCTGGAGGTCGTGCTGAAATTTTTCTTTTTCCACCAGTGATTGGTAATACCGAGAACTTAAACGACGGGATTCTTCGAGTTGAGCTTTGAGTTCATTGAGCAAAGTTATATCCCTTACATTTGTCACCACTAGCGCTATGTTATCATGCTCGTCGAAAATTGGCGTGCCCGTTACGAGTGTGAGTTTATCTCCTCTGACTTTCTGAATGATAGTGACCTGGTCGCGCTTTTCAAGCACATCCAGGGTTACGGAATGATCAAAAACCCCCTCTCGGACCAAGTCTTTCATGTTTCTCCCCAGGAGATCATCCCTTTTCAGACCGGTGATTCGCTCATAAGCCAGATTGATCCTGATGGTATTGGCTCTATTGTCGGCAATGTAAAGCCCGTCAAAGGAGGATTCAAATATGGCTTCGAGTTCCCGATGAAGTTTTTTGTATCCTTCCAACTCTGAGATTAAAGATTCATATTCTGAGATGTCCTGAAAAACACTTACCACCCCTACCACCCTGGAATCAACTATTATGGGGCTGCGATTGGCTATGATCGTGGCCTTTGGCAAAGTAATCTTTTTCCCGAGTTGTGGGATGCCAGTCTCAAGTATGTGTTTCAGGTCGGGCCATGTGTCAGGGCGGATATCCTTGAAATGACGCCCGATCGCCAAACTCCCGACATCTCCCAACATGCGGCGTGCGGCTTCATTGTAAATCAGAATTTTTCCGTTCTCGTCAATTATCACTATGCCATTGTGAGATGAATCAGTGATAATTTTGCAGAACGAGCATGGCTCGAGACCAAAAATGTCACTTGAAAAGTTCATGGCGTCTAATTCTCAATTTTCACAAATAAAAATGACGATTGACGGCCGGGATGTTTGCAAGCAAGGCTTCCATTTGAAGTCTTGAAAGAAAACCGGAGAGAGGTTAGCATGAATCCCCAAGACAAACAATTCTCACCATTTTCCATTGCCTGCTATAGCGCTTGGGCCAAGTTTTGACTTGCAATTGGTCCAATAAGCTAGTAATTGGAAAAGACTAAAGAAGTGTCAATCAAAATAGGACTTGCTAAACTTTTTCCGGCCACTCGGCTGCAATAGCCGGCAAACTTTATCTCAAAAACAGCAGGGGGTTTGTGAATCGATGAACTTGCACGAGTATCAGGCTAAAGAGATGTTAGCAGCACGTGGGGCTCCTGTACCTAAAGGGACGCTGGCGTATGATCCCCTATCGGCCCTTGTAGCGGCCAGGCAGCTAAAGGCTGAAAAAGTGGTGCTCAAGGCCCAGGTTCACTCAGGAGGCAGAGGCAAGGCCGGAGGGGTGAAGGTCCTGTCTATGAGTGATGACATCAGATCAGCAGCAACCTCCATCATTGGCAAAACGCTTGTAACCAATCAAACAGGTCCAGAGGGAAAGCCGGTCAGTTGTATTCTTGTGGAAGAGGCGCCGGTTATCGACTCGGAAATATACCTGGGCGTGGTGTTGGACCGGACTAGCGGCCTGGTCACCGTAATGGCGTCCTTGGCCGGTGGCATGGATATCGAGACTGTCGCCAGAGAATCTCCAGAAAAGATATTCTCACTGAAGGTCAACCCACTTCAGGGGCTAACTCCTTTCATGGCGCGTGAACTGGCCTATAGCCTTTCTGAAAAGGCTGAGATCGCATCCCGGATAAACGGGATCATCAACATTCTTTATGACATTTTCACCAGTTATGACTGTTCGCTGGTAGAGATCAATCCCATGATCATTTCTGGAGAGCGTGTCCTGGCATTGGACGCGAAGATCAATTTTGACGATCATGCGCTGTTCAGGCATCCTGAACTGGAGAAATTGCGGGACAGGTCCCAGGAAGATTTGCTCGAGTTGTCCGCCCGCCAGTTGGGACTCAGTTACATAAAGCTTGACGGAGACATTGGATGTATAGTGAACGGCGCCGGACTGGCCATGGCCACCCTGGACCTTATTTCACTTCATGGCGGAGCCCCGGCAAATTTTCTGGACGTAGGCGGTGGCGCTTCCGAGCAGGTTGTTTCCGACGCCATGACGATATTACTGGATGATGCGCGGGTAAAGGTGGTTTTTATCAACATATTCGGAGGCATACTTCGTTGTGATGTCCTGGCCCGCGGCGTCATCAAAGCCATAAAACACAGGGGGCTCGAGTTGCCGGTAGTTGCCAGGATTGAGGGTACAAACATCGCGGAAGGCCTGGAATTGTTCAAATCATCCGGCCTGCCTGTCGAAATAGTGCCCACTCTTGACGAGGCAGCCAAACTCGTTGTCCAAAAAGCCAAGTCTCTTGCCGCCACGGCATCATAGCGGGGGATATGATAATGGCCATTCTTGTCAATAAGGATTCTAGAGTGATTTGTCAGGGGATAACCGGCCGCAACGGCACGTTTCACAGTCTCGCCTGTCGTGACTACGGGACAAATATGGTTGGTGGAGTGACACCCGGCAAAAAAGGGGCCTCTGTTGACGGGATTCCCGTATTTAACACCGTCAAAGAGGCTGTCAGGGAAACCGGCGCCAATGTTTCGCTCATTTTCATACCGGCGGCTCACGCCAAGGATCCCATACTGGAGGCCGTAGATGCGGGCATAGGGGTAATTGTGTGCATAACCGAGGGGATACCCCCGCTGGATACGGCGTCAGCGCTCTTTACGGTCAAAGCTGAAGGCAGACGTCTGATAGGGCCCAATACTCCAGGTATAATCTCTCCGACGGATCAATGTAAGGTCGGAATCATGCCTGGCTACATTCATAAACCCGGTAGAGTCGGAGTAATATCCAGATCGGGAACTCTGACCTATGAGGTCGTTGATCAGTTGACAAAGGCCGGCGTTGGACAGAGCACGTGCATGGGGCTGGGCGGTGATCCTGTGGTGGGCATGAGTTTCGTAGACACCCTGACGATGTTCAATGACGACCCGGATACCGACGCGGTTGTGCTCATAGGTGAGATCGGTGGATCGGCCGAAGAACAGGCGGCCGATTACATTAAGAGTGATTTCAATAAACCTGTGGTCGCTTATATCGCAGGTCGCCTGGCCCCTCCCGGCAAGAGGATGGGACACGCCGGAGCGATCATCTCCGGTGGATCAGGAACGGCCCAGAGTAAAATCAAGGCCCTGTCCGAAGCGGGTGTCCACGTCGTTGAAAACCTCACCATGGTGGGTTCCGCAATGCGTGAAATCCTGAAATCAAACTAGCGTCATTTTGTATAAAACTATCACCGAGGGAGAATCTTATGTCCGTGAACCAGGAGAAGTTTCAAGAGCTTGAGCGAAGACTGGAAGAATCCGATCAGGCAGGCGGGCCCGACAAGGTCGCAAAGCATCACAAAGCCGGAAAGATGACCGCAAGGGAGCGAGTGCTTGAAATATTGGACGATGGCTCCTTTGAGGAAATAGACAAGTTCGTCACCCATAGATGCCATGACTTCGGCATGAACAAAACTCTCATTCCTGGTGAAGGAGTAGTCACGGGCTTTGGAAAAATCAACGGCAGAGGCGTATACGTTTACGCTCAGGATTTTACTGTTTTTGGCGGAAGCCTGTCCTTTACCCATGCCCAGAAAATGTGTAAGGTCATGGACCTGGCTTACAGGAACGGATATCCACTCATAGGAATCAACGATTCAGGCGGAGCGCGTATACAGGAAGGGGTCGAAAGCCTCGCAGGGTATGGTGAGGTCTTTTATCGAAACGTCAGGGCTTCCGGAGTCATCCCCCAAATTTCCGTGATCATGGGACCGTGCGCTGGCGGAGCGGTTTATTCTCCCGCTGTCACTGACTTTATCTTCATGACGGAAAAAACCTCCTACATGTTCATTACCGGCCCTCAGGTTATCAAGCAGGTCACAAGCGAGGAAATAGACCCGGAGAGCCTCGGGGGCGCCAAGGTTCACGGTCGGGTTTCAGGAGTATGCCATTTCCACTACCCATCCGAAAAACAGACTCTTGAAGGCGTGAAGGAGCTTCTGTCTTTCCTGCCCGACAGCAACAGAGCCAAAGCGCCCGTCGTAAAAACGGAAGACCCTTTCGACAGGATGGCGCCTGAACTTGACTCCGTCATTCCACAGAGCCCACGTCACCCTTACGACATGAAGAAAATTATCGTCCCGGTGCTGGATGACATGAAGTTTTTCGAAACTCACGCTCATTACGCAAGGAATCTCATAACCGGATTTGGCCGTCTTGGCGGCAAGACCATAGGTATCGTCGCCAATCAGCCAAACTGGATGGCCGGATGCCTGGATACGGAGGCTTCCGTTAAATGCGCAAGGTTCGTCAGATTCTGTGACGCTTTTAACATCCCGCTCTGGACACTGCTGGACGTGCCCGGATACCTGCCTGGAACCCAGCAGGAACATGGAGGAATAATCAAACACGGCGCAAAAATACTCTACGCATATGCGGAAGCGACCGTGCCAAAAGTCACCCTGATTACCAGGAAGGCTTATGGTGGAGCGTACGTGGTAATGTCCAGCAAACACCTGAGGGCAGACATCAATCTGGCGTTTCCTACAGCCGAAATTGCCGTAATGGGACCCGAGGGCGCCATCCAGATACTCTTCAGAAAAGATATAGAGGAATCAGCCGACCCAGCTAAACGAAGAGCCGAACTGATAGAAGATTACGTGGCCAAGTTTGCCAGCCCATACAGGGCAGCTCAACTGGGTTTTATAGACAGAGTAATCTTTCCGCGGGATACTAGGGCCGTTCTGATAAAAGCCTTTGATCAACTAGAAAATAAAAAGGAAGAAAAACCCGACAGGAGGCACGGCAACATCCCACTATGAGGGCAACATGGAATTGGGCCAGCAGCCCACTCATCGCACAGAAAAATTTCCAGACTAGCCAAATAGGCGCTGAGCATATATGAAGGTTGCCATTAAGATGAGAATTGTCTTCTGCAAAAATAACTCCGAATCTCATCACTGCTATTCGGAACCAGCATACGAGGTTTTACAATGGAAAGAAAAATAAGGGTTGTTGTCGCCAAGCCGGGCCTGGATGGACATGACCGTGGGGCCAAGGTCGTGGCCAGAGCGCTCAGGGACGCCGGTATGGAAGTCATCTACACTGGCTTGCGACAAACTCCTGAAGCCATACTTCAAACCTGCATCCAGGAAGACGCGGACGTCCTGTGCCTCAGTTCACTCTCCGGGGCGCACGACTATATCTTTCCAAAAGTCGGACGCCTGTTCAAGGAAAAGGGAGTCGATGACGTACTCATTCTGGGCGGAGGCATCATCCCTGAAGAGGATGTTCCCAACCTAAAAGCCAACGGAATAGAGGAAGTCTTTGGCCCGGGCACCCGCACCGAAGACATCGTCGAATACATTAAAACGCACCTGAAAAAATAGACGTTCCCCTCATTCAATCTACTCGAAATATCGAGATTAACCAAGGGCCCCAGCCTGACCAGGGCCCTTGGTTGCTTTTTTTACTCATATTATTACAAACAGATACGTGTTTTTACTCGCCCAGAATCATTTCATTTCGGCTTATTATCCAATTTTTAACTTGATTTTTTTAGACTAACCAATTAATAGTCATCTCTCATAATAAACACCTTATTACCATCAATAATATTAAGGAGATATAACATGACAATAAAGCAAATAAGAATGATGGCCAAGGACGTTGGGGTGAAAAACATTACCAGGTATCCCAAGGAAAAATTAATCAAGACCATTCAGGAAACGGAAGGCAACAGCCCGTGCTTCCGAGCGATAAATGGTTGCGGAGAATTCGGTTGTGCCTGGCGTTCCGATTGCCAGAGCTGAAACAATCGCAGATACAACTATCTTTCCGTCTTTTTTCCTTCTCATTTCTCAGGTTGCGTCGCCACGGAGAGCGATGCGACCTGAATCCTGCCATTCCACTCCAAAGCGACGTCCTTTACAGGGCACGACCTCTTTTTTAACTCTGTGTTGAGCTAGTCGTTGAGATCAGCCGGCTAAATCGGTTAGTATGAAAGATTAGCGTGCAGTCCCACTCATCCGGTTTGAGGGGCCAACGCCACCCCGCAACCTGTGAGTTTTGGTGCGGGAGTACTGATTTTCCAAAAAGGAGTAAAGATGCCCAAGACGACCATTCAAACACTCAGAGACAAGAAGAGCCGAGGAGAGAAAATGACATTTCTCACAGGCTACGACTATCCGTTTGCAATGCTCGAACAGAAGGCCGGCATCGACGTTATTCTGGTCGGAGATTCCATGGGTATGGTGGTTCTTGGATACGATTCAACGCTTCCGGTAACCATGGACCTGATGATTCCGCATGTCAAGGCGGTTCGCTTGGGCGCTCCCGACGCTTACCTTGTGGCGGACATGCCGTACATGAGCTATCAGGTGTCCATTCCTGAGGCCATCAGAAACGGCGGGAGATTTATGGCAGAATGCGGTTGTGACGCGGTAAAACTGGAAGGCGGCAGGGAACAGGCTGCCACGGTAAAAGCGATGACAGACGCAACCATTCCGGTAATGGCGCATATAGGCCTCACTCCCCAGGCGGCGGCGCAACTTGGGGGATTCAAGGCTCAGGGGCGTGACCTCAAGACAGCTCAGAAAATCATCGAAGACGCCAGGATACTGGAAGAAGCCGGGGCATGTTCCGTGCTCATGGAAGGGGTGCCATCCGAAATAGCAGAAATAATAACCAGGAGAGCGTCGGTTCCCACATTTGGGATAGGCGCCGGCCCTTACTGTGACGGGCAGGTTCTGGTAATTCACGACATGATTGGGATGTTTGACAGGTACACTCCGAAGTTTGTCAAGAAGTACGCCGAGGCCGGCAAGATCATCATTGAAGCCCTTGAGGAATACAAGAAGGATGTCAAATCCGGAACCTTCCCTGCCGTGGAGCATTGTTACGCGATGCCTGAGGACGTGGCGGAAGAACTCAGAAGACTTTACTCCTGATGTTTCTCCCTAATAGAATTCGGGGACTTTTTGTCCACAAGTGAAGCGCACCTGTTTTCTGGGCGCTATCTGATCATCGAAAGGGAATTAAATGCGAGTAGGCATAGTTGGATCCGGATCACTCGGGTCGGTTTTGGGCGGCTTGCTCATTGAAGCCGGACATGATGTGATTCTGATGGAAAGGAATGAGGCCGAAGTTGCGATGGTATCCCAAAGAGGTTACAGGCTCGAGGGAGTCTCAGGGGACCGAAACCTCAAACCTTACATTGTCGGACTTAATGGTGTGATTCCAGCTGTTGACTTGGCCATTCTGGTTGTAAAATCCTATGACACCAGAGGAGCTATCAAGACTCTTGAAAAGCTGATTGGCGATAAAGGGATTGTCCTTACGCTACAGAACGGCATAGGAAATTTCGAGATAATTGAAGATGCCTTTCCGGGAAGGGTTCTACTGGGAACTACAACAATGGGCGCAATGACCATGGGTCCGGGATGGTTCAGGCATACCGGCCTGGGCGCAACGACCTTTGGTGAACCTGACGGATCAATTAAACAGAGAACTTTATCGATAAAGGGAGTTCTGGAAAAGATGAACGGTGGCCCTGTCAGCGTTGTAGACAACGCCATAGGCTGTGTGTGGTCCAAGCTGATAGTCAACGCTGCGATTAACGCCCCGGCCACTTTACTCAGGCTCAGAAACGGCGATCTCCCCAAAAGCCGGCACGGACAAAGCCTCATTCACAACATAGTCAATGAATGTCTGGATGTCGTGGAGGCAAAAAAGATAAGGCTGGTGTTCGACGATCCGGAAGGCCACGTGCTTGAGGTCTGCAGGGGAACAGCGCAGAACGTCAACTCCATGTTTCAGGATATTCTGGCCGGAAGAAAAACTGAAATAGATTTTATCAACGGGGCTATATCGGCCCAGGCGCAGACCCTGGGCCTGACGGCGCCTGTGAACCAGACATTGGCTCTAATGATAGGCATGCTGGAAGAATCGAGAGACCTGACAGTAGCTGTTTGAGTCACCATTTAAAAACAAAACGCCCTCATTTTACTGGGGGCGTTTTTCATTCGGTTAACGGCGTCAGAATTTTAGAATAATGAGCTTATGAAAGCAAACGGCATTCCTATGATTTCCGCCGCAGTAGATAAAAGGTCATCACCGGCGCTTTCCTGATAGCCATCACGTGCGTACTGTGGCTGCGTCTGAGCGACCGGAGCGGGCGCTGCCGCCGGCGCCAGCTTTATCGTTATGCCGTCCCTCACAATTCGATCCGCCGGAACTGCGGGGTTGATGGACGGTCTAGGCGCCGAATTGGCGTACGGCATGTTCATCGGTCTGAGTTCCTGTGGCGCAGGGGCGTTCATTGCAGTATTCATCGGCCGGGAAATGACGATCGGCGCAGGCGCATTGGCCACCGGTCTTGGATTATATGAGCCTGCCGGGAATTTCCAAGGATCCTGAACCGTCACTGGTCTGACCTTCTGAATAGGCTTCCCACTCTTGGCCACCGGCGCTACCGGCTGATTGTTGGCCGTCGCAGGCGGGTGAACTTTACGCACTACTGCCGCCGGTTTGTCCTTCTTTACAACTTTAGCCTCAGTTATAGGCGCCCTGTCCTGGGGAGCCTTTTTCTCAACAACAGGTTTGATATCAACCTTCTCTTCCGCGCGTGTCGGCGGCGGAGATAGCACCAGATCCTTTTCAAGATCGCTCTCCAGATCGAAAGAATCCTGCTTTGCCTCCGCAAACAGGCCCCTGCCCGAGTCCTGAGACGATTCCATACGAGGAGGAGGCGCCATTGCCCCGGCTGTTCTCTCCTTGTAGGCAATAGCCGGGCGTGATCCGCCAGTTCGCTCCGAAGACGCCGCAACCATCTGGGCGCGCGGCGCATCCTGATCTGATG
>CAYNZA010000054.1:0-10066 GCA_964401595.1 uncultured Desulfomonile sp.
GAGATGACGGCCCCGGCATACCTGAGAACTATCATCAACAGATTTTTGACCAGTATTTCCAGTGTGACAAGGTGGAGGGCTTCCCTGTTCGAGGGCACGGCCTGGGCCTAGCGGGCGCCCAGGCTTTGGCTGACGCTTTAGGTGGCACACTGTCGCTTTGCAGAGGGGCTAAGGGAGCTGAATTCGTAGTAACCGTGAAATTTACCAAAACCCTTTAAGCCAAGGCTTCCGAAAAGTCTGAATGCTTTTTGTAATCTGATGGGCATCTGACATCCATTGTCGTTGGCAGATCTGCCCCCCATAAATTAATTGGACCTAGTTTCTGCTTCTCAGCTTGGACAATAGTCTCAGCATCTCTATGTACAGCCATATCAGGGTCACGAGAAGCCCGAAAGCGGCATACCACTCCATGAAATGAGGGGCCCCCTGCTTAACTCCGGTTTCGATAAAATCAAAGTCCAGCACAAGGTTGAACGCGGCGATTACAACCACCAGCAGTGAAAATAGAATTCCCATCCAGCCGTTGTCATTAATTAGAGGCGCCTGGATTCCGAACATGCCCAGGACCAGTGACAGGACATAATAGATGGCGATGGCGCCGGTGGCGGACACAATCCCTATTTTCAGATTTTCCGTCACTTTTATTAATCCTGAACTGTAGGCTGCGAGCATGGCGATCATGACTCCGAAAGTCAGCCCTACCGCCTGTATTGCGATTCCCGGATACTGCGTTTCCATGAGGGCGGATATTCCACCTAAAAAAAGACCCTGGAGGACGGCATATATGGGGGCCAGCACCGGCGACCACTCCATCTTGAAGACGGTCACCATCGCCACAATGAAACCTCCGATTGCGCCCAGCATTGCGTATGACTGGACAGCCTGCGCCCCCGCCTGGGGATTGGCAAAAAATTTCATCCATGAAAACATGGCCGCCACGAGCACTATCAGGGTCAGCAATCCGGTTTTGTTGATTGTTCCCTGAAGAGTCATCCGGGCTGTTCCAGAACCCAACCCGGCAACCTTTTCGAATGTCGATTCCCCCAAGGTCGGGTTTCCAGTCCTCAAAGCTGACGCATTCATTTCTAACCTCCTCAATAATTAGTCTGTGCTCCGGATTCTACAACATTTCACAGGCTTTCAATATTGGTTGGACACTTGTTCAGGAAAATAATTTTACGGTGTTTGAACCTTTCATTTCTTATACCGCATAGTAATATTATAAAATACTACGTTGACGCTAAAGCAATTAAAGAACGAGGAAAGACCATGACCAGATATGAATACGATATTACGAAGCATTCTTCCGAGTCCTTCAACAGGGTAGTGTATTTCTGCACCGACAAGGGCGATTGCCGAATTGACGAGGTCCCAGCCGAAGAGCCTGGAGCGCTGGTAGAAATACTTAATGAACGCGGGGCGCTGGGTTGGGAACTTGTTCAACTCATGTTCGGTCGTGAAGGAGTTCTGGCCTGTTGGAAGAGACAACTGCCATGACAAAATCAAAAGACTCACGGAGAGGTTAAGAAATGGAATCAACAGTCAAAATCAAGGGAATGTCTTGCCAGCATTGTGTCATGTCGGTCACAAAAACACTCAATTCATTGACGGGAGTGTCCGAGGTGAAAGTTGATCTTGGAAAGGGAGAGGCTTCATTTTCGCATGATTCCTCTTTAGATGTTAATGAGTTGCGTAACAGGATAGAGAAGGCTGGTTTTGAAATTGGCTAAAGCTACTCTGCATGTCCAGGGGATGAGTTGCGCCGCTTGCGTGAGACGGGTTGAAACGGGACTGGCTTCTGTTGACGGAGTGACCCGGGCCACCGTGAATTTCGCTACCAACAAGGCCATGGTCGATTACGATAGTTCCGTCACCAGTCTTGAAGACCTGAAGGAAAAGGTTTCAGACCTGGGTTACGAGGTCGTAGGGACTGAGTCCGTCGATAGCGCCAAACCTGCCAAAACCATAATCTCGGTGGGTGGTATGAATTGCGCCGCTTGTGTCCGGCGTGTGGAGAAAGTTCTCAAATCAGTTGATGGGGTTGCGGACGCTGAGGTGAACCTGGCGTCATCCAAGGTCACCATAACATCAGAGGGGTCAAGCCGCCCTGACTTGCGCGATGTGAAGGAGGCGCTGCAAGACGCAGGTTATAATTACCTGGGTATCGTTGATATTGATTCATCGGACCCGGCTGAACAACTGAGGGAAATTGAGATAAAGAACCTGAAACTCAAGCTGGTGGCAGGAGCGGCGCTTAGTATTCTGGTTCACGCCGTGGCCATGCTCCCCATGTTTTCCGACCACGGTCACGCCAATTTTTTTATGCTGGCCTTCATTCAGCTTGTCCTGACGACACCGGTCGTTTTCTGGGTGGGCGCCGGTTTCCTGGTAGGGGCCTACAAGGCGCTTAAACAGAAGACATCAGACATGAACACACTTGTGGCCATGGGTTCACTGTCGGCCTATTTCTATTCCGTTTTTGCGACCTTCAGACCCGATTTCTTTACCGCTGCCAACTCCATGCCCCATCTTTATTACGACGGCGCCTCCATGATCGTCACTTTGATCATACTGGGTCGCTTTCTGGAAGCAAGGGCAAAGTCCCGGACTTCACTGGCCATCCGGAAGCTGGCCGGATTGAGGGCAAAAACGGCCACTGTGATCAGGGATGGATCAATTGAAGAGGTCCCGGTAGAATTCCTGAGAGTCGGTGACATTGTCCTTGTAAAACCCGGCGGGAAGATACCGACCGACGGAGTGATAGTCTCCGGGGACTCGGCCATGGATGAGTCCGTGCTTACCGGTGAAAGCATGCCGGTAAACAAGGTGGCAGGAGATGAGGTATTCGGCGCCACGATTAACCGGAGTGGCTCTTTTACTTTCAGGGCGACCCGCGTTGGAGCCGATACGGCATTATCTCAAATAATAAGAATGGTGGAGGACGCCCAGGGGTCCAAGGCCCCGATTCAGCGGCTTGCTGACAGAATTTCATCTATCTTTGCGCCGGTGGTCATTGTTCTGGCCGTCGCCACTTTTATCGTCTGGTATTTTGTCGCGCCAGAGTCTAGTTTCGCTGTGGCCTTGCTGAATTTTGTTTCGGTCCTCATCATAGCGTGCCCTTGCGCCATGGGACTGGCCACCCCCACGGCGGTGATGGTAGGCACAGGAGCCGGCGCTGAGAAAGGGATTCTGATCAAGGGTGGAGAAACTTTGGAAAAGGCCTACAAGCTTGACACCGTCATCTTTGACAAGACCGGCACACTGACCAAGGGTAGCCCTCAGGTCATCAACATCATCGCCAGCCCAGACTATTCACCTGAGAAAGTCCTCGAAGCGGCGGCGTCCATAGAGGCCAGGTCCGAACACCCCCTGGCCGGAGCCATAATCAGGGAGGCTCAATCCCGAGCCATAACGCCCAAAGATGTAGATCAGTTTCAGGCGGTCGCAGGCAAAGGCGCAACAGCTACTCTTTCAGGAATAGATCTGTCGGTCGGAACGGCAAGTTTCATGGATTCACTTGGAGTGAATGTTGATGAACTTCTTCTCAAGGCGGGCCGGGAGGCTGAGCTGGGAAGGACTTGTGTTTTTGTGGCAATTGGAGGGCATCGGGCGGGACTGGTCTCGATATCGGACACACCGCGAGATGAAGCTGCGGAGGCAATTGCTGAACTGAAGAAAATGGGACTCAAGGTAGGAATGATCACGGGTGATAATCGTCAGACTGCCCAATCGACGGCCGACATGATCGGCATCGACCAGGTCCTTGCCGAGGTTCTTCCGGGGGAAAAGGCGGACGAGATCAGAAAGCTCCAGTCCGAGGGACGTGTGGTGGCGATGGTGGGCGATGGCATCAACGACGCTCCGGCGCTGACTGCCGCAGACATTGGCATAGCAGTGGGAGCAGGCGCTGATATTGCCATGGAGGCCTCGGACATCACACTGATGAAAAGCGATGTCCGACTGGTGGCTTCCGCCATAAAACTTTCGTTTCAGACAATGAGGGTGATAAGACAGAACCTCTTCTGGGCCTTCTTTTACAACGTCATCGGTATCCCGGTGGCGGCCGGTGTCTTATATCCGGCCTTCGGCATATTGCTTAATCCGGTGTTCGCTGCGGCGGCCATGGCGTTGAGTTCCGTGTCGGTGGTGTCCAACTCACTTAGATTGAGATGGGCTCTAAAAAAGAAATGATGTTGAAAAGCGTCCATATCTCGCCGGATTAGTGGTAAGACGCCAGGTACCTGCTTCTAAGCCTGTCTACCGTCGCCATATCCGCCTGAAACGGGTTTTTCGGCGCAGTCATACCTGTTTGAATAGAGTGAGAGCGCTCAAAAGGGGTTGACTGCAACTTGAGGTTGAAGGCCGTGACCATTAGTCGTTCAAGGTTTACAGCGTCCAGTATGTTATACGCCAGCAATGTTTCCAGCGCTTTTTCGTTCCTGTTCCTGATGTAGTCCTGCCACAACAGGATGGCGAAATAGCCGTCCAGGCCGTCGAGTTCATCCCTGTCTATTCCAAGCTGCTTCTCACAGCCCTTCAGACCTCCACGATAACCGAGGCTATGCAATAAATAGCGCAAATCGATGTGAGCCTGGTCCATCGGGGCGTGCAGGAGCCTTCGAATGACCGGTAAATCAAAACACTTGCCATTGTAGGTCACCAACAACCGGTACCTTTGGATGTCCCGGGCAAATCGTTCCAGGTTCTGACCTCGGATATAATAATAAATTCTGGCGCCGTCGTAGACCGATATAGTGGTGATTTCCTCACGAGTCCCTGCCATACCGGTGGTTTCTATGTCCAGGTAAGCGACACTATGTCTGAAATCCGAGAAAATCCTCCAGGTTTCTGTGGCACAAAGCATCCGGGAGAAATAACTTGCATTGTCTGTCTCCAGATGGGACATGGACTCTTTGACACCGGCAATCAGCGCGGGAGTAATCAGGCTGGAAGGGCCTCTTTCTCCCGAATCGAGAGCGTCTTTCCATGTCATGACACCGGAATCCCACAGCCTTTTTTCAGACTTTTGACCTATCCCCTTTATATGACAGAAAGTGTTATTAAGCATGGAACCATTTCTGAAAAGTTGCGCATGATAACGGGCATTCATTTTTCCGCAAGCACACCAACAAAGAATCGGAAGAAATAATTAATGGAACCCTTGGGCTTCAACTCGGCTCTCTTCATCATGTCCGTCAACTCGGAGCGGCTATATGTTTTTCCTATCCAATTACCGGCAGAGGTGTCTTCTATGAATTTCTGAAAACCCAGGGGACCGTACAGGTTGGGAACACCCACAAAAACGGTTCCACCCTTGACCGTCACCCTCTCCATTTCGCAAAGGGCGCCATCCGGACAGTCCAGATGCTCAAGCGTGCTGCTGTTCCATGATATTTCAATGCACCCGGTTCTAAAGGGCAGATTATTAAGATCCGCCACGACGAGACACAGGTTGGAGTCTCTTTTCCTGGCCTGAACCAGCGCTTCGTGATCAATGTCGATCGCCACTGCAAGGTCAACCCGGGGATTGGCCGAAAAAAGGGAAGAAGCGTAGGCTGGCCCTGAGCCGGCCTCCAGAACTGTAAGACTGCCGCAGTCTCCCTTGGCGCCAAGCAAATAGGCCACCAGTTTCCTGTTAAGGTTTTTGCGGAGTGAGTCGAACAGTTCGTAAATGACAGTCCCTGGGGCGCCTAACTGCCAAGCCTTGTTTTCCATTTTTACTGAACCTTTTCCAGAATCATCATTATTGAGCTACCAAAAGGCAGACTCATCTTTTGCATGATTTTTCCCTCAAACTTCACCGTTCGAAACAGAATCTCGTCGATAATCGGGTTCATCGGCTTTATTTCAGAAACGGGCCGATCAGCGGAAGGCTTTCTGAAAAAAGGTAACAGAAGACGATAAACAGCCACGAGAGGCAACATGGAAGCAAATACATGAGTGGTTTTTATAATACGAGTCGGTTGCTGGGCCGCCAGGGCCTTGAGCTTCCTGACGCTGTACCTGCGTGAGGCGCCCACCGCCTTGTGGTGTTCCTCAGACATCAACCAGTCATAAGCGGGAACGACCAGGACCATAATGCCGTCAGGCTTCAACACCCGGCATAATTCCCCAAAAGCGGCCGATTCATCTACGGCGTCACATTCCAGCAAATCGACAGAAACTACTGCGTCAAAGTAAGCCGATTTAAAAGGAACTTCGTTTACAGACGCCAGACAGACTCTGTCCAGGTTTCGGCGTGGCCAGAAAGGAGAGGCTGCTGCG
The DNA here is from genome assembly GCA_964401595.1 of uncultured Desulfomonile sp. Taxonomy (GTDB): domain Bacteria; phylum Desulfobacterota; class Desulfomonilia; order Desulfomonilales; family Desulfomonilaceae; genus CAITZA01. The sequence goes on from CAYNZA010000054.1 coordinate 6,265, forward strand.
GCTATGTCGAAACCGAAACCCTCAGGCGTGACATTGTCCTTGAGCATCTGGAGGTTCCGACCCGTACCGCATCCGGCGTCCAGAATTCTTGAGTCCGTGGTTAGCCCCAGACCCTTCATTGTATCAACAATGATGGAATGCAGACCTCTGAACCACCAGTAAGATGTCTCGTGCTCATATAATGTTTCGTATTCGTAAGATTCCACTGGCTAAACCGTAACAGCCCCAATAAGTCTTTTAAACCGTATGGTGAAATGTGTCAGGATCAGATGGATCAAACCTGTTCGATTTGAGCATGACCACCTGGCTTTTTTCCATGAAATGGATTGCATGGGATTCCATTGTCTTCAACATCACCCCATGCCCTTCCATGACCGTGAATTCATCCCGTTCACCGGTGTTTATGTTGACGGTTCTTATCTTCGCGGAACCACTCACAACATAGAGAAAGACTGTTGTTTTCTTGTGATAATGATTGCCAAGAATCGAGCCTTCATTCATCAGTGCCCAGTTCATGGCCTCCCAGTTTCCGGAATTCAGTATTTCCCTGAAAATCCCGCGCCCATCGCTTCGTTCAAAGCCCGGCTTTAGTATTTCATGAGTCATCAGTCGATCTTCCTGATTCTAGCCCTGAAAATACGCGCTACATACTGAAGGCCTGTCCTGAAAAACTTGAGTATGCTCGGGGCCGACTTGGAAACGCCTTTTGCCCTGTCCTTGAAAACATACGGAAGCTCATACACCGTGAGCCCCTTCTTCCGGCAGGTATAAAGAAATTCCATGAAATATGCGCCATAACCTGTTGGAATTATGGACACCTTATCAAAGACAGTCCTTCTAAGAACCACAAAGCCACTGTCGTAATCCTTTATGCCATAACCCAGCACCAATCCCGCCAGACCATTTATCAGCCTGCTTGAGATTACACGCAGGGCAGCTCTGTCATCTATACCGCCCTCAGCGTACCGCGAGCCAACAACTATGTCATATTCGGACAATTTATCGATCATTTCAGGCAAGAGTGATGGAGGCATGCACATATCGGCGTCCATCCAGCCCACTATCTCGCCACGGGACTCTATTACGCCGCGGTTGAAGGCGGAGGCCAATCCTCTGGTAGCCACCCTGCGGATGACCACCACTCGAGGATCATTCAAATCTTCGACTATTTTCCATGTCTTGTCGGTTGAATCATCATCAACCACGATGACTTCCACCGAGTCCTTTACGTTTTCGAATATGCTTGCGATTGTATCCAGTATGTTTTCTTTTTCGTTATAAGTAGCAAGAACTATTGAAACCCGTGGATCACCCATAATGTAAGACCTCCAGTATATTCAAGAGCGAAGGCGACCTGAGATTCAGCCCGCGCAAATGGGATATAAAAAGACTCTTACCGGCGTGCGACCTTTGATCGATACGCCGGTAAGGGTATTTACTTGAGTTCCCTGACTTTTTCTGCCACCGTCTTTATCTGATCCTCGGTCAAAGGCAACCCTGAGGGCAGGTAAAGACCTGTATTCCATAGATCGACAGACACAGGATATTCTCCGGAAACATCCGGAAATCTCGGGTCGTCTCCCTTGTAGGCCGGCTGAAGTGACATCGGGCAGAAGAACGACCGTGTGTCCACACCTTTTTCCTTGAGCTTGATCATGACCTCGTCCTTGGTCATTCCCAGGCTGGGTTTAATAACTATTCCGTACATCCAGTAAACATTTTTGGCCCACGGCTCTTCCACCGGCAGGGAAAGATGTGGCCAGTCATTGAGCAGTTCATTGTATTTGTGCCCGATCCAGCGTTTCTTTTCCACCTTCTGCTCGACCATTTCCGTCTGGGCCAAACCTATTGCGGCCTGAACGTTCGTCAGTCGATAGTTGTAGCCGACGACCTGATGCACGAAACGTGGTTCTCCAAAGCCCTGGTTGCAAAGCAGCTTCATTTTTGCGGCAATCGTGTCGTCCTTGCAAACACACATTCCGCCTTCACCGGTGGTCAGGATTTTGTTCCCGTAGAAACTGAAACAGGCTACATCGCTCAGAGCGCCGACCTTGACTCCGTTCACTTCTGCTCCATGAGCCTCGGCGCAGTCTTCTATAACAAAAAGGTTGTGACGTTGGGCTATGTCATTAATCCTGTCCATATCGCACGGGTGGCCGTACATGTGAACCGCCATGATGGCCCTGGTTCTCGGTGTGATTTTCTCCTCGATCTTTGACGGGTCTATGCACCATGTTCTGGCGTCAACATCAACCAGAACCGGTTTGGCTCCTGCAAGTATCACCATGTTGGAGGAAACTATCAGCGTAAAATCCGGTATTATGACCTCATCGCCGGCGCCTATGCCGAGAGCGGCCAGGGCCAGGTGTATCGCCGTAGTTCCACTGCTGCAGGCGACACCGTGGCCGACACCGCAATATTCAGCAAAACTTTTCTCAAACATGGTTATGAACTTACCGGCAGATGATATCCAGCTCGTTTCAATACATTCGCGGACATATTCCATCTCGCGACCGTCCAATGCCGGCTCGCAAACAGGTATCATTTCAATTCTCCATTATAATTTCAAACATTTCATTGCAGTCGCCAGCGCCACGCTACCGACAAAATTCCGTTATAACTTAAACTTATAACATTTATAACGACCTGATTTTTGCGTCAAGAAAATATCGTCCCTGAGGCTCACGGTCCGTCTGAAAATTGAGTTATCACCAATTCAGGGCGATGGGCTGTTTCATGGATCACGTCAGAGGGAGAGTTCGAGTAATTTGCAGATGTCATTTGATTCAACCTGTTGAGGCTGTAGTAGGGCGTCTTTCCATATCAACGCCTGAATCATGGACCCTGCACGAACCGGTTTGTTCCATGGGACACAAATTAATTTTATGGTGAATATTTAATAATGATTACTTAACCTTAAGCCACAACAAGCGTGCTACGGCGGGTCCCGGGTTATACCATTGAGTGGGCATCTCCGAAGTCAGGAAGACCACATCTCCGGGCTTGAGGTTGTAGACGGCCTTGTCCACAAACATTTTCAGCTTTCCACTCAACAGGTATCCGAATTCCTCACCCTTATGAATGAAGAAATGGGAGGGCAATTTGGAATCTGCCGATAATTCTATAAGGTAAGGCTCAGTTTGGGCGTCGAAATCCACCGGAATCAAAAGGTGCGCAACAAGAGCGCCCTCCGGCATATCGGACAATTTTATTTCGGATGATTCATTCGGAGAGAAGACCGGCCTACGCGCTACATTCATTTTTTCCTGAAAAAATGAACTGACATCGACGGAGAGGACTTCCGCCATTTTAAGCAGAGCCGGCAGAGAGGGATAAATAAGATTACTCTCGATCTGGGAAATGGTGCTTGGTGTAACTCCGACGAGTTTGGCGAGTTCAGTCTGGGATAACCCGCGTTTGGTCCTTACCTCTCTGAGCCGAACTCCCAGTTCGATACCCCGGGAACTCTTGCGTTCCTCCTCAAAACTTACGTTCAGTTCCTTCGTCCAGTAGTTGTAGGGTTTGTGCAGGTTATCCATTCCCCTGCCCTCAGCCTTGAGTATTGCCAGGGAAGTGGAGCCACGTTTTATGGAAAGGTCAATTGCGACCTGGGCTATCTGGTTTATCTGCGCTCTCAAGCGTGTCGAGTGCGCGTTTTTTTCCATTATCCAGTAAGCCACTGCGTTGAGTTCATAGAGTCTTGGACAGGAGTGAGTGTAGAACTTCAGGATGGTGTCTTCTCCACCCCAGAGGTCCTGCATGCCGGTGATGCTCTCGAATACAAATCTGACATCATCGGTCA
>CAYNZA010000054.1:10166-18785 GCA_964401595.1 uncultured Desulfomonile sp.
AGGTTAAGGCAGAAAACAGAGGCCAGACTTCCTGAATCATCATGCCAGACGACATTGTCGCCTATATAAAGTCCACCAAGCAGCTTATCCAATTCGCCCACACCCGATGCGACCCTGTGTCTACCAAACTGGCTCGAAATCATTTAATTCACCTGAGAGAAAAGTGGTTTCCTAAAAGAGTTATAATTGGCTAAAAAGACTTAGAATGTCAAGGAACAGCTTGTCTGATCCGAGTTGAAGCGGAGCAACCGCCAGATTTTCCAACTTCATTTGAGGCTCATGAACGGCTTGGGTCACTCAACTTTCAGGAAATGACCATTTGCCATATCTCTTCATTGGATATACATTTTCATGGATGCGCTCTGGAAGGGTGGCCTTTACGCTTCTTGCCCGGAATTTTTTCAGTCAGGACAATTGATCATACAGACACAAAAGCCAGATCAAAAAGGAGTCGCCAATTTGTCTAGACAGTTCAAGTATACGCCTTCAGATTTCGTTCCGTTAAAAGTCAAACTCGAACACCTGGATTTACGGATAAATTTCATGGAATCTTTCGTGGAAGTGTCAAACACGCTTTCACTGACAGCCATTGAAGACATTACCTCACTGGATTTGGACTCCAGAGATCTTGAAATCCTCAGTGTGAAATGGATTGACGGTGAAGTCGAAACGCCGGCTAATTACAGCTATGATCGCGAAAAGAACCGCATTTCCGTGGCCACTCTCAAACCGTGCGCTCCGGGAGACAGGTTGCGGCTTCAGACACTTACACGATGTGTTCCCTCGGATAATGTGCTTGAAGGGATATACAGGGATGTCACTCCGCCGGATTGTCCCCAACAATACATGTCACAATGTCAACAATGGGGTTTTCAGAGGATAGCCCCGATCTTTGACGACTGCAGGGCCAAATGCACGATGACCACGGTGATTGAAGCGGACGCCCGTTACACGCATCTCATATCCAACGGCAACATCTGCAAAGAAAGCAATCCGGAGGGCAAGCCGGAGCCTCTGGCGAGTGACCCGTCGAGACAGGTTATAAAATACGTCAACACGGTTCCCATGGCGCCTTATCTGTTCATCGTTTGCGCAGGCACATGGGACACCCTTGTCGATGAGGTCGTTTACGACAGCGGAAAGGTTGTCAGACTTGAATACCTGACCCCCCCGGGGAGACATTCAGAAGCGTCCATTCCCATGGAGATACTGAAAAAGTCGGTCCAATGGATTAAAAGGACGCAGAATTACGAATACACAGGCGACACCTACCGTACCATATGTATGACAAAATCCAACTTCGGCGGCATGGAAAACGTGGGCAACACGACCATAGTGACGGACGCGGCGCTGATACATGAACATACCCTTGATAATGGCCTGCTTTATGCGCATGCGGTCATAGTTCACGAGTTCGAGCATAACCAGTGCGGAAGCGAAACAACCATGGACACCCCATTTGATGTGTGGCTCAACGAAGCCTACACGGTGGATGTTGAGAGAGCGTTCATGGGAGACATTTTTGACAGGGGTTTCACCCGTCTCAACCAGGTGGACTCAATCAGGCACCCACTTTTGGGACCTCTGGCAATAGAAGATTCAGGAAAAGCCGGAAGAATAGTTCGCGAAGGATTCAACGACCCTGATGAACTGATCGACGGAGTCACTTATGTGAAAGCCGCTGAAGTCATAAGGATGCTGCGTTTGATTGTTGGTCAGACAGCATTCTTCGCCGGCAGAGATCTCTATTTTAATCGCTTCAGACATTCCAACGCCACTACTGAGGATTTTTTCAAATGTTTTGAGGAGGTATCCTCACGGTCCCTGTCACGGTTCAAGGAAGGCTGGCTCCTGAGAAAGGGATATCCAAAAGTCACCGCCCGGACATCGTACATACCTGAAACAGAAGAATATGAAATAACCTTTGCCCAGCAGGTTGATAACAATGGAACTCCTTTTCACCTTCCTGTTCAGCTTGCGTTGATGGATGATTCAGGACAAGTGATCGATCGCACAGAGAGGACAATCGAGTTAAACGAAAAAAACCTCACCATTCGAATTCATGACGTATCGGGAAAACCGGCATTTGCCTCATTAAACCGTGGCTACTCATTTTACGGCTCTTTTTCTCATGAGGACGTTCAGGACGAGGAACTCAGACTCCAGGCCAAACATGACACTGACACGTTCAATCGGGTGGAGGCCATGCGCTCTCTAACAGACAAACAGAGGATATCAATCCTTGAGAACCCCGAACATGTGGTGGACCCTGCATGGCTCGATCTTTACGGTGAACTGCTGGCAGACGACTCTGTCAGCCCTTCGTTGAAGGCCTTCCTGATCAAGATTGAGGAACAGCCTCTGAACCGCAACTATGTGACCTGGTATCCGGAACTGGTCTTCGCCAGAGACAGGCTGGTTCGCGCCATAAACGGTCGCCACAGACAACGTCTCATAAAAATATTTGATGATCTGGATACTTACGGGCGACGATCAGACCCCAAGGACGGCATTGAAGACAGGGTCCTGAAGAACACGTTACTTGACCTTATCGCCACGGTGGATTGTCCCGAATCCCACGACATCATTCTGCGTCATTGGGACAGGGCCACAACGGCAACCGACAGGATGAGCGCACTTAATGCCTTGAACAGAAGTTCGTCGCCAATGAGAAAACAGTTGATTGAAGAGACTTACGGTAGATGGCATGGTCATTTGAGCGCATACGCCAATTACCTCAGGATAATATCATCCGGTTCGTGCGACGATGTTTTCGAAATGATAGAGATGGAGCGGCGCCGGGCTAGCTTTGACGTCACAAACCCTACATGGTCCAGGGCCCTTTTCATTCCGATGGCCATGAACAACCGAAAGGTTTGGACCGATGAAGGGATAGAGTGGACAGTCAGTACGGTAACAGAACTGGCGCCCGTCAACACATTCGTGGCGTCTCTGTTGCTGAACGTGTTTCAACAGGTTCAGAGAATGAGGCCAAATCTTAGGGAGCGAGTGCTTCCCGCAGTCCGGAAGATATCGGAATCGGTGAATGACAGCGTAAGCCCAACGGTTCACAGACAGGCTTTGTCATACCTGAAATGACCGGTGAATTGAAAAATTGTTTCCAGTAGAGGTCCTCTACCGCCATCAAAAGCGCCTTTTGTGGCAACCGTTTTGCAACGCGAGGAGAATGTTGACCTACGAATACAGCCATTTCAGAGAGCCGAATGATCAGTTTGAAGACGGCATATTGCGCTCATCCGGAAAAATCACCCTTGCGGGCAGGGATTTTATCCGCTTTCTGAGATCCGGCACGGCAATCTACATTGACCCTATGACGCCTTACTGGTTCGTCCCGTCCACTGAAACGGATGGAATGATCAGAAACTTCAAGCACATCAAATGTGACGTGTCATCATTGGAGGGACCGGAGGGTGTCGATGCCGGAATTTCGCGTCTGTTGTCACTCAGATCATTCCTGTCTGCCATTCGTGGGCCTGAGGCCAGACCTTATTCGGGCAGGACAGTCAGAAAAGTCGAAAAACTCAACGAGATGTGGTTACACATCACAGACGAATGCAATCTGACTTGCCGTCATTGCCTTTTCTCCGGTAACCAGGGCAAGGGACGTCGCCTGAACCTCAGTTCCATAAAGGAATTTATGGCTCAAACAATTCCCCTGGGACTGAATGTAGTAATGCTGACCGGAGGCGAACCCCTGATCCACCCGGAATTTATCGATATTGTCAATCTCTTGATGGGCTATGAAAACATCAGGATTGCCATTCTGACGAACGGACTTTTGTATAACAGGCATTCCAGTCGTCTACGAAAACTGGACAGGTCCCGGATTACTTTTCAGGTGAGTCTCGACGGTAACGAAACTTCACACGACTCTATCCGTGGCAAAGGAAGCCATGCGCAAGTGACGTCATCAATTTGTGGAATTGTCGCAGACGGCTTTGGATGCAGCCTGGCAATGTCTGTCAACCCTCACACCGCCCATGCAATGAAAGACCTGGTTCTGGAGTCGGCGACTCTGGGAGTCCGCAATGTTCATTTTCTGTGGCACTTCAGGCGCGGATACGGCAAATTCCTCGATGTTTCAGATGAGGCAACGCTGACGAAACATCTCCTGGAGGCAATGGATGTAGCCGACGCTTCAGGAATTTCGATAGACAATGTCGAAGCAATACGATCGCAGGTGTTCACCCACATTGGAACTCGATTTGACTTGAGTTCCGCAGGCTGGGACACTCTGACAATAGCGCCTGACCACATGGTTTACCCTTCCCCTGCTTCAGTTGGAGTTCATGCTTTATGCGTCGGCGACAGCAGGGATGGGATTGAAAATTTGCTGCGTAACAGTAGTGTGTTAGGAAAAATCAGATCTCTTTCGGTAAACGACATTGCCGGCATTAGTGAGGACCCTCTTCGTTTTCTGACTGGTGGAGGGGACATCGACCACTGTTTCAAAGGATCGGTTGATGGGCCTGGAGAGCTTATATTCGGCGACGATCCGTATCGTAAAATTTACGGTGAAATCGCATTTCGCCTCATACACAGGGAAGCCCTTCAATTTGCATCCAGAGGCAATTCATCTCTGTGTCTGAGGATGGGTGACATTGTTTACGACTGCAACAACCATCCGGATGTCAATTTCACACATTCCAACTGCCTGTTGTCCCTGGCGTCTACTGGAGCGCACAAGCTGGCCGGTGAATTCTACGGCGCCAGGGCAGAAAATCCGGACAACTCGATCCTGAACCCCGTGGCGGTTGATCAGTCCATTTCCGATATTATTCCCGACTTTGCGCTGAACAGAAGGTATGGCTGTGGCAGCCCTGTTTCACAAGCCAACCTCTCGGAGGGTCAGACGCTGGTCGATTTGGGATGCGGAACCGGGGTCGAGCTTTTTATGGCGGCAGAGGCGTTGGGCCATTGCGGGAGAGGCGTCGGAATCGACATGACCGTCAGGATGATTGAACTGGCTAATGAAGCCTCCGGTCATGTGAATAAAAAGCTGGGCTTCAACAATATCCATTTCGCAGTGGGTCATCTTGAGGACATCCCCCTGCCCCATGACTTCGCCGATGTGGTGATCTCCAATTGCGTAGTAAACCTGAGCGTCAACAAGCGTAAGGTTTTCAGCGAGATGTTACGAATTCTCAAGCCCGGTGGTCGTTTGTTGATCTCGGATGTCGTCTGTGAAACTGAAGCTCCGCTGGAAATAAGGACTGATCCGAAGCTTTCCGGAGAATGCCTCGGTGGCGCCCTCAGACAGGACTACCTGTTTTCGATGATCAGTGACATCGGATTTACCGACTCGTTCATGATCAACCGATTCCCTTACAGGGATATCAGAGGGCACAAATTTTTTTCTTTGACCTTTCAGGCCACTAAACCGGGAATGTCGACAAAAGCGCGTGTGATGAACCCGGGCCCGTTTGAGGTCTTGAAACTGAATCAACATAGTGGACAGGTCCTCGGAAAGGGTGATGTTCTGGAATTGGAAATGGGCTCAACCATGGACGAAACCTTTCCTGGAACTGGGGGGCTTTCATTCCTGGATCCTTCGACCGGTAGTATTTTGGGCAGGGTTGATTCGGAAGACTGTGGGTGTTGCGGTGTGCAGGAAAACCGCTCTACCGGTCAAAATTATGGGTATTACGTTTACGGCTGCATGATATGCGGCGCGGAACTGCTATATGGTCAGACTCGAACCTTGATGGAATGCGCCATATGCAAAAGAGTGGACGAAACGGTCGCGAGATGCGAGCAGGGCCATTTTGTCTGTGATGAATGCCACCGTTCGGATCCGTTGAAGTCATTGTCATACTTGTGTCATGAATCCGTTGAGACGGACATGATAGGCTTGTTAAAGCAGATCAGGAGGGTTGACAATTTCCCTGTCAACGGACCGGAACACCATAGTCTGGCTCCTGCAATAGTTTTGACGTGCTTTCGAAATCTTGGCGGTCATGTTACACAAGCCGATATCTCGGAGGGGATAAGGCTTGGGAAAGTATGTATAGGGGGATCTTGCGCCTCTATGGGAATTTGTGGGGCTGCGATGGGAGTTGGAATAGCTTTTTCGATAATCCTGGGAGCTAACCCACTGACCCCAGTCGAGCGTCAATCCTCCATGCTGGTGGTGGCGGCGGCGGCCAACGACATTTGTTCATATCAAGCGGCCCGATGCTGCCAGCGCGAAGTTTACCTGTCACTGAAGCAGGCTTCAAAACTCTCCACAATGCTCACAGGCCTTCATATTCCCGCTGAACACAGGATGGTCTGCTCGCAACATCACATCCAGAAAGAATGCCTGAAGCAGGATTGCCCGCTATACCCCAAAAAGGACCGCAAACCATACGAATAGCCCATTTTCTGAAAATACCATCAGGTTCCTTCGCATTTAATTCCGGCTTGCATCATGCTTTTGTCCTGGATTCAAGTATGGTTTCTATCCGTTCAACGAGGGCCCTGCCTGAAATAGGCTTGGAGAGATAATAGTCCATTCCGGCTTCAGCGCATTCGCGTTGCGTTTCCTTGAAAGCGTGCGCCGTCATGGCCACAATCGGGGTTCGGTTTTTTGAAGTCTTCTCATGGTCCCTGATGAGCCTCGTAGCGCTGAGACCGTCCAAGACAGGCATCTGCACATCCATCAGCACCAGGTCAAAGTTTTCATTCCTGAAAACATCAACGGCCTCTCTTCCATTTCCCACAGTCGTTACCAGGAAATGTTTCCGTTCCAGTGTCCTTTGGATAAGTTTCTGGTTGACCGCATTATCCTCAGCCAGAAGTATTTTCCTCAGTTTGGCCGGGGGCTCACTCGGTGGTTCAGATGACAGGGCATGAGGGTTTGGCTGTTCCGTTACCTCATTGGGATCGGAAAAATCGGAAGAGACGGTCAGGATAGCCAGAATATCCGAAAATCTGAACGGTTTGGCCAGAAAACGACTCACTCCCGCTTTCCTGGCTTCATCTATGGCCGCCAACTGAGACTGAGCGGACATGAAAACAATCTTCATCCCTTCGACAGCGGGTAAATTTCGTAAGACGGTCAACCCGTCCTTCCCGGGCATTTCATGGTCCAGGAACAGGTAATCAAATGATTTGTCCTGCGCCAGCGCCTCGGTGACCCGATCCGATGTTTTGAACGGGTCGTTCTCCACGACAGGGTCAAAGCCTAAACTCTGGAGGTTGAGCTTCAAAACCTGAGCGCTCTTCTCGTTATCATCAATTATGAGAATCTTATCTCCCTCAGCGAGGATTTGACAGTCATCAACTCCACCGGAATCGCAGCATGAATCATCAAGAGGAAGTGTGAACTTAAAACAACTTCCCTTACCCAATTCACTTTCCACCCAAATTTTCCCGCCCATCAGTTCAACAAGAGACTTTGTGATGGCAAGCCCCAAACCCGTTCCGCCGTATTTTCGGGCGATGAACCCCTCTGCCTGATCAAACGGGTTAAATATTGACTGCAGTTTCTCAGGCTCTATGCCGATTCCGGAATCGCTGACTTCAAAAAGAAATGTTTTCCGGGAGGTGTCGTGTTCAATGGTCACCGTCAGGGCTATCTCACCGTGAGACGTAAATTTTATGCTGTTGCCCAGCAGATTCAACAAAATCTGCCTTATCCTCAAATCGTCTCCATTGACCATATCTGGCACATCGCACAAATATAGCGTGACAAGCTCAACATTCTGTTCGGAAGCCCGCAGTGACATCGTTTCCATCACCGATTCCACCAGTGAGCGCAGAGAGAACACCCGACACTCTATCTGCATCTTGTGAGCTTCCATCTTGGAAAAATCCAGAATGTCGTTCAGGATGCCCTGCAAAGACTCGGCAGACAACCTGGCGTTTAGCAAAAGATCCTTGTGGGGGATTTGAGCATCAGAATCCAGTATCAAATCAAGAGTGCCCAGGACCGCATACATCGGCGTGCGGATTTCATGGCTCATTCGCATCAGGAACTCACTCTTGGAGACGCTGGCGGCCTCGGCGTGCTCTTTGGCCTTTTTCAGGGCTTTCTCAATCTCCATGCGCTTGGAATAGTCGGTGCTCAGAAGAATAGCCCCTAGCAGTTCTCCAGAATCGTCATAATATGGAAAAGCGTGGTTATATACCCACAACTCACCACCATCCTTGCCGGTATAGGCGGTGACGGCCTTGTGAGCCTTTTCATCACGGAGCACTGCCTTCACTGGACAATCATCACATGGGGAGGATGCGTGTTTGAGCGCTTCATAACAGAACTTTCCATTCGTTTGGCCATCAACTGCCACTCCGAATATTTCCCGGGAGGTATCATTGGCAAAAATTATTTGAAGATCTTTGGATATGATGAGGATCGAGTCAGTTATTGACGCAAGAACCTGGGCCTGCTGATAAAGCCTTTTCTGGGCCTGTTTTCTCTCGCGTGCCTCCTTTATCAGTTCCTCATTGGCTGATGCCAAAGCCGCAGTTCGCTCCTGAACACGCGTTTCCAACTCATCGTGAGCGTACTTGAGTTGCCTGAACATCTGGCTCCTGAGTCTCAAACTTCTCAGGACCAGGACGATCAACAGGATCACACTCAGGACAAAAAGAAAAAACCATGCCATCCAGACGCCG
>CAYNZA010000055.1:0-6387 GCA_964401595.1 uncultured Desulfomonile sp.
TATATTTGAGTTATGAGGGGGATGTGGACATTCCGTTCCACTGTTATTACACATATAACAATGTGGTACAACTGATAGTTGAGATAGTCAGGCCGTCCATAAAGGGATTTCGCAGGGTAGATGTCGTGCTTTACATGGGAGTTGATCGAAAGCTCGTGGGCATGGACCGGCAGGTTTCGAAAGTAAGGACTTTCATTGTAAACTCTCCGGATGTCAGGCCTCTACGGCCTTTTGAAAATATTTTCAGGGAACCGGAAAACCTTAACATTCGGGTTAAGATGTATCCGGAACTTGAAGGAAAAGTCCTCAGGCAGATGGATCACCGCGATGTGATAAAAGACGACAGGATCGACAGGATTCCTTGCATGATAAAGGTGTGGTGGCAATGCGGATGACAAGGAACAGTTCAAATTTTTTCCAGTACAGCCTCATATGTCGAATAAACTGTGTCTGCAATCGAATCCCATGCCATGTCCGTATGACTTTTCCTGAATCCGGCCGCTCCCATTGATTTAGCCAGTTCAGGATTGTTTATAATTCTATTGAGGGCTTCAGCCAGTTTTTCCGGTTGGTTCGGCGGTGTCAACAGCCCGGTTACCCCGTCATCTACCTGCTCTGGTAAGGCCCCTACACTCGTGGCCACAACCGGCTTTGAAAAAGCATAAGCTACCGGGACTATTCCTGATTGAGAAGCGTCGGTGTAGGGAGTGACCACCACGCTGCACTGCTGGCACAACTCAGCTATTTCCTGCTCGGTCAGAAATCTGTCTATTAATTTTATTCGTGTATCGCTCTTCGTTCCGGATTCATAAATTCCTGCGCCTTCTCCCGCTATCACAATTTCAACGTCCTCAGGCAAAAATTTCGCGCTGTCTATCAGGCTTTCCAGTCCTTTATATGGTCGGATTCTTCCCCAGAACAATATCATTCGCCGTGAAGTGACGTCAGGCCGGATAAATTTTTCATAAAAATTATAGTCGCCGTGAGGGATCACTATTAATTTTGAGGGATCGAAACCCTCCTTCACTGCCGTTTCAAAATTAAACCGGTAATGGACAAAAATCTTCCTGCTTAATTTTCCCAGTATCCTGGTGGAAATTTTTTTCCTCAGGCTGTCTCCCGAATGTATAACAGGGTCATGAAGCGTCCAAACCAGTCTTCTGACATCAACCATGGGCGCCAGACCGGTCAGCCATATATTTTCATTGGTGAAATGCACAATATCGGGACGTCCTTCAATAACACGACGAACAAGCGAAGGGAATGCAGCTGCATAATATGGCAGCCTGAACAGATTGCCCCTAGAAAAATCCTCTGGAACCTGAACCTGGCACAATTCCACTTGTTCGCTCAAACCGGAATATAATCCGGGAGGTTTCCGGGGAAGAATCAGGCGGGTTGAGCAAAGACTGCTCAAGGCGTTTGCCAATGCCACCGCATAGTATAACATTCCCCCTTTACCATATAAATTTACTACTGTTAGCTTCATGCCTATTTTTCACCGTCACAGAGTTGGCAGTAAATGTGCGTCATTTTCTTCGAGGCTTCAGACCAATCATATTTCTGTTCAACAGTTTTCCTGGCTCTTTGGGAAATTTTTTCGTAAAGCCCCTTATCGGCAAGAAGATTTGTGATGGACTCGGCAAAGGACGGTGGGTCATCGGCCAACAGAAAATCTTTGCCCGGCTCTAATTCTAGTCCTTCAGCGCCCTTTGGAGTAGACACAACCGGCCTGCCCAAGGACATGGCCTCCAGGATCTTCAATCTGCTGCCACTTCCGGCCCTTAGCGGAACTATAGCTATTGAAGCTCTCCTGTAAAATGGCTCCACTGAAGGAACGTCACTCCAGATTTCAACAAAGTCCGACGCCAGGGCGCGAATTTCCGAGGACGGTTTGCGTCCTACAATCAGAACTTTTATGTTGTGAAAAGATTTCTTCATAAGAGGAAGTATTTCACTGCAGATGTAAAAAACTGCGTCCTGATTGGGAAGATAATCGAGCGCCCCAACGAACAGGATAACTGGGTCATAAACCGGAAAAAGAGGTTTTAAGTTAACTGTGTCGACACCGTTTTCCACAACTTCCACTGACGCAGGCGGCTTTTCTCGACCCAGAATTTCGGCCCGGTCAATTTCAGACATCACAACCACAGAAGAAAAAAGATTGTCAGCATCAGGCTCGTAAACAGCCATTTTTTTCCATTCGAGCCACCAGAAGGCTTTTTTTACAATGTTATCAGCAAGTCTGTAATTTTGTAGAGCCAGATCTGCGTCAATATTGTGTTTGGTGAGGATGGAAGGACACCTGAGATGAGAGGGAATTCTCCTCAAATATTCAGCCAGGTACGTGTGCTCAATCTGAATTACATCCGGCCTGAAAGATCCCAGTTCTCTCTGGATATAATCACTTACCTCTGAATTCTGATATCTGGTCACATAATACGGATTACATGACGTTAAAATTGAACCAATTCTCTGAATTTGAGATAGCTCATGGAAGAAAAACGTCTTGACATTCTGGCAATACTGCCTCATGTGTCCGGCCCATTCCTCTTCCTGTCCTGTTAATGTAAAAGCCACCAGGCTTATTTCAACTTTTGATGAAAGTTTGCAGATCAAGTTGAACTGACGAAGTTTGTCCCCGCTCTCTGGGGGATAGGGCAGTTTCGGCGATATCCATAGAACTTTCATGAATCAGACCCTCCAAACATGATTCAGGAACGGTGAGTTTCAGTCCTGATGATGCCGGTAATCACCGATAACTTTTCGGTAAAAGTCTTCATACAACTCCACTATTTGTTCCCATGAATAGTTTGACAAAACGTAATTCCTGGCCTGCTCACCCTTTTTTTGGGCCGCGCCAAAATCTTCGAGAGCCGATTTCATTACCCTGATCAGATCCTCCACGGATTTGTTCCTGAAACAAAACCCGTGGTTGTTCAGAGCTTCAACATTCTCAGGAATATCACTTACTATGCAACACTTTCCATAGCTCATCGCCTCCAGCAGACCGACTGGCATCCCTTCTATCTCGGAAGGCAATATGAATAAACGGGCGTTTGTGATTAGTTCCAGAAAAGTGTCGTCCGCAACATATCCGGGGAAAATTATTTTGGCATTGTCTCCGGCCATTTCGTGGAGACTTTTGATGTAGCGTTTTTCGAAGGGGTCATCACCGGCCATGACTAGTTTTAGGGGAGGATTCAGTTTCCTGAAAGCTTCCAGGAGGTAATGAGCGCCTTTTTCCGGGACCAGTCTTGCCGCGAAAAGGATATAGTCATTACCCTCCAATCCCATTGATTTGATGAGATTGGGCGCTTTTAGCCGAGGCTTGTCGACTCCGTTCGGAATATAGGTAACCGGCCTGTGCAAAACTTTTTCAAAATGCTTTTGCATGACCCTGGACACGCAGGTTACAGCGTTGGGAAAATTCTTGAGGGTCATGTCATTGACTCTCAGGAAAATCCGTGATGCCGGACCCCATTTTGCCCTTTTCCACAGCAACGCGTGCATCTGGACAACCGTTGGTATACCAACGAATCTGGGCAAGGCCGAAAACATGGAGAATTCATGTATGTGAAGGATGTCGAATTTCTCTGAATCATCTGAATGGGAACCAAAGAACCTGACTTTCAACTTGGCAAGGCCCTTGGAAAATATCAGCGGAAGCATCGATGAACAGAACAACGTTATCTTATGTAGATGCTTCTGAAGTATTGAAGGACGAACCCTGATTTCCATCCCCTTGTGAAATCCGGATCGAGACCCAAACTGCGAGGCCGAAAAAATGATGACACGGTGACCCCGTTCGACCAGTTTGCTCCCCAACCGTTCTGTCACCGACTCAATACCTCCGCCGTGCTCTATTCCCTTTACGGTCATAAACCCTATCGTTAGAGGTTTTTGTTTCATGCAGCAGCCTTTTGACAAACCTGTAAAAATTTCAACTAAATGCTATTCCCACCAAATCAAGCGGCGCAGACATCATGCCTTCCTATACAGTCGCTCATCAAGACCCTCATAATATATTAATATATCTAAACTTTATAGAAATATTGTTTCGGTTTTTCCGCTACGTCCTAATATGCTCCTCGGCCTGACAGAACCGCTGGAATAGTTTTCAGGAGTATTAGGATGTCCCCCCAGAAAGACTGGCTTTCAATATATTGAACATCCAAACTCACCTGTCCTTGAAAATCTATTTCGCTTCTACCTTTGACTTGCCACAGGCCGGTGATTCCCGGAATGACCTCCAGTCTGCGGCGTTGAGAAACTGAATACTGGTTTACCTCATTCGGAAGCGCCGGCCTGGGCCCGACTAGTGACATTTCTCCCTTTAAGACATTGAAAAGTTGTGGTAGCTCGTCGATGCTGATTCTGCGGATGATATGTCCTACAGAGGTAATCCTGGGGTCGTGTCTGATCTTGAAGATTATTTTTCCGGCCTCATTCTGCTCGATTAATTGATCCTTCATCGTTTCAGCGCCTATTACCATAGACCTGAACTTGTACATTCGAAAAATTCTTCCCTTTTTTCCTACTCTATCCTGAACGAACATCACTGGGCCACCATCTTCACTCCTGATGGCCATGGCCGTCAGCAAAAAGACAGGGGACAATAGTATCAAACCGATTATTGATCCTGCTATGTCGAGCGTCCTCTTGAAGGCCAGCGCTCCTTGAACCAGGAGCGTCCAGACCATTTTTTTGCTGTAAAATCTTAACCTCTGATGCCATACAGGAATTCTCGTCCCACCTCGGGCAAACTTCGTGTACAGCTTTTCCAGAAGTTCGTGATCCCTATCAAACCTGTTGCCGGTGTTGAGCATTTCTATTCCAAACGGCAAAAGCGCCCATGAAAAACAGGCGTTCCTGATGCCATGTCAACTTTTGGGAAATAAGAAGGATCTTATAAGTAAATCTTTTCCCGATTTCGAAATCAAACGTGCCGGATGGATCTATAAGAAAATGATAACTCTATGCGCGGTACACTTCCAAAAATTGCTGTGCGGCATTATTGTCTTACGTTTATTGCGGATCGTGAAATAATATGAAACAGTTGTCCAACCTGGTCTGACCACTATTTTTTTCTGTAGGTCAGTATGGAACCAAGAACGTCGAGGCCCAAATATTTTGTCACCTGTTCCGGCCGCCTGATGGTCTGGTCAAGATAGGCGCTGATCATTACAAGGCCGATTCCTATGACTATGCCACCTATCAGTCCTAATGTCAGGTTTAATATCTTGTTGGGTCTAAGGGCTCTGGTGGGTGGCATTGCTTTATCTATGATGTTAATATTCGCTGTCTTATAGACACTAAGCTCCGCCGCAATTCTGGAGCTTTCCAACTCCTCACTTACTTTTTTGAAAATAGCGGACTGATTGTCAACATCTCTTCGAAGCTTTTCATAAGTTACTCTATTTTCCGCTATTTCAATCAGTTCTTTTTCTATTTCCTGAACCCTTCTCTCCATGACATCGAGTTTTTCCTTCGATGCCCTGTTCTCGGCATTCCGTGATTCAAAATCTTCTCGAACCTGTCCCTTGAACATCTGTTCTGCAAAAGTGACTTCATTCTGCATCATGCCCACATCATCGAATCTTTCGGTTCTGCGTTGTCTTACATGCGCCAGCTTCAGTTTAAGGTTATCGACACTGTCTCTGATATGGATGAGTGAAAGGTTCTTCGAACTACTCTCAATCGGCACAAACCTTCCACCTGTTTCTCGTCTCAGGTCTTCAAATAGCGCCAGAGATTTTGCCCTCTCTGCATAATCCGCCAGATACAAATCGTAAGAACCGATGAATCTGTAAGATTCGGTAAAGCTGGCAGAAGTGCCCTGTTTGGTGAGTTCAATTAACGGAATGAGTCTTCGACCGAGCCCTATTTCAAAATTTCGAAGTTTCGATTCACTATCTTCCAGAGCGTTAGCGACCTGGGCCGTCTGAGTCTCCAGAAATTTGTAGGAATCATGCGCCGTCCTGGTTTTTAATTCATAATAAAATTCAATATATCTTTCGGCAAAAAGGTTCGCCAGTTTTGCCGCCAGACTTGCTGTGCCAGCCTTTACCTTGATCAGAATAAAACTTGAACCGCCTTCCAGTGACCCAGGATCTATCTCCACCTCGACATTTTTTCGAAGATTGTCCACCATTTTCGTCTGTTGTTCCTCGGAAAGCTCATTCCAGGGCTTCGTAGCAAGAATTTCCAAGGACTCGCCCGACAAAGATTCCAGGACTCGGGCAACGACCATGTTGCTCAGAATGAGTTCCTGTTGATCCTTGAGGAAAGACAGCCTGGTTTCCTCTATGCGAAACGGATCGCCAGTGCGCTGTTCCTTGGCCCATATTTTGGTGGAGGATTGATACACTTTTGGTATGAGGAAAC
>CAYNZA010000055.1:6487-18687 GCA_964401595.1 uncultured Desulfomonile sp.
AAAACTTTCATGGGGAAACTCCGATGGAGTCAACCTGGATTTCTTTGAGCCATCAAATTTTTACGATGTGGTAGTTTCCGACCAGGTTCTGGAGCATTTACATCCTGATGATCTGGAACGTCATTTCAAATCAGTTCTGAGCATCCTTAAACCGGGAGGGCGCTACATTTTCAACACGCCACACTGCTATCTGGGGCCACATGATGTGTCTCAAGTGTTCGAATGCGACGAACCTCACGGGATGCATCTGAAAGAATATACCTTCCGGGAAATGGTATACACCGCTGAACAAGCCGGTTTCATCGACCTCTGCTATGTAGTTCCCGTAAGACTCCGCAATCTTGCGTATAAAATGGGATTCTCCATGAAAGACCGAAATGAAAAACTGGACAAAAGCTATTTGAAAATCATGAGGACATCAGAAAACTTTTTGGCGCTGATTCCAAAACCAAAGCGGCGAAAATATGCCGCAAAACTTCTGAAGAAATTCAAACTTTTCAAGGGTGACATTTTTCTATCGGCGAGAAAACAGGAGCAGCTTTTGTAGGATCGTGGCGGAGAGAGAGGGATTCGAACCCCCGGCGCCCTAACGGGCGCAATTGATTTCGAGTCAACCCCCTTCGGCCTCTCGGGCATCTCTCCGCTGTATGACTCACGAGTGTCCTATAGTGGTCGTAAATCCTTGAAAAACCTATTGAGGAGGCTTTCGGCTTCATCTTTCATGACACCGGAAACAACCTCGATTTCATGGTTGAGTCTCGGATCACAGGAAAAATCGAACAGACTGCCGAATGCGCCCCAGTTTTTGTCATGCGCCGCAAAAACGACTCTAGGAACTCGGGCATGCAACAATGCGCTTGCGCACATTATGCATGGTTCCAATGTAACATATAGAGTCGAATAGAGCAATCTCCAATCACCCAATATTCTGGTAGCGTCACGGATAGCGAGCATTTCGGCGTGGGCCGTTGGGTCGTGATCTGTTTCCATTCTATTGTGCGCGCGGCTAATGATCTTGTTTTCAATGACCAGTACGGCGCCTACCGGGGCCTCTTTTAGTTCAAACGCCATTTTGGCTTGGTCCATTGCATTGAACATGAATTTTTTATCCTGTTCTGAAAAACGTCTTTGCAATGGACCGCGAGTTTTTTCAGCCAACGATTGCGCCTTTATCCGCTGAGCTGACCTGGGAAGAATACCTTGCCAGGTAGCCGGTATTGACCTTCCGTGTCGGAGCCTTCCACTCGGATTTTCTCCTTGCGAACTCTTCCTCGCTGATAAGAAGGTCTATTTTCTTACCAGGTATGTCGATAAGTATTTTGTCACCCTCCTGCACCAAAGCAATCGGGCCGCCGTGGGCCGCCTCCGGAGAAATATGCCCTATTGCGGCTCCTTTGGTTCCTCCACTGAAACGACCGTCGGTTATGAGTGCCACGGATTTATCTAGCCCCATTCCAACCAGGGCCGATGTCGGGTTAAGCATCTCTCTCATTCCTGGTCCACCTCTCGGACCCTCATATCGTATTACCACTATGTCCCCAGGATTTATCGATCCCTCAAGGATACTCTCGACCGCTGCCTCTTCGGAATTGTAGACTCGGGCTGTTCCCGTGTTGCAGAGCATTTCACGGGCTACGGCCGACTGTTTCACCACGCCTCCGTCGGGAGCCAAATTGCCGCGCATTATTGCGATACCGCCTCTAGGGCTGTGAGCCGTTTCAAAAGTCCGAATGACCTCATCGTTTAGAACAGCCGATTTTTCCAGGTTCCGCTGAAGTGAGTCGCCGGTTGCTGTCATGACATCTGTATCAACGAGGTTTTTTTCAGATAGCCTCTTCATGACTGCCTGAACCCCACCGGCCGAGTCCAGGTCCTCCAGGTGATTCGGACCACCCGGAGACAAACTGCAAATGTGCGGTGTTTTCAGACTGATCTGGTCAAAAAGCTCCAGGCTTATTTTCAGGCCCGCCTCATGGGCTATCGCAGGAACATGCAACACCGTGTTGGTGGAGCATCCCAAGGCCATGTCAACAGCCATGGCGTTGCCAAAAGCCTGCTCGGTGGCTATGTCACGAGGACGGATGTTTTTGTTGACCAGTTCGACCACCTTCATTCCGGCCTGCTTGGCAAGTCTTATCCTCGCCGCATAAACGGCTGGGATAGTCCCATTGCCGGGAAGACCTAAACCCAGGGCCTCTGTCAGACAGTTCATGGAGTTAGCGGTGAACATTCCTGCGCATGATCCACATCCGGGGCAGGCTTTATCCTCTAATTCACCCAATTCATCCATAGTCATCTGACTGGATTTAACACGCCCTACGGCTTCAAAAACGGTGATTACATCCGTTTTCGATCCATGATGCCGTCCCGTTAGCATAGGGCCGCCGCTAACGACGACGGAAGGTATGTTCACCCTGAGGGCGGCCATTAACATGCCGGGAACTATTTTGTCGCAGTTGGGGATGAGGATCAGCCCGTCAAACGGGTGAGCCATAGCCATGATTTCAACCGAATCGGCCACAACTTCCCTGGAGGCCAGGGAATAACGCATGCCATCATGACCCATGGCAAGTCCATCACACACCCCAATCGTACAAAACTCCATCGGTGTGCCGCCGGCCATACGGATGCCTGACTTAACCGCTTCGGCTATACGGTCAAGATGAATATGACCAGGAACAACTTCATTGGCCGAGTTTGCCACCCCGATTAAAGGCCGGGCTATCTCCTCGTCGGTCATTCCCATGGCTTTCATTAGGGCCCGGGATGGCGCTCGGCCAAGACCGTTTTTCATTAAATCGCTTCTCAATTAGTCCTCCGTTTGCGCTTTCCATAGCCAGACCAATTTGATCAGGTGTGAAAATGCGCAATTGTTGATTGAATTGGGCGCCTGTTAAAAATAGGGGCTTGACCTTTAGAAGCCAGCCCCTACCACACTTAAAATTAACGGGCAATTATTCGCTTTATTTTCCAGGAAAGAGAATTTTTGCAACTGGTGGCGCCTGAATTCTCTCGTAAACGGGTAATTCACCGAGCAAAGGTCTCGCATAATTCTTGAACTCGGTTGTTACATTGTTGGAGCCGTCAATGAAAGAATCCGGCATGGATTTAGTCTCTTTGGCCACATCCTGAAGCGGAGTGAGATTGTATCTTACACTGTAGTCGCCAACTCTTTCGATGGTGATTGAACCGTCGATTCTGTGCCAGGCGGCTATCTGGACGGCACGCTCCCCGACCTCGCGGGCTTCGTTGGCGTCCACGGAACTGACGCATCCCAGGAAAGACCGCTGTAAATAACCGAATGTGTCTGATCGGACTCTTTTGATCTTGAGCTTGTCCTTCACCAGGTCAGACAATGCGTCACCAAGAGATGTGCTTCCTGACAACTGAACATTGCCATGTGAATCGCGTTCGACTTCCTTGACCAGAGTTGCGGCGATCGCCGTGCCGTTTTTATCCTGGATGCCTTCGGAAACCGCTACCACCACACGTCCATATTTTTTGTAAGCGTCATCAACGCTCCCGAGGAATTCCTCCGCGTCAAAAGACTTTTCCGGGACATAAATCAAATGGGGGCCGTCATCATCGTACTTCCTGGCAAATACGGACGCTGCGGTCAAAAATCCGGCATGACGACCCATTACTACGCCTATGTAAACACCAGGTAGCGATCTGTTGTCGAGATTCACTCCCATGAAAGCCTGGGCGACGAATTTGGCTGCCGACCCATAACCGGGACAATGGTCTGTTACTCTCAGGTCGTTGTCTATTGTTTTGGGAATGTGAACAACTCGAAGCTCATAGCCCGCTTCCATGGCGAATTTGTTTACTATTCTGCATGTTTCAGCCGAGTCGTTTCCGCCAATGTAGAAGAAATAATGAACTCCGTGCGCTTTACAAACATCGAAAATTCTTTTGCAGTACTCTTCATTCGGTTTGACGCGTGTGCTCCTGATGCCGGCGCCAGGAGTCATGGCGACCATTTCAAGATTATTCCCAGTGGCTTCAGTCAAATTTACCAATTGCTCTTCCACAAGGCCCTCAACCCCCCGAAAGGCTCCATAAAACTGGGTTATATTGGGATATTGTCTTGCCTGAAGGACTGCCCCTACTAATGACTGGTTGATCACTGCTGTTGGGCCGCCACCCATTGCTATAATTGCTTTTCCTGTCAATTTATCCATATATTCATTCCCTCCTGTTTAACTCATGGATCAAATTTGTTATCAATTCCTAATAGACTTCTTTGATTAAACATTACGAAAAAGATAGACTGTTGTCATGGAAAATCATGAATCAAAAGACGATTATCTGAAAGTTATTCATCAATTCAATTCACTTGATCTGGACCAGAAGTTACAGATTTTTGGGAATCTGCCCTCCAGGGCTCGAGAAGATCTCATAGCAGTTGTTTCCAGACCTGGTGAAATAATCAGAAAAATTTCGGAAGAAGAGATGTTTTTTACGATCAAGGATCTGGGGGAGGAAAACGCCCAGAATCTTATAGCGCTAACCACCGGCAGACAGTTGATGTATTTGCTGGATATCGATCTGTGGACCAGGAATGACCTGAATGTCGGTTCCATCGCAAAATGGTTTCAGATACTTGCCGGCATAGGAGAGGACAAGATCCTTCAATTGGTTCAGATCACTGATCCTGAGCTTCTCTGTTCGATCCTCAACAGGGCCATTTATGTGAAATTGAAACACCCGGATATTGACCTGACAGAACAGTTGGATTTTTTACCGCCGTTCACACTGGATAACAGCTATTTCATAGATTTTAAAATTCCTTCGATTGAAGATTACGTCAAGGAATTCCTTGATTGCATTTTCAGATATGATTCGAATTATTACATGAAGCTTGTCCAGGCCCTCTCAACAGGATGGCTTGCTGAATACGAGGACACGGCTTACAAATGGCGTTCAGCGCGTCTGGCTGATCACGGATTTCCGAATTTTGAAGAGGCTATTGACATTTATTCGCTTTTTAACCCTGCGCTCATAAACACTATCGAAAAAGCTTCCGAATGTCCCGAAGACTTGGAGGACCTGGTTGACAGCCGTCTACTGGGATATCCCGCCGTCGTTCTTAAAGGCAGAAATACTTTTGAAAAAACCCTCTCCGGCATTCGATACGATGGTCTGAGAGACAGAATCAACTCTGAAATCGCTCATGTAGCCAACAAAGTAATGGTAGCCGACGGCAGAGACGCTGACTCAGTAACTGAACTCAAAAACAGCCTGGAAAAAACCAGTGGTTACATAAATCTCGCCATTGAAGACATCATCGGAGACCAGCAGGTCGTTCCTGTGGACATCATGCGTTCAAATCATATGGAGCATCTTTTCAGACATGGATACACGTTGATAATGCAGATGCAGTACAAGGCCAAACGTTTTATTCTGGAGCGTGAAGGCGGCGTGGAAAATTTGGGTCTTCCTCTTGCGCCCTTGCTGACAGGACTTATGGAGAAAAGACCGATCTTTGATCCGGCAGGAATAGATTCTGGAACCAGGAGGGATTTTCAGTTTCTTTCTGATCTCGAAATGATAGAGAAAATGATGGAGACCGCCGATAGCGGAGATAACTGGGAAATATTATAAATTTGATTTTATTATTGAATTTGTATGACATTTTTCACTGAAATGAAAAACACGAACCGGACGGTACAGTTACTGACAATTAAGCGGTTTGTGTTCTTGCAAAAATATTAATATTGGTCTAAATTTAGCTATTACCTATCCACCTTCTGTACATGATAATAATCGGGAGACAAAGCAAATGTCAGAATTTGAGCCTATCATAGTAGCGTTTTGTTGCCACTATTGCGCGTATGGGGCCGCTGATTTGGCTGGCAGTATGAGACTCGAGTATCCGCCAAATATACGCGTCATTCGTCTTCCCTGTACCGGAAAAATAACGCCTGTTTTTCTGCTTAGAGCGTTCGAAAAAGGGGCGGACGGTGTATATGTGGCGGGCTGCCTTGAAGGCGACTGCCATTTTATTCACGGCAATCTCGTGGCCAAACCGCGAGTTAACTACACCAGGAAACTGATTCAGGAAGTCGGGTTAGAGCCTGAACGTCTTGAGATGTTCAATATGAGCGCAGCTATGGGTCCGAGATTCGCCGAGGTGGCTCGCGAGTTTTATGACAGGATCAAGAAGCTGGGACCCAGTCCTTTAAATAAGAAAATTCAAGCTACCAGCGCAGCGGCCTGAGTTTAAAACCTTCTGTCCTCAGGAACGACCAATTGGAGGCATAAAATGGTCATTGGAGAAAGAAAACCTTTTGACGAAATCATGAATATGATCGAGGGCCATGATAAAATAATGGTTCTTGGTTGCGGCGGCTGCGTCACGGTCTGTCTGACCGGAGGGGAAGACGAGGTGCGAGTGCTTTCCAGTCAATTAAGAATGGCTAGAGACAAGAATGGAAAACCACTCGAAATTATTGAAAAAACCATTGAACGACAATGCGACCCTGAGTATATCGAGGGCGTTCAGGCGTTGTTGCCGGAAGTGGACGCTGTTTTGTCAATGGCATGTGGCGCCGGAGTCAACTTCATGGCCGAAACTTATCTGGGCAAGCCGGTCTATCCGGCTCTCAACACGACGTTCGTCGGTGGCTCCAAAAAAGAAGGCTACTATGTTGAGCGTTGCCAAACTTGTGGTGACTGCAAACTCTATTATACAGCGGGAATCTGTCCTATCGCCAGGTGTTCCAAGAGTCTTTTGAACGGGCCTTGTGGCGGATCCACAAAAGGAAAATGTGAAATCAACCCGGAAGTTGATTGCGCCTGGCAGTTGATAATAGATCGCCTCAAATCACTTAATCAGATGGACCGTTACGAAGACTTTATGGGGGCCAACGACTGGAGACATAATCGAGATGGAGGCCCACGCACAATGATCAGGGAGGACTTTCAGAGATGAGCGCAGAATATAAATCGGGCAGCAATTTGGAAAAAGTACTCAAGGCCGGTCATTTTGCAGTTACCGGCGAATGCGGTCCGCCTCGTGGAGCAGATCCTGAAGTAGTAAAGAAGAAATGCGCTTTGCTTAGAGATAGTGCGGACGCCTTTAACATCACCGATAATCAGACCTCGGTGGTTCGTATGTCATCTATCGCCGCCTCCGTTTTGATGTTGCAGGAAGGCATGGAACCGGTCATGCAGATGGTCTGTCGTGACAGGAACCGTATCGCCATGCAGAGTGACATCCTTGGCGCCTGCTCTCTTGGCATAAAGAACATGCTTTGCTTGTCGGGGGACCACCAGAAATTCGGAGATCATCCACAAGCAAAAAATGTATTTGATCTAGACTCAATACAGTTGATACATACTGTCAAGACAATGCGTGATGAGGGTAAATTTCAGGGTGGACAGGAAATCAAGGGGGCTCCCAAGCTGTTTATTGGCGCCGCAGAGAATCCCTTTGCCGACCCCTTCGAAATCCGGGTTCCGCGACTGGCCAAAAAGGTGGCTGCAGGGGTTGATTTCATTCAAACCCAGTGTATCTTCAACCTTCCAAAATTTGAAGAATGGATGAAACAGGTAGTGGATCGCGGACTCCACGAGAAAGTATACATTCTGGCTGGCCTGACTCCTTTTAAATCCTTTGGCATGGCAAAATACATGGCCAACAATGTCCCTGGTATGGATGTCCCCGAAGATATGCTCAAACGCATGAAGGACACTCCAAAGGAAAAACAGGCAGAAGAAGGCATCACCATAGCGGTGGAAACCCTGGCAAAACTGAAAGCGATGAAAGGTGTTGCCGGCGTTCACATCATGGCGATTGAGTGGGAAGAAAAAGTGGGGGAAATTGCCCAAAAGTCTGGACTGCTTCCTAGACCAAAGGTGTAACTAACCCCTTAACTTGATTTTGACATTTTAATTAAAGGCAGTGGCGTGTTTGAGCTACTGCCTTTTTTGCAGTTTTTTCATCTCCGGGCTGAAGAGGTTTAATCGTTGTACGAGGCCAATGATCAACTTATAGCTCAGGCTACCGGAACTTTGATCATTCTTCCATCCATTCCGCTTGATAAACAGAAATCAGTATGATCTCTCAATACAGACCTGATCTGTGCGCCCTGTACGTCAGTAATCAAGATTCATAACATTGAGGGCGTTTTTTTCTATAAATTCTCTTCTTGGTTCAACCTGATCACCCATCAATGTAGAAAATATCTCATTAGCCTTTATAGCGTCATCCACATTCACCTGAAGAATTTTCCTGTTTTCAGGATTCATGGTTGTTTCCCACAACTGCTCGGCATTCATCTCGCCCAGACCTTTGTAGCGCTGTATTGATATTTTCTTTCGACCCTGTTCAATAACTGTTTCAACCAACTTGGAAAAAGATCCAAAAGCCGTCGATGCCCCATCGGATTCCAGGGTGTATGGTGGTAGCCCCAGAGAGTTCAGTTTGTAATGTATCGACAATAATTCCATGAAGGATGGCGAATCAACAACCTCATAATCAATACATGTGGTTCGGTTAAGTCCGTTTCGTCTTGTTTTTAGCTCCATTAGAAATTTTGATTCTTCCTCGTCTTTTTCAATCCTGGATTCCAGAATGGCTATTTCCGGATATTCATTTTCAATTTTATCCAATGTTAGTTTAAGAAGTTTCTGAGCATTTTCAATGGTGTCCAGGCTGGATTGATTCAGTCCAGCCTCCATGAAGGTTCTGAATACGTGTGCGTCCATGTTTTTGCGCTCAAAAAGCTCAAGTATCTTTTCCATTCTCAAGAGGTTCTTTATCAAATTGACCAGGACTATGCCTTCCACGTAAGATCCGTCACTTTTCAGGACTTTGACATTCTCCAGTCCATATCCGAGCACCACGTCATCAAGGTTACTTTCATCCTTGACATAGAATTCTTCCTTACCCTTTTTTATCTTAAAGAGTGGAGGCTGAGCGAAATAGAGGTAGCCCCTGTTCACAACGTCCGGGACACACCTGTAAAAGAAGGTCAGCAAAAGGGTCCTGATGTGGGAGCCGTCCACATCAGCGTCAGTCATGATTATGATTTTGTGGTATCTGATTTTCGATATGTCAAAGTCTTCTTCTCCGATTCCTGTTCCCATGGCAGTAATTAGAGTTCTTATCTCCTGGCTCTGGACAATTTTATCAAAGCGGGCTTTCTCAACATTCAGTATCTTGCCCCTTAGAGGCAGGATTGCCTGAAACTTTCTGTCTCTGCCCTGTTTAGCTGAACCACCTGCAGATTCACCTTCAACCAGAAATAGTTCAGAAGCTGCTGGGTCTTTTTCTTGACAATCGGCAAGCTTTCCAGGAAGGGCGGCGGATTCAAGCGCACTTTTTCTTCGTGTAAGTTCTCTGGCCTTTTTAGCTGCCTCTCTGGCACGACCTGCTTCTATGGCCTTGTTTATGATCCATTTTGCGGTGTTAGGATTTTCTTCAAGGTATTCTGACAACTTATCATTTACCAACTGTTCAACGATACCTTTTATGTCCATGTTTCCGAGCTTGGACTTGGTCTGACTGTCGAACTGAGGGTTCAACATCCTGACACTTAAAATAGCTGTCAGACCCTCTCTCAAATCATCTCCGGTTATAGCCAGGTTTGTTTTCCCGTTTTTAAGCAAACCTTTGGAATTGGCATACTGATTGACTGTTCTTGTCAACGCCGCCCTGAATCCTGATACGTGTGTTCCGCCTTCAAAAGTGTTGATATTATTACAGTATGATAGAACAGTCTCAGAATATCCGTCATTGTACTGTATAGCGCACTCGACCCCGTTGCCTTCCTTTTCACTTGTTATGAATATGGTGTTTCCTTCCATTGTTTTACGGGCTCTGTTCAGATGTTCTACAAAGGAAACTATTCCGCCTTCGAATTCAAAAACAACATTTTGTTTTTGGGATCGTTCATCATCAAAACTGATGGACAGTCCTTTGTTAAGGAAAGCCAGTTCTCGCAACCTGGAGGCAATGGTGTCGTAATTGAGTTCCGCTGATCCAAAAATCTCCGAATCCGGTTTGAAAGTGATTTTTGTGCCATTACGTTTGGTAGTTCCCACAACTTCAAGGTCAGTTGCCTTTTTTCCTCTCCTGTATATCTGTCGGAAGACCTGACCTCCGCGACGTATTTCCAGTTTGAGAAGTTCAGAAAGAGCGTTCACAACGGAAACACCCACTCCGTGAAGCCCACCTGAAACCTTGTAAGTGTCGCTGTCAAATTTTCCACCTGCGTGCAATATGGTCATTACTACTTCAGCAGCTGGAATTTTCTCTGTTGGGTGCATGTCGGTTGGAATACCCCTACCATCATCTTCAATAGTGACCGATGAATCCAGATGGACAACCACCGAAATTTTTCTGCAATAACCGGCTAGAGCCTCATCAACCGAATTGTCTACAACTTCCCATACTAGTTGATGAAGTCCATCCACGCCAGTGTTGCCTATATACATGCCCGGAGTATTACGAACGGCTTCCAGACCATCGAGCACCCTTATCTGTTCAGCTCCGTAGATTTGTTTTTCACCGCTGTCAGTCAATGTCTCTCCCTTAAATCCTAAAACAGGTTTTGGATGGTTATTTTCTCATTGGCATTACAATATTGAAATAATCCTGTTCGGGATGAGGTTTCAGTATGACCGGGGCCCCATCCTTGTGGTATTGAAGAGAAACATTCTCAGAGGAAATAACATTCAGGGCGTCCAGCAAATATTGAACGTTTATGATTATCTGGAACTCAGACCCTTCAAATTCCACGGGAATTGAATCTTCAGCGGAACCAAGTTCCGGATTGTTAACATTCACGCTCAGTTTGTCACTCTCAAGTTTCAGGCCTATGCCCCTGTTCTTGTCTGATGTCAATATCACAACCCTTCTCAGTGACTGTACCAGGTTGTTTTTGTCTATGAACGCTTTCTGACCGGAACTCTGCGGGATGACCTTGTTGTAATCCGGATAGTCACCGTCGATAAGACGAACGGTCATCATGGCCCTTTCTGTTTTAACTATCAGGTTCTTTTTCTCAAATCCGAACTGAACTTTTTGTTTCATGTTTTCCAGGAACCTTTTTAGTTCTACAAGGCCCTTTTTGGGAGCAATGAACCTGGAGTCAGTGGGCAATTCTATGTTCGTTTCTATCAATGCAAGGCGATGACCATCGGTTGAAACAAGTTTGGTTTTCTCATTTTCTCTTTCGAAGAGAACTCCGTTTAGATTGAACCGAGAATCATCGTTTGAGGCTGCAAATAGAGTCTTGTCCAGCATTCTTATAAAGGCTTCAGAATCCACTTCGGAAGTTTCAACAGACTCATGGTCGGACCAGACTGGAAAATCTGCAGAATCCATTCCCGCCAGATCAAAAGAAGACGCTCCTGAGACAATGTTAAGGCGATATCTATCATTCGATGTGACAAAGATTGATCCACCTGCCAGTTCCCTGATTATTTCATAAAATTTTTTTGCGGGAACAGTGATTTTTCCTGGCTCAACCACATTGCAATCATGATTAATTCGTAAGCCCACTTCCAAGTCGGTAGCGGTGAGGGTTATGCCATTATCATCAAGTTCCATTAACGCATGAGACAAAATTGGTAGTGGAGATCTTTTTTCAGTTATTGGGACTATTTTTGACAACCCTTCTACAAGAGAATCCTTGTTCATTTCAAACTGCATGGGCTTTTCCTCTTTTCTTAAATTATAAATAATTAAGAAATATAAAAGTCATAATAGACACTGTGATTTTGTGAAAACAACTTTCTAAAGGCGCTTTCAAACAGTATCATGTTGTTGAGAGACGGTTGATAAAATCGAGAATGTTTTGTGGATACGATGGAAAAAATTTCATTAACCACTTTGTCCACAGGTTTTCAACAACAACTTCTGTTCAGATTCCCTTTATATCTTTTTTTAGCGCTTCGATTAAATTCTTGAATGAATTATCCTGATCTATTTTTTTCTCGATTTTCTTTGCGGCGTAAACCACAGTCGAGTGGTCTTTACCACCAAAGGCCGCTCCTATTTCAGGATAAGATAACTCTGTGAGGTTTCGCGACAAAAACATTCCTACTTGTCTTGGCAGAGAATATAACTTGTGTTTTTTTCGTGATTTTATATCAGCCGGCTTCACGTTGAAAGACTTTGAAACGCAGGCAATTATGTCATCAACCGTAATAGTCTTGGTGTTTCTGTGAAGAATTTCGCGAAGAGC
>CAYNZA010000056.1:0-18621 GCA_964401595.1 uncultured Desulfomonile sp.
CCGTAGAAAAATGCCCTGCCAAGCCCGTTGCCAAGAAAGCCGCTCCCAAGGCCAAGAAAGTTAAAAAATAAATAGTTATTCTAAAGAGTTGAGTTAGTTTTCAACTCTGCAGACGATACATTAAATTACAAATTTTTGCAAAACCCAGCCTGAAAGGTTGGGTTTTGCGCATTTAAGGGCCGGATGTTCTACGGCCAATCTTTTTCCGCTCTCATTAACCTGAAATATTGTTCCTCAAATCTCCAAGAGCCGCCAGGTGGGCTTTTTCTTCGTTGGCGATGATGTTCAAGGTCTCTCGGGAATCATCATTTTTCATCTTTCCAGCAAATCGCATATACAGATCAAGGGCCTGAGTTTCAAGCATCATTGCCAGATCCAGGATGTCTGTTTCCCTTGCCAGGAACTCGGAATTGGCTTTCAAGAAATCATCCGTGTCGAATCCACCTTCCATAGTAGTGGAAATCACCAATGCGTCCAATGATTTCCTCGATTCAGGGCCGGGGTCCAGTTTCTCAGAGAGTTGGGCCAGGAAAACTTTATGTTTTTCCTCAACGGAGGCCAGAGACCTCAACAATTTAATGACCGCTGAATCAGATATCCTTTGTTGGGCTAGTTGATAAAAATGGCCGAGGTTGTTTTCCATGGTATATGCAAGAGCTACAACCTCAGAGGGCGTTTCATCACCGGTGATCATGCCCATATTCATTTCCTGGGGACCTTTTGCCGAAACGCCATTCCAGGATTTGATGCCGCCAGTGAGGTTGAAAACGTTGATAAAATCGTTTCCTGCAAGCATTTGAGCCGCTACCCGGCTTCGACCGCCTATTGCGCAGTAGACAATAATTGGTGTTTCACGATTCAGGTCTTTGTAAAAGTCTGAAAGTTGAGGAAGAGGCGCCAGTTTTGCCCCGGCTATGTGTGATTCTTCGTATTCTTTGGGTTGTCTGACATCCAGCAGAGTGTAGGAGCCTACTGGATGATTTTCCATAAATTCCCGCGCCTCCTCAGCCGTTAAAGACTTTACCGGTGAAAAAAGTTTCTTTATTGTTTCGAACATTATGGGACCCTCCAGGCAAGTATCCAGATACGATTTAATTACTTACAGTAATGACCGGCCGTGTTATTGAAAGACTGTTTTACAGGCTGTCCGGATTTCTCTTTTTTGTGGGGCCCACTCCCAACAAATAAGCGAGCCTTGATTCATTATTTAAGCCTAGAAGACGTGTAGCTTCAGAATCGTAAAATGCCCCTATACCGCAACATCCGAGTCGCAGAGACGTGGCGGAGACATACAATCGCTGTCCAAGCCGACCGGAGGCCATCAAGGCGCGTCTATAACCACGAGGGCCAAATCGACTGTCCACATCGGCGAAATTTAACATCAGAAGAAAATGTATGGCGCAATTGGATAACCAAGACTGATCAAGGCAAATATGGGTCATCTCGTCCAGCATGTCTCCTTCTTTGGCCAGATGGACAGATGCCGTGATATCGTCGTAGAGATAGAATCCCGGATTCAGGCCCTGAACGCGAGAAACAAGAAAACCCAGGCCTACTCCCAAGTGGCTGGGAGTTGAAGAGTCTCCGTCGGAGGCGCAGCCCAACAGACGAATCATTAAGTTAAAATCGTCCGAAGATACGTATTTCCTGACGAAATTTCTCGATGAGCGACGTAGAAAAACGGGGTCGGGATAATCCATGCAATCATTCATGATTTGGGGTGCAAGGACAGTTCTGGGCAATTTTAGACTCAAGCCCAAATCAGGGCTACTATCGTCATGGGAAAAATTTTGACATGTTTTGTTTGATGTCAGGTCATGTATATCATTAATGGCGGAATATCGAATTTCCTCGGGAGAGACCCTGCTAAAAGATGATAAGTCCTGCTGGAAGCCAAAAGGATTTTTACTCCGTGCCATAGCAGTGGGCGTTGAGAGGTTTACCGACACAGCAACCAGGCATGCTTCTCTATCCGGATCCAGATTGAGAAAACAGTTAGTTTGCACGTCATCAAAATCGAAGAGAATCTGATAGTCCAGATCAAAATATTTTAGCGCCAACGTAAGATTTTCAAGCAAATGACCGGTGTCCAGAAGATGGTATCTGTATGCCCTGTCGCGGTATTTCCACGAACTCCTGAAAAATATGGAAGTAAGGAAAAACACCAAACCAGACTCCGGACCAACTTCGAGAGCCAGGTGTTCTTGGAGTTGGTCAATCGACGCTGCATCGTGAAGTTTCTCCAAAAAAGTTCCGGCTACGTTGTGATGGTAGAGTCCTGCCTCCAAGCCATCCACATTCATAATGTTGATGTAAGTTTCAAAGGGGTAAAGCGCTCCAGCAGACGCTACACTACGATAGTAGAAACAGGCCCCACCATGCTTTGCCTGTGCCGTGACTGCATGGGTCAAATGAAGAAGCCCTCCGAGCGCTGGGTAATCGAATGTCACATTTCGATCTCTGTTTAATTTTCTTGGGAATAGGTCTAAAAGCGCTTTTCGTTGAAAGCTCTCCGGGCACGACAAAGGTGTCTGAACGACATCCCCGTATTTCTTGAACACGGATGGTTGATTGGGCCAGTCCATGTAATGGCCCTTCATATTGGAACGGTCGTAAGCAGTGAAATTGTGATAATCCAAGGCTGATTGAAACACTAATAATCTCCGGAGTTATGGTCGCAGTTACGATCCTGAGCACTGGACAATCCTGAAAGCTCCTGAATGAATGCCGGCGCCGGTTTCGACCGGCCGGTTTGATCAACCACCCCAGGGCATTTGGGAATAAACCTCTGAAAGTTTGTCACGATATTCTTTGAAGAATTTTTCATGTTGCTTTTCCCACTCGGAAAGCATATCCAACGCTTTTGATACTTTTCCCGATGTTTGTTCAGACATCCGCGCATAAAACTCCGAGAGGTCTTTTTCTATCAACCAGGCAGTATTAAAAATGGTGACATCCGGCACCATAGATCCCTGGACGCATTGTTCCAAGAATTCCTTTTTGCTACGCTCATCAAAGTAGTTGGTGGCCTCAATTGTAACGGGGACCAACCCGCCAAGCCCGATTTCCTTTCCGCTTTTCAGGTCGTTAATTATGCTCGAAATGAAGTCAATGTGCCTCTGTTCTTCCAGAATAAGCTTCTGAAAGGCCGAAACAGCTGCTCCAACTCCCATACGTTCAAGTGAGGATTGAAAAAAACTCATCCCTGTCTTCTCCTGATTGAGAGCATACTCAAAAATCTTTAACAAGTTAGCGTTAGTCTCCATGATTCCCTCATTTCAATTTCTTGATAGAATAAAAAATATACATGGCTATGTTGCGAGCCAAACAAAAAAACCAGATTTTGCCAAAAAGATTGATGCCTGGCCGGGCAGACAAAAAATCCCATCATGCGAGATTAACCGCCCCGACAAGAGTCATCCAATCTCTAAACTGTAAATATAAGCGTTAAATCTGATAAAACCAGAATGAAACTTAAAAATGCAGGGGCGGGTAAAGCGTCTTAGGATTGTCTACCGTCGCTTTTCAGACGGCCAGATAACGTGTCTGTATCTCAGTATTCTCGAGCAATTCAACTCGTGAACCCTCGTATTTCAAGGTTCCCTTGTCTATCACATAACCTCTGTCGGATATCGAGAGAGCGAAGTGAGCGTTTTGTTCCGTCAAAAGGATGGGGGTTTCAGCTTTCAGTCCGACTATAATATCGGCAAGTTCCTCAACGATGACCGGCGCCAATCCCTCGCAGGGTTCATCAAGCATCAAAAGTAGCGGATTGCCGGCCAATGCTCTGGCAATAGCCAGCATTTGCTGTTCACCTCCTGAGAGAGCGCCACCTTTTCTTGCTTTCAAATGAGCCAACATCGGGAAGACATCGTAAATTCGCTTTTTAGTCCATGGTGTCTGCCCCTCCCTGGCCGGAAGTTGAGCGACTTCAAGGTTCTCGTCCACAGTAAGCCGCGGGAAAATTCTTCTGTCTTCCGGCACAAAAGCCAGGCCTGCACGAGCATTGTAATAAACGGGGATTCCAGTTATGTCCTGATCCCGAAAATATACCTTACCGGAAGAAGCGGGATTCAGCCCTGCAATTCCACGCATGGTAGTAGTTTTCCCGGCTCCATTACGCCCAAGCAGGCAAACTATCTCAGACGGATTGACCTGAAGGCTTACACCCTGCAGGACATGGCTGTCGGCGTAAAACACATGAATATCAGATACCCTTAGCATCCAGACTCCCACCCAAATATGCTTCCTTAACACTGCGGTTAGATCTTATTTCGTCGGGAGAGCCAGAGGCGAGCGGTGTGCCCTGATTAAGGACATAGATCCGTTCAGCTATCGAAAAAACGACTTTCATGTCATGTTCTGTCATGAAAAAAGTGGCTCCAGATTTTGACGCGAGTTCTTTTATAAGGTGAATGATCCGCTCGGTTTCCTCCGGATTCATTCCGGCGGTAGGCTCATCGAGTAAAATCAACTTGGGTTCTCTAGCGAGGACTATGGCTATTTCAATTAATCTCTTATCCCCATAAGCCAATGTCGAAGCTAACCTGTTGGAAAAAGACAAAAGCCCAACCATGTCCAGAACACGTTCTGCCTGCTGCTTAAAATCATCTCTGGATTTTAATGACCTGAACATTGAGAAGCTTTTCCCATTATGAATGATTACAGGGGTCAACACATTTTCCAAAACAGTCAGGTTGGGGAAAATGTTGGTAATCTGAAAAGACCTCAAAAGGCCCATTCCAACCAATTTATGAGTTGGCTTGCCTGAAACGTCCTGTCCCATAAAAAAAACGCTACCACTGGACGGCTTGTACCTGCCAGAAACTACATTATAAAAAGTAGTCTTTCCGGCTCCGTTAGGCCCTATCAACGCTGTCAAACACCCGGCGGGAACGGTCATGGACACTTTATTAAGGGCGTGGAACTTACCGAAATTCTTACAGAGATCTTTTATTTCCAGCAAAGGCGTATCAGTCATTTTTGGCTCTAGAGTCCAGCTTCGAAATAGAAAGGGCGACGGTTCCGAGAACCCCTCGGGGAAAGAGTAGCACCAAGGCAATCAAAATGGCCCCAAGAAAAATCATCCAGTTAGTAGTGTATGAGGTTATGAAATGTTCCAAGACGAAAAATATCGCTGTTCCAACGACAGGCCCCAAAAAAACACCTGATCCACCAAGTATGGTCATCAAAACCGCTTTACCGGAAAAGGACCAGTGGAGCATTTCAGGTGAAGCTATTCGGTTGAACATGGCGAACAGCACCCCCGCCAAGCCCGCCAATGTCCCTGCTATTGTGAATGCCATCAATCGAACCGTTCTGACGTTTTGTCCCACAAAGGAAACTCTTTGGGAATTTTCCCTGGTTGCAGTTAGCAAGAGTCCAAAAGGGGAATTGACAATTCTGTTTAGAATCAGGACCCCCAACGATGCCAGAACAAGTGACATCCAGTAAAAATACTTTGGATTGAAAAGTTCGACACTGAATCCGAACAGACTGAGCGAAGGTAACTTCAATATTGTCAGCCCGTCACTTCCTCCTGTTACTGACAACCAATTATGAGCCAGGGTGAACAACATCATTCCAAAGCCGAGAGTAAGTATTGCAAAATAGATTTCATCCAGCCTGACGCAGAACCAACCTATCACAACGGCAAAAACGGCGGCGCCGATTATTCCAGCAGGAACACAAACCCAGAAAGATCCTGAAAAATGGGCCAGCGTTAAAGCAGTGAAATACGCTCCCACACCAAAGAATCCGGCCTGACCGAACGATAAAAGGCCTGTATAACCAAACAGCAGGTTAAAGCTCATTGCATACAGGCTCATGATTATAATTTCAGTCAGGATGATTATCCAGTGAGTGGTTACCATAAGGGGCGCCACCGCTAGAACGATCACGATCAGTAATCCCGCAAGAAACTTGTTTCGAAAGAACCCGGGCAAATCAGGATTCCTCTCCAAATATACCCCTAGGACGAGTCAGAAGTACGACTGCCAAAAGGATGTAAGGAAGCGCCATTTGAAATTTGGGGGCCATGGTGGCGCCGAATGATCCTAGCAATCCAAGTATCAGCGCTCCAACGAAGGCTCCGGGGAAGCTGCCCATGCCACCTATCACCACCACTATGAAACTTTCAATTATGATGTGTTCACCTATTGCAGGCCCAACACTTTGATGCGGGGCCACCAAGGCCCCTCCGAGAGCGGCCAGCCAGGCGCCCAAACCGAAAACGGCCGTAAATAAAACAGGAGCGCGCACTCCGATGATTTCAGCCATTTCACGATCCATTGCGGCAGCCCTTATAATTTTCCCCGATCTGGAAAAGCTGAAAAACGCCCAGAGAAGCAATCCCAAAGCCGGCCCTATTGCAATCAAAAATAACCTGTAAACGGGATAAGTCTGGCCCAACAGGTGAACGACTCCGGAAAGGATGTCCGGCGGATTGACGATATGATGGGCCGGCCCCCAGATAATTCGGACACCATCATCCAGAAACAGCATCACACCAAAAGTAAGAAGAAGCTGGTAGCTGACGTCACGTCCATAAACGGGCCTGAGAAGACATCGTTCTATGATTATGGCAAGAATGGCCACAAGGATTGGAGCGACAAAAAGTCCGATCCAGAATGATGAAAACCACCGGACCAGTTGAAGGCTGAAATAAGCTCCCAGCATGAACAACGAGCCATGGGCGAAATTCAGAACGCCCATGACTCCAAAAACGGTGGTTAATCCCATGGAAATCATGAACAAGACCATTCCCCAGGACAAACCGTTAAGCACATTTATCAGAATTCCATCCAAACAAATGTCTCCCAAAAATCCATTGCGCCTTTTCCAACATTCAAAACTGCCAGTTGACTAGCGCCCTTGCCCAACAGAAATGAATCACTCCATTTTACAGCCCGTTTCACTGAGAGGCGGAGTGATGTCAGGACCAGGAAAATTCCGAACCGGCTTCAGCGAACGAATTGGCAACAGCGGGTCAAAGGCTGTTTTCCCCCAAATTCCATCTGTTACGGCCTGATGGTCCTCCGGGCGAATCGTTACTGCGCCAACGGGTAATTTCAGCGAAAGACCGGACAATGCGTCCACGACTTTTTCTTTTTCTGTGGATTGAGCCTTCGCGGCAGCCGCGGCGTAAGCCTTTACCGCAGCGTAAGCTCCATGGGCGTTATATGATGGATATGTTTCGTATTTAGCTTTGTATGCATCTACAAAAGCCTTGTTTTCAGGGGACTCATTACCGGCGAACCAGTAACGGGTTCCAACCCAAAGCCCCTCAGGCATCTTGTCTTTCAGCGCGTAAAGAACTTCAGTGGCTGCTCCCAGAGTTAATAAAACCTGGCGTTTGCCGTCAAAAAATCCCATGTCCGAAGCCTGTCTGACAAAGTCTATGAGGTTGCCACCCCACAGTGACACGAGCACTCCATCAGCCTTGGAATTCATAACTTTGGTGATATAAGCCGAGAAATCGGTAGTTTTCATAGGAGCAAACGCAACTTCCGAAGTAGGTATGAACCCCATCTCCGGTTTCATTTCCCTGAGGTATTTCTCAAAATATTCCCATGACTGGTGGCCGAAAGAATAATCAGGCCCTATAGTAGTCCAGAGGGTCGCCTTCAGGTCGGAGGCAATCGATGCCGCCATTTTCATGTTCTGATTTTCATTAAGTGAGATGCGGAAAGTGTAGCGGTTACAGTTTTTTCCAGTCACATCTGGTGTTGCCGCATGGGTGATGATAAGAGGTGTTTTTAGTTCTTTCATTATAGGAGCAACGGCTGAGGCCACACCACTGGAATCCAATCCCATGACAGCGTCTACGCCGTTTTCATAGACAAGCTTTCGTATGACCCTGATCCCAACGTCCGGCTTGCCCGCTGTATCCTCAAAGAATGCCTCTATCTTTCTGCCATTAATTCCACCGGACCTGTTTATTTCTTCAATCGCCAGTTCAGCTCCCTGCTTGGCAAATTGCCCATAGGTGGCGAAAGGCCCAGACATGATATAAACAAATCCCAATTTTAGGGGGGCCTGCGCAGCAACAACGGTTGTGACTGCAAACGTAAAAACTAAAAAGGATAAAGCCAGGAAAATGGTCAGCAATCTTCTCATCTTTCAGAGTCTCCTTTGTCTTGAGATTGACGTTTCCAGTAGATTGATGCGCTATTGAAGAATCTCAGGGTTGTCAGTTCAAACCTTTGAGCGTCCTTCTGCAAAAGGATCAAACAACGTGACGTCTCGCATTGCCTCAAAGGGGCAAACGAGACCGCACATTCCGCAGGCCACACATTTTGTCACATCGAATTCAACCCTTTTGTCGGGTTCATGGACTGAAAGCGCCCCAGTTGGACACAACCCAACGCATGCGCCGCAATGAACACAGTTTTCCTCTTCTCGCCAGACCTTGTCCGATAACGGTTCAACAACGACATGATGATCCTCAAGAAACTTTATCCCTTTTTCAATAATTTCGTCAGGACCGCGTAACTCGAGTAGTATTCTACCTTCTCTTCTGGGAAGTATCTTGGCTTCCAGGATGTTGAAAACCAGGTCAAAATCTCTGGCCAGTCTGTAGATTACAGGCTTGTACATGATATTGGACTTAAAAATCAACAGAACATTTTTTGAATTCATCCGGAGACCTCTATTAATGGATTTTTCTAAGAAAACTAATTGATCGGGATTAGCTCTATTTTTCCCAAAGCCGCCATTTTGTCGTCCAGAATTCCCACGCAACCGATCACACCCTCTACGGACATCGCCCAATGGCATGCTGGTTTAAGATCAGCCGGTCGGGAGATTCGATTGCCCATGGCTGTCGCGACCGCGTCCGCCAGTATCGAATCGTTGGATACGATGGTGGCGGCATGGGCTTTCCCGAAGCTCCTGGATGGCCCCACTTTCCCCGAGGATGTGCTGACACCCACAGGAATGACGGTAGGCCCTATTTTGAGACCGATTTTCTGGCTAAACGGAGATGAGCCGGCGTATATTCCCACAACGACGCTTCTCTTGACAAAAACGAACAGGTCACCGCCATTCTCTAAAATAATCTCATCAGAAATACCCATCAAACTTCTGCCCACATAATCGGCAACTGCTCCAGCCACTGCAGCCATGGGACCGACACCCGCCTTTCGAGCAGCTTCAATCATTCTGTGAGTCACAATGGACTCGTTGAGGGACGAATCAACAGGGGTCAAACTCGTTAAAAATTGGGGACGATTTTTTATCGATTTCTCAATAAGAGATCGGCATTCCCGAACAAGACTCTCCGTTTCATCCTGCAGATAGCTTGTGGCCTTGACATACAGGTCCGATGTTTCAACAGTGACCCGAAAGGTCTTTAAATCTTCACCTGAACCGAAGCTTCTGTAGTTACGAGGCTCTTCTATAATGACTGGACGTCTCATCCAAGACCCGGGAACCCTTTAAAGTCTATTGAAGGCAATGTTTCTACTGGCTTGCCCAGCAAGAACCGTCCGGAATTTATCCAGTCTTTCAGGAGGCAGGCTATTTCCAGGGCTGCTGAATAGCTTGAAAGTGACGCAGTTGTTATTTTTCTGCCCGCAAAATTCATTTCTCCGCTACGAAGCTGGCCGTAAGACACGTATCCCAAAACTGACCCCCCATCCGTCGGGTATTCCAAACCATAATCGACAATTGGGGCGTAAATCTCATCGTCACTTACTGCCGTAAATGCTGCCATTTCTTCATTGAGAATGGGAATTGGAATCCCCAAACCAACATTGAGAGAACATCCATAACCCGTAATGGAGGCGCCGCGCAGGAATCTTTTGGACATCTGTTTCATGTCACCCTGTACAGCAATGGTTCCGGAGCCTCCCATCACGACTCCATTGTCAGATCTTTTGCAATGCGGAGTGTGTTGAGTCCCCGCGCCAGTAACATAACCGACTCCACCGCCAAGAAAAATGCGGGTTCCCAAACCTATCGTCCGGTAGAAAGGATCGTTTAATAAGGGGCTTAGCTGACCGGAAGTGGAATAATTTGCATTCATGCAGTCCGGCCTGAGAATACCCATGTACGTGTAAATCGTCTTCTTGGAATTGTTGATGGCGCAGTTATAGTTTTGATATGCGTTACGAGGGTTATACAGTAAGGCGTCGCGAAAATCATTGATGGTCATGACCTTTTCAACTTCACGGTTTGGATAACAGTCGGTGCCATATCCATATGCCTTTAGGGTCACCGGTTTCCCAGCGACCAGATCAGAAATTACGTGTCCGCCTCCGTACCTGAAACGACCAGGAAAAACTTTGTTGAGAGGATCGTCTTCTCTGGTCTGGGTAGCTCCTACATAACAATCCACGGCGGCTATTCCCGCATAGGCTTCGACATTGTTTAGAAATACCTTGCCGGCTTTGATGCGTGGAATGGTGTGACCGAAATTCAGGAATGCTCCGGATGAGCACATTATTCCAAAAGTGCCGGTAGTGACCACATCGACCTTACGCGCCGCCTCTATGGCGCCATGCTCACGTGTGATTCCAATCATTTCCTCTGCAGTGACCACAACCACTTTTCCCGTGCTGATTTTCTCGTTTATTTCTTCAAAAGTTTTGTTAACTTTGAAATCCGGCATCAAAACCTCCAGACGTTGACAATGGTTTGCCAAAAGGTCTTTTAGTCTAAACTTTTTAGTTCTGCTTTACAACATACTTTGAAAACCCCAACCAGTTGATTAATATATGTTGGGTTTAGTATCGTTTTTCGCAACAAAGGAGTGACATATGCTGGCTGAAAAGATTGAACTGGAAAACGTCAAAAGCGCAATAGAAGCTATAGAAGCAGTCGGAGCCAATAACACCGGCATGATGGCGACCAGGGCTATTCATGTAAATTTGTTAATTCGTCAGGTTCCTGGAGCGCAGGCGAAGTTCGTAAAAACAGTTTACAACGACATCGGAGCCGAGGTCGCCATAAGCAGCGACTCGTATTATGAGAAAGACGGCGTCATGACTGACATGCTGGTTATGGGCACAATTTACCAGCATCGTGAAGTCAGGAGAATCCTGGATGGCAACCGGGAAACCAGGCCAATCGTGGAAGCTATAGCATTGGTGGTGGAGGAAGCTGTTACGTTCTCTAAAGATTGAGTCAGATAAATCGCCGCCAAATCATTCAGTGACTCCACATTGAAACTCTATGTGATCAACGGATCCTGGAATCACAAGCAAAGTATGGCGTCGTTTTTGTCATTTTGTTCCCTTAGCGGACCTCTTGTCACGATCATAAGCCATTTTCATTATTAGTCGGTTGTCTTTGACTTCAATGCTCTTGTTGGCTTCTACAGATACCTTGTTGGGGCTAAGCGAAAGCCCGTGCTCGGTGTTGTAGATTTCAAGAACCCTGTCCCTGCCAAGTATTTCTCTCATCTGGAGATCAATTTCCGTCAATTCGTCTTCGGCATTAAATCGATAGATGGCAAATCTGAAAAGGTTGTCTCCCCTGATGACTTCTGTTATTTCATCACCCAATTCCTCGAAAGAATAATGTCCAGGCGATTTGGACAGTGTCTCCACTATGTGGGAACGCTTCATGCCTAGCTTGATATCTTTAAAACCTTCAGGCATTTTGGCAAACAAAACCACAGGAGAGAGAAAACAACAAAAACATGTCATCAAGACCATGAAACGCAATCGGCGACAACCCAGTTTCATTCTATATCCTCCAAAAACAAACCATGTGGCCTAATTATACTTAATTATTATAATTAGTGGAAGTTTTTCATGTTTACCCTAACGATATTTTAAACCGAAACTTTTTCCCAGCCACATCTGTCAAGTAAATTCCGAGGGATTCATCTCAGCCAAAACCTGAAAACTATTTTAAATAATAACTGCATGAACCTGATATTACATTCTCTATATGACACCAGATGGAAATAGTATTTCGATTAAATGTCGGTTCCTGGGCGCGTAGGGTTCGTGAGCTTGTCAAATGGGCGATTAGGAGGCGCCACACCTGGAGCCCGTCTTGGATTAGGCTGAACCTCCGCTCTTTCGCTGGCGCTGTTTTTCTTGTCGAGCGCTTTATCGAGAATCTGTTTTACGAGGTTGATGGGTATGGCGAACCCTATCCCCATATAACCTCCGCTTCTGGAGAGAATGGCCGTATTGATTCCGATAACCTGGCCATCAATATTCACCAGAGGGCCACCTGAATTTCCAGGATTGATTGCCGCATCTGTCTGAATAAAGTCTTCATAGTCCAGAATTCCCATGTCTGATCGGCCCTTGGCGCTCACAATTCCCGC
Source organism: uncultured Desulfomonile sp. (assembly GCA_964401595.1). GTDB lineage: Bacteria > Desulfobacterota > Desulfomonilia > Desulfomonilales > Desulfomonilaceae > CAITZA01. The sequence continues at coordinate 12,287 of CAYNZA010000056.1, forward strand.
AGTTATGGTTTGAGTCAACCCAAATGGATTTCCGATAGCCAAAACCCAATCGCCAACTTCCAGCGATGAGGAATTCCCCAATGCTGCCACCGGGAATTTACCGCCGTCTATTTTAATTATCGCTATGTCCGTTTTTGGGTCTTCCCAGATAACCTTGGCTTTATATTTTTTCTTTCCTTCAAGGGTCACCAGGATTTCTGAAGCGCCTTTAATGACATGCCTGTTAGTTAAGATGTAACCTCGGCTGTCAAAGATGAAACCCGAGCCCATGCCCTGTTGTCGCATTTGAGGGCCACCATTGCCCTGCATTCCTGGATGGCCAAAGAATCTGCGGAAAAAGTCGTCCCCGAAAAACTCACGGAATGGGTGATTCTCGAGAAATGGGTCCATTTCTCCCATGGGATTTCTATTTCTCACGGTGACAACCGAAGAAACATTTACTACAGCGGGTTTCACATTTTTGGCAACCGAACGGAATGACTCCTGCAAATCCTTTGCTCCCTTTCCAGGGGCCGTTGTTTGGGCGTAAAGGAGCGTAACTGACCCGAATGAAGCAAAAATGATCAAGGGGAGGAGGACCAAGAGTCCTGAACAGACAGAGCGGTTAAAAGAACTCGTAAATACATTGGAATGAGACCTGACGAATGAGAGCATCAAAACCTCTGACAGAATTAAAGTTTGAAGAGAACGACGACTTGACATACAACACAAGATCGTAAAAAGGCAATAGTCCTGAAAGCTACTATCCTGGAAATAAACGCAAAGCGACTAGAAATAGTAAATTTCATGCGCGATACTTGTAATAACCAAATTTCACCCCGATGGAGCCAAAATTGTTGCGCGTAATTCTCCTCCTGATTTTTATTGTGACCTTCAACTCCCCCGCAAGTTTCTGTGATGAAAAAACTTTTGAAGAAGTGTTGCCCGGTAGGACATTGTCCTTTCCAAGAGATCACGGCAAGCATCCTGAGAGTCAGACTGAATGGTGGTACTTTACGGGAAATCTGAATTCAAAAGATGACCGCTGGGGTTTTCAATTAACCTTTTTTCGTCGAAGTATGTTCAAAGAAAAGGCTTTCAAGGATTCCGCGTGGGGGATCAGAGACGTGTACCCGGCTCATTTTGCGATCACCAACGTGAAGGATTCTCTTTTCTTCCATTCAGAAATCATATCTCGTGAAGGCCCAGGATTAGCTTCCTCCAGAGACGATGACCTGCAAGTCACCGTGAAGAACTGGCGAGCCTGTCGAGATGGACAGAACATTAGGTTGCACGCCGTAGAAGGACAATACAGTATTGATCTCACACTCAAACCTTCCAAGCCGGTAGTTCTGCACGGTGACAACGGCTTCAGCCGGAAGGGAAAGGATGCCGGACAGGCGTCGTATTATTACTCTTTCACCCGGATGGAAGCAGCAGGTACGCTAGTGTTTGATGGAAAATCCCATGAAGTCAACGGATTGGTATGGATGGATCATGAATTCGGCTCTTCCATATTGTCCGGCGATCAGACTGGATGGGACTGGTTCAGCATACAACTGGACGACAAAACCGAACTAATGGTCTTCAGTCTGAGGGACAGAAAAGGATTTTTTGAAAAACCTTTTGGCACATTCGTTCAGGCGGATGGAAAAGCCTTGGAATTGTCAGAAAAGGGCATCAGAATCATTCCCCTCGGGTCATGGACAAGCCCTAGGACCAAGACAAAATATCCTGCAGGATGGAAGATCATAGTGCAGGATGAAGAAATCGAATTGAGCGTGCGACCTGTCATCTCTGACCAGGAACTTTCTTCAGGCGAAAGCACCCAGGTGGTTTATTGGGAAGGCGCTATTGATGTCACCGGAAACCGGAGAGGCCAGCATGTCACGGGTAGAGGTTATGTTGAACTGGTAGGATACGCTCATTCCATGGAAGGACGACTCTAATATCTAAAACATAAGTATTTTGATGTCATATAAATATTTAAGATTTACTCTCAATATACTTTCAAATTACTCTTGACAGGAAAATCGATAGTGATGTAATTTTTGCTGTTGGAGGTGAGGGACATGGAAGTATTATTCCTCGTATCGGTGGGCACAGCAATTTTCTGGCTTGCATTCGGCAACAAGAAGGACTGGTCTGGAATGTAGCCTGGACATAATATTTGGTTTTGAAAATGACAACCGGAAAAGCATTCTCCGATCTGAGAGTTTTTCCGGTTTCTCATGTTGCGATCAAGGGTTCTTTTGTTGAAACACGCCAAATGCGGACGGCTGGATGAGTCACGGCAACCTGTTCCGAGTCCATCAGGGTTTATGAAAAGTCCTCAGGTTCAATTCCGTATTTATTTATCCATTTCCAAACGCTGATTCTGGATACTCCCAAACGACGCGCAGCTTCTGAACGATTTCCTTTTACATCTCTTAATGTCTCCAAAAGGCGGATTTTCTGATTTTCTTTCGTGTAATTGGTGTTGACTTCCTTGAGCTTGACCTTGGATTCAGAGAGCATATAGTGAGGCAGATGTAAGGGTTTTACGGACATATCGTTGCAAACCACGAAAATGTATTCAAAAACACTTTTTAGTTCTCTGACATTTCCAGGCCATTTGTAATCCAGGAAGATTTTTTTCACTTCCTCGGAAATCGACTGGATCATTTTTCCGGTCTTGCTCCTCCCATGCTGCAGAAATTGCCCGACCAGCAACATGACATCCTCTTTGCGGCGTCTCAAAGGCTCGACTTCAATCGGAATGACGTTTAACCTGAAAAACAAATCTTCGCGAAACATTCCGGTGTTGACTAGTTCCCTAAGGTTCCGGTTGGTCGCTGTTATCAAGCGAAAATCCACATCTATGTCCGTGTTACTCCCAACCCTCTGAATTACTTTCTGCTCTAGTGTCCTTAAGAGCTTTACCTGAAAATTGAGAGGAAGGTCACCTATCTCATCCAGAAAAATATCTCCGCCTCGGACCGCTTCAAATCTACCCTCCCGGTTACGGTAAGCTCCCGTGAACGCGCCCTTCACATGTCCAAATAATTCGGTTTCCAATAATGATTCTGTCAAAGCCGAACAATTGACTTTTATGAAGGGCTTGTCTTTGCGAGGCCCTGATTCATGTACGGCATTGGCAATCAGTTCTTTGCCGGTTCCACTCTCGCCCACGATTATTACTGGAGCGTCCGACTGGGCAGCGCTGCGAATCATGTCAAAAACCATTTTCATACATTCCGAGACGCCTATGATTTTTTGAAAGCCATTTTCAGGGTTCGTCTGACAATGAAGTTGCGATATCTCATGCTCTTTTCTAACTAGCTGACTGATGTCTGTGATGGTCTCCACGGCTGCAGTGACATTTCCTGCGCCATCACGCAAGATGGCCGCGTTTTTCAGTATGGGCGCCTGAGTCCCATCTTTTCGGGTTAATAAGCCGCGCTTTCTTTCCATATATCCGTCTCGAAACAGAGAACACCATCCTTGGCAGGCCTGCTCACATAGTTCAATCTGACACATTTCATAGGTCAGAATCGAACACGGCATACCTATTAATTCCTCGCGATCATAACCGGTCAAATGTAGTAAAGACTTGTTTAGCCATGCTATTTTACCCGTTTCATCTATTATCATGACTCCTTCAGCCATCAAATCCACAAGCGATTTCCACTCGGAAGCGGAGTAAGGGACGGCCATGCCTGTTCCTCCATCAACTGTTAACATGTACTGAGTCTTTAACATATTACCAATCATGGTGAAACTTTTTTAAATCACCGTACCCGGAATCCCAAGACTGTAAGTACCATGTTACGGGAACTCGGGATGAAGCGCCGAAGGTGTTAACTTCACAGTTTGTAAACGTTAAGGGGAAACATGCCAGCCCGCAAAGTATTAACAATGAGCGGCGCAATTCGGGAAAGCGATGACACACACAATCATATGAAATCCGCAGGTTACAATCGTTGAGGGCTGGATTAAATTGTGGCTCCATACTTGCAAAGAATCCTTCTATTGTTATCAGACTCATAAAAAACGGCTCTCGATCCGTAGTCTTGAATGGACTGTGGTGGCTTGTTTAAAAGTTGGCGGATTAGACCTGCGCTTCCAGCGATTATTGGTCGTGAGACCTCTTTTTTTATTTTTTTAGGAGTGGGAGGAAGAAATGGGTAAAAGATTTCTCTTTGTGTTAATTGCTTTGTTAACCTTTACTCAATTCGCCAATGCCTGGGAATTCTCCATGACCGGTGAATTCGAATGGCGTTATCGTTACTTTGGGCGAGCCAATGGATCCAGGGATTTATTCGGGGATATGAACATCCAGAACACTAACGTCACTGGAACCCAGGTTGGTTTTGCGGGGCCGAATTATTACCGTGGTAACGATGGCACTCAGAGCGACGGAACGGTAATTGCTTTAAATACAACCTCTAACGGCGGCAATGTGAGAATTGTCCGCGGCGGTTTTTCTGGATCAGAGTCTGACGCCTTTGTCAATGACCAGCGATTCACTTTATATCCCAAAATTGTAGTTAATAAGGCCGTGGATTTCACGGCAATGATTGATTTTGCAGGAATCAGGCAAAAATATAATCATAGAGATGTGTCCACCAATGGTCCGCTAGAGAGATGGTACGAGGACCGTGTCAGTAGGAACGCGTTCGACACGGCGATGCTTCCGAGCATCAACCAGTTGAAACTTACCGCCCATGTTCCTTGGGGCACGTTGTCCCTAGGGGCTACGAAAGACTATCCTTTCGGCACAGGAGCCCTTTTTGCCAAGAATACCAGGGCGTCAGCCTTTGTTTTGGTGATACCTTACGGTCCGTTCAGGATTGTTCCCGCTTTCTGGCTAGCCAGAAGTTATGCTCAGGACGGATTCGCCTCGTTTAACGCTGCCAATAATTTGCCAACTACTACAACTAGCCCTGACAGCGCTACGAAGAATCAATTCTACATTGGTCCATTCATCACATATTCTCAAGGGCCTCTTGACCTCGGTTGGACCATAATCTGGCAAAAGTATCATGCTAATGCTGCGAATGGAGCTGGAACAAATTATTCCAACCCGAATGGAGCTGGGCAGCAGACCTGGCGATATTTAGGGTTCGATCACGTGTTCCTTCAGAACACTTTCTATCTGAAATACAACAACGGCAAAATTTTTGGTAATTTTGAGTACACGACTACCCAAGACGATAGGTATTATTTGGGCGCTGGTGTTGCAGGGCGTGAAGGTTCATTCCCGTCCTACATAGAACGATCAAGCGCCTTTGCCGAAGTTGGAGTCTTGGCCGGGCCGGCTAAACTCTCGCTACTCTTCGCATGGGCGGGCGGCAATCCGCTCAATGACGGAAATGACACCAAAGTCAGTGGTTACGCTGCAGTGAATTACCAGGCGATGTTACCCTATCAATACCTGATGTTTTATACCTATGGTGGAGGTAACGACGCCCCGTGGCATCCAGGTTTTAACCCTGGAGGTCTCGGTTTTACCAACGATGAAAACGGCCAGATGGGTGACGCCTATGCATTGTCGGCTCGTTTGGACTATGCCGTTGCGGCCAACCTCAACATCTGGGGCAGTTACCTGTGGGCTCACCGTGTGGAACAGAATGGATTCTATGCCGGGTGGAAAAATTTCAACGGAGCCGACGCTTATCCTACGACCACCTATAACACATCTCTCGCTAAGGCTCAGGCAGCCCAGGCATGGAAAGCAGCCAATGGCTTTGGAGCCAATGCCAACCCGTATGTTGATGATGGCTACTTGGGTTGGGAAATTGGCGCAGGAGTGGACTGGAAAGTGTTGGAAGGTCTCAATTTCAGAACCCGATACGCCTACTGGCAGCCTGGTCCATGGTTTGATCAAGCATATCAAGCTGTTACCATCAACGGAGTCATGGCTGGAGCGAATCCCGTTGGAACTACGGGTGGCATGGTTTCTGACAAGAGCGCGATACAGGCCTTTGAAGGTTCGGTTGAAGTGCAGTTCTAAAAATTTTACTGTTGTCTCACGGTGACTGTCGCCTGGTTGCAGGCCCGGAACCACGGTAATAAAATTCAGGGGGGATGTTGCTGATCCATAGTGTATGAAGGGCAGAACTGATCGAACAGCAATTACAATTTGACTGATGATTCCATGAAGCATGAAAAGGATGACCTCTTGTAGCGACACCACAATTTCCCTCTCTGATGTGGTGTCGCCTTTTTTTCATGATGACCATTCGTTTGATACTTAAGCCATTAAGTTTCTGAAATCCTGCCAGTCGATACAAATCATTGACTTATACCGGGTTTGGTTTGTAATCTCTCGAAAACCACATTTGCCGGAAGTAATAGTGAGCATTCTAATAATA
>CAYNZA010000057.1:0-6764 GCA_964401595.1 uncultured Desulfomonile sp.
CCCCGTTTTAAACAGTTATCACAATACAGGATTTTAGTATGCCTAAGAAATATCACATACATGTCCACCCAACTCCTAACCGTTTCCCGGCCATTGGACGATCAGGTATAGTTGACTGGGGAGAGGGATGTCTGAAGTGCGCAAAATGTGTAAAAAGCGAATGCGTGTATGGAGTGTATAAAGGGAGAAAGTTCTCCACTGACATACTGGGTGACACGATAGACCAGCTTTGCAAGAGTTGTTTCAGGTGCGTTCAGGGATGTCCGAAAAGGTTGATTCACAAAACAATTAATCCTGAATGGGAATCTTTGGGGGATGAACTCTATACCCCTGAGACTATTACAATCACATGGACCCAGGCTGAAACGGGTTCAATTCCGGTTTCAGGCGCAGGTTACGGGGGAAAATTTTCCGGACCGGGCTTTGACTCAATGTGGACGGACATGAGTGAAATTGTTCGACCCACCCGTGATGGAATTCATGGGCGGGAATATATTTCCACAGTAGTCGAAATTGGTCGAAAACCCTTCAGGCTGAGATTTTCGGAAGAGGGTCAACTGATCAGCAAGTTGCCCGTTGCAGTCAAACTACCTATTCCAATCGTTTTTGATATGTTTCCTTTTGGTGATCTGTCCGATAATGTCCGGAGAACCTGTGCGTTGGCCGCCTCAAGGCTGCAGACGATCGTCTTCATGCCATTTGATGAAGCCAAAAAACTTGAAGAATTCAAGGACACGATCGTTCCGGTTTTTGTGCCTTCAAAGCTCGAAAGCCTACTCACTCTCAAGGGATACAGGATGGTCGAATTCTTCGACGAGCCATCTGCGCTTGAATTGTTGAGGAAGGTAAAATCCGACAGCCCTGATCAGTTGGTCTCCATCCGAATGCCGGCCCTGTCGGCAAAGGATCATATCAAGAAATTGCTGGAATATTGTGAGGCCGGGGTCGATTTAATTCATTTTGTTGCAGATGAACGGGGATGTGAACCGGGAGTTGAAAATGGCCTCCATATCAAGGACGTTATTAAAGAGGTTCACCGAGCCATGGTCAGGGCCACTTTTCGCGATGAAGTGGGCTTCCTGGTTTCCGGCGGTATCGCCATGGCGGAACACGTAATAAAATCCATCCTGTGCGGCGCCAACATGGTCGGAATCGATATCCCGCTGCTGGTGGCGCTGGAATGCAGGGTCTGCAGAAATTGCCTTTACGGAGGAGATTGCCCTGTTGATATCGCCAATATTGATCCCTCCTATGGAGCTGATCGTATGGTCAACCTGATCGGAGCGTGGCATAACCAGTTGCTGGAAATGATGGGAGCTATGGGAATAAGAGAGGTTAGGCGACTGAGAGGCGAACAGGGACGAGTGATGTTCAAAGAGAATCTTGAAAGCGACACTTTTGCGCAATTATTCATGGATAGCAGTTCATAAAGAGGAAGTTTCGATAATGTCATACAAGAATATATGGAGCCAGGTTCCTTCGACCGAGGTGGTTGAAACGCCATCAAGGTTTCGAAGGGGTCTGGGAAAATATGCCGTAGTAGTCTCCGACGCCTGTAATAATTGTTTGAAATGTGTAGCAATATGTCCGGAAAATGTTTTTCGCACCCAGGGATCCAAGTTGGGAGTCCCTGTAGACCACTTGTGTTTGGGGATTCAGTGCTCAAAGAAATCCAATCGCTGTATTGCAAACTGTCCTCAAAATGCCATAAAGGTCGGATATAACTCTAGTTCGAAGGCGTTGGGAGACAACCGCTGGACCCCTGAACTACTGATGAGCGCCTGGCACATGGCAGAGACAGGCCAATTGCCCAAGAGCGATCTTGAATACCGGGTGGGAGCGACCGAGGGCGGTTTTGATAAATTAAGGTTTCGCTTTCCGAAAAAGCCTCCCCGAAAAGACCTGGACCCGGAATCAATAGACACTTCCATATCCCTAAACAAGCGCCGCGACGGACGTGTGGACATAGACATTCCAATCCCCGTTTACGGTGGTGGAATGTCATTTGGATCGGTTTCTCAAACCACCATGTTGAGCAGAATCAGGGCCTTTGCAGCGTGGGGCTCGTTCACATGCACCGGAGAGGGTGGTTATCCCGAAGCACTGTACCCATTTGATGATCACATCATCACCCAAGTGGCTACCGGATTGTTTGGGGTCAAGGAAGAGACTATTCAGAGAGTAAAGATTGTAGAATTCAAGTACGCTCAGGGGGCCAAACCAGGCCTTGGGGGGCACTTGCTAGGCTCCAAGGTAACACAGGCGGTCGCCAGAATAAGGGAAACCGTCCCAGGTTCATCGCTGTTCAGTCCTTTTCCATTCCATTCGGTTTATTCAGTCGAAGACCACAAGAAACATGTCGACTGGATTAAGGCCATTAACTCACGAGCCTTGGTGTCTGTAAAGGTTTCAACTCCATCTGACGTTGACATGGTTGCTATAGGTTCCTACTACGCAGGAGCCCACATAGTTCATCTGGACGGTTCCTACGGTGGAACTGGGGCCGCTCCCGATGTCGCAAAGAAAAATATCGCCATGCCCATAGAATACGCCATTCCTAAAGTACACAACTTTCTTGTCAATGAAGGGGTTCGGGATCAAGTGACATTGATAGCGTCTGGAGGTATTCGAACTGCTTTTGACATAGCCAAGGCGGTGGCTTTGGGGGCTGATGGCGTGGTGACAGGGACCCCTGAACTGGTGGCGCTGGAATGTATCAGATGTCACAATTGCGAAAGCGGTCGAGGTTGCGCCCGTGGAATCGCAACTACCGATGCGGAACTGGTCGCATTAATGGACCTCGCATGGGGAACACAGAGAATTGTCAACATGCTTTCGTGCTGGCGGGATCAGCTCAGGCAAATTTTATACAGACTCGGTATGTCCAGCATCAGGGAACTTGTCGGGAAAACGGAAGTGTTGGGACACCTTGATTATAACTCAGGGCTTGGAGATGACGACATCAGAAATGCCGGCAAGTGAGGATCGAAATGAATTCAAAAGGATTTTTTGCTGATAGACTTATTGCTTCCAGAATAGAGGATTTGGCTAACACCATCCGTGAGCCTAATGTAAAGCGAGAGGACGAGGGCGGCTGCGGAGTAACCGGTTTTGCCTCCAGCATTCCTTTGGCCGGTCGCCACATTTTTGAGCCGTCCATAAGAATGCACAATCGTGGTAACGGTAAAGGCGGAGGAATTGCTGCAGTGGGTTTTGACCCGGAGCGTTTAGGCATTGCCCGCGATGTCCTCGATACGCATTACCTGCTGAACATAGCCTTATTGGAGCCATCTTGTCTTGCGGCGTTGAAAGAGGACTTTGTTACGCCGTATTTTGATGTGGCCCATGAAGAAACCCTGGATCATATTCCCGATTACAGGGAACTAGAGGGTCTTGAGGTTAAACCTCCGGATGTCTGGAGGGCCTTTGTGCGGGTCAAACCTGATATTCTCAAAACCTTTGTCCAGCGACATGGACTTCACGAAATGAGAGGTAGATGGGCTGAAGACGAATTCGTGAGCAGAAATTCCATTGCGTTGAACAGGCGTTTTTACAGCTCGCTCGGAGAGAAACAGGCGTTCGTGTTGTCGCACGGGGTGAACCTGATGATCCTCAAGATTGTCGGGTATGCCGAGAATGTAGTCAAGTATTACAAGCTTGACGATTTTCCCGCCCACATCTGGATTGCCCATCAAAGGTATCCTACTCGAGGACGGGTCTGGCATCCGGGCGGGGCGCACCCGTTTATAGGTCTAAACGAGGCGCTGGTCCACAATGGAGATTTTGCGAATTATCATGCTGTCTGCGATTACTTGAGGCAACGTGGCATAGCGCCTCAGTTCATGACTGACACCGAGGTCAGTGTCCTCCTCTTCGATTTGTGGAACAGGGTCTATGGTTACCCTCTTGAAGTAATAATAGAAGCTTTGGCCCCCACCGGCGAGTTGGACTTCGATCTGTTGCCTCCTGAAAAACAGAACCTCTATGATGTGGTGCAGTCTACGCATATCCACACCTCTCCCGACGGTCCCTGGTTTTTCATCATTGCCAGAAATATCCCGGAGGAAAACAAATTTCAGCTCTTGGGCATTACCGACACATCAATGCTCAGGCCACAGGTTTTTTCGATCTATGACGGTGAAGCCCAAATTGGTCTGCTATGTTCGGAAAAACAGGCAATTGACGCCACGTTGAAGTCCATATCGGACGAAGATCCCAGATTTAGCCCAGTCGCGGACAAATACTGGAATGCCCGTGGAGGATCCTCCTCTGATGGAGGCTCGTTCATGTTTGATTTGGCCACCGATGGCTCCGGGCAGATGAAACTGACCTGCCGGGACAAATTCGGAACACTCGTTGAGATCGAAAAAAGAGAGCCTCTCAGAATTCAGGAAGCCCTGACAAAACCTGATGACAGCAATTCTTTGAAGGATGAGTTGCTGACCATTTTGAAAAGTAATGACCCAAGTGGACTTTTCAGAATGTTTAAAGATCGGGCTGTTTCATGGGACTACCATTCGATCCGCTGGATAATCGCAATGGTCGGGAAAATGGCCCGGATGGACGAGGAGTTGTTCTTTCCGGCGCTAGAAGGACTTACGATGCTTCTGGATCGCAAAGTCCCGCTTGGCAAAAAGAAGCGATCGGCCCTCGTCAGATTGATAAACGATGAACTTAACCTTATTTTCAGGTCTGTGCCTCATATCACCCAAACGAAGAAACTCGGATACGTCACTCGTATTGACCATGCGACCAGGGAGGCTCTGAGACCGCCTCAGGCCATAGAAAAGGCCCTTCTGGTAGACGCTTGTGATTTTGAGCCTGAGGGTGATCAATGCGACGCCGTCTTGATGGCGGAAGCATACAAACTTGGTTGGAGAAACTTCGTGGTCTTCGACCTTCGAGGCCAGCGCTTTGAAGGGTGCGGATTAGGGGCCCTGACAGAGGGAGTCAGAATCGATCTCTACGGCTCTTCGGGGGACTACGTGGGCAGTGGAATAGACGGCATGGAAATCCACATGCATGGTAACGCTCAGGATCAAATAGGTCAGATCATGAAACGCGGAACCGTTGTAATACATGGAGATGTCGGACAGTGTTTCATGTACGGAGCGAAAGGCGGAGTTGTATATGTTCTGGGTAATGCTGCAGGAAGACCTCTGATCAATGCCGCAGGCCGGCCAAGGGTCGTTATCAACGGCACTGCCCTGGATTATCTTGCCGAGAGTTTCATGGCTGGAGATCCTCTGAATGGAGGTGGTTTCGTAGTAGTCAATGGACTAACAATTGACGAAGACGGCGAAATATCTTTCCTGCCCAGACCTTATCCTGGCTCGAATCTTTTCTCTCTGGCTTCGGGTGGCGCTCTGTACGTTAGAGACCCATATCAGCAAATGGTTGAAGAGCAACTCAATGGTGGTGTGTTCGCCGAGTTGACAGTCGCCGACTGGCGATTGATCTATCCATATTTGCTTGAGAATCAGAAACATTTTGGTATCCAGATCAGTCAGCTTTTGACGGTCGATGGCGTACGACGGAAACCAAACCAGGTTTATAGAAAGGTCACAGCGGCTTCCCTGGCTGTGCTGGCTCAAATTCCAAGCACTGACGATTCCGTCTGGGATGCGGATGACGCAGCGGCATAGACCAGCACCAAATGAAGAGCCGCACATAGTTTAGTCGAATGAAAACTGGCCCGAAAGGGCCTTTTTTCATTCGCAGTCTTCCGAATGGTTAATCTGAAGAAAAATACCTACCGCCAGTTTGGATCATGCGTCCTAACATAGTCCAGAATCTTTCGGCCGAAATCCGACGCTATTTTGACCTCCTCGTAGTTTATGGGGGTCCCCTTCAAATACTGTAAAACTAGGGCGTCATTTCCCATAGCGGCTTGTGGTAATATACCGGCAAAGAAGAATCCTGATTCTTCCGAGTTTGCCGCAAATATGGCCGTGCTGGGATCTGACAAGTTCAGAAACAGGTTGATAATCTCTACCTCATGAAAGAGCAGTTCTCTAACCGTCTTTCTCAGATATTTTATGAAATCCCTCCCGTAGGTGTTCACAGTGATTCTTGCATATCTCAAGGCCGGTATGACTTTGAGATGTGAATTTAGCTCAGCGCAAGGCGTCGCATGATGAATTGCGTTGTCTGAAACGATGATGGCCCGCCTGTCCAGGCTCCTGTATATTTCCTGAATGAAAGATTCATGTTTGATCGGTGGATAGATTACATTTTCGGGACCGGGTTCAAGGTCGGTGTATTGGACAACCACAGAGATTCTTCCATGCCAGGACTTGTTGAGCCCCCTGAATTCAACCGATGAAGGAATATAATTAAGCAATAGGGCGCAATCTTTTCCATTGAATCTTGAGGCTGTTTTTTGAGAAAAGGTGTGATTCGTAACTGCAAGAGCAAAGAAAGCTTTCAGACCGGAACTGATGGCATTTTCAATCTGGAAATCGACAAGTTTCGAGAATATTCCTGAATTCCTGTATGACGGAATCACCACACCCTGCCCTATTTCTGCTACCGTTGAGTTTTCATCCCACCTCATTATGGAGAGTGTTCCTACAACAGCGCCTGACTCATCGACTGCCACAGCGGTAATGATCTCATCATTCCTGTTCAGATTCGCCAGTCTTTCCGGGAAGTAAACCTGCTCGTATCCATAAGAATAACCGTATGTTCGATAAACAGCTCTGGCCACTTCAATAGCCTCATCTTCACGCATCCTCCGAATCACAATATTTGAAACTTTCCCA
>CAYNZA010000057.1:6864-13486 GCA_964401595.1 uncultured Desulfomonile sp.
TCGGCAATCCTTTTTCCAGGATGGTAATCCTTATTCCTTCCGCCGTACGCTCGAATGACATTTCAACTTCGGTCAGTTCGTGTTCTTCAACAGAATGCTTTATGGATATTTTCATGGTGTCGACCAGGCTCAGGGCAATGCTGGATGATGTGGCAGCATCAAAACCAAACTTTCTTGATATCGCCTCTGCGTATATGCCGACTATTGGGGCGTAATCAAGTGTGTTAGGTATGAATAATCTTGATATTTCGCAATGGAATTCAGATTTGTCAGCCATGTTGTCCCGTAATAGAAATGGACTATGCGTATTTCGTTCCAACAGTTTTGTGGATCATAGCGCTTCCACGTTTGAGAGACAATCTAAAAGCCAAATAATGTAAACAGCAGATGGAATGTCCTGATAAATTGCACATAATTTGTCCGTATTGATCTGTTACTGTCAGGTCGTGTAAGCTGCTTCGCGCGGATTGACTAACGGGAAACTGATATTAATGATAATGTGGTCATGACATCGGAGCAATCTCGAGTTACCAGGAAACAGGCTTCGGAGGATTGATGGATTGGAAATATCGAAAAACAACAAGAAATGACAGATCGCATTCTACTGATACAGGAATTTCATCACGCCACGATTCTTTGATGGACCACGATGAAAACCGTAAAATGTTCAATTATATAGCTCCTTACTATGATAAGACCAACGTGATTCTGTCTTTGGGTCAAGACCGTTACTGGAGAAAGAAAGCTATACAGAAGTTGATGGAGAGTAAACCGGCGCTAATACTCGATATAGGGGCCGGAACTGGCGACATCGGCCTGAACATCGTTCATGGTCATCCAGATGCAATGGTGGTGGGAATAGACACTTCCATGGAAATGATGAGAGTTGGGATCAGAAAGACCCAGAACATGGACGTGAGCCGGAAAGTGATTTTCTGTCCAGCCAATGTGCTAGAACTCTGTTTTCCAGATGGCGCCTTTGACGCAGCCATCACGTCATTTTGTATCAGGAACGTCGATGAACGCTTTAAAGCTTTGACAGAAATGTTTCGCGTTATGAATCGAGGCGCTCACCTGGTAATAGTCGAGCTTACCCAACCTCAAGGATTCCTGATGAAGCCATTATTCTCCATTTATTCCAACATCATCACTCCGACAATAACCCGTTTGTTTTCTTCAGCGTCCGCTTATGACTATTTGACGCAGTCTATGGCTGATTTTCCGGATCCTGATGAATTTAGCTCAATGTTACGATCGGTAGGCTTCGCCGGAATCTCCTATTTCCATCTGACCTTTGGGATAGTTACAATTTATGAGGCGACGAAGCCCTGAAGCATCATCAGCCCGTTTTCTTTATCTCACTCTTTATCATGTTTATGCATTTGGTTACAGGAATCTCTTTAGGACAAGCCTTGGTGCATTCAAAATGGTTAACGCAGGCCCAGGCCCCTTTGCCGTCGTTTAATTGATCCAGTCGATGTTGTTTATCTTCATCCCTTGAGTCAAAAATACGTCTGAAAGCCTGCACCAATGGAGCCGGTCCACGGAAGTCATTATTATCATTTACGACCGGACATGACGCCGAACAACAGGCGCACAGTATGCAGCGAATAGCCAGATCCATTTTTTTTCGATCCTCGGGCGACTGAATTCTTTCTCTCTCAGGTGTGTTGGAGGCAATCAGATACGGCCTTATTTCCGCCACACGTTCGAAAAAAGGTGTCATGTCCACAATAAGATCTTTTAACGGCCTGAAAGATGGTAAAGGCTCAACAAGTATTTCATCTGAGTCAAAATCTTTGACCAGTTTCTGGCAGGCCAAAGAGCACTTGCCATTGATTCTCATGGCGTCTGAGCCGCACACACCGTGGGCGCAGGACATACGATAGCTCAGCGTGCCGTCCTGAGTCCATTTTATACGGTTCAGGCAATCCAGCACACGTTCGTTTTTTTGAGCTTCCACGAAAAATTCACTGTAGTGTGGCTGAGTATCTGCATCAGGATCGAATCTGAATATTCTAAATTTAATTTTCATCAATAAGTCCTTGCTTTTGGTTCAAAACGGGAAATATGAACGGGTTTGTAGAAAATTTCAGTTCCACTTCCCTCTTTCTGAATCAGAGTGTGTTTCAGCCAATTCCTGTCGTCACGTTCAGGAAAATCCTCACGATAATGCGCCCCCCTGCTCTCTTTTCTGGCCAGCGCCGATTTCAGTATTGTTTCAGCCAGTCCCACGAGGCATTCAAGTTCGAGCGCCTCTACCAGGTCCGTGTTGTATGTGGGCCGTTTGTCCTCTATACGCACACTCTTGTACCTGTCCTTCAGCGTTTCCAGTTCAGACAGGGCTCTTGAGATGTCAGATTCATTCCTGAAAACGGAACACTTTTCCATCATCAGGGTTTGAAGATCATTTCTTACAGGATAAGCCCTTTCACCTTTGTTACGTGAAATTATGGAATGAATGCGCTGCCTGGATGGTTCACTCATGGATTTGTTGTCATCAGTAAATGTGATCTTCGGAAGCTCCTCGGCGATCATTTTACCGGCTCTTCTTCCAAAGACTACCAGATCGAGCAATGAATTGGTCCCCAGTCGATTGGCGCCATGAACTGAAACACAGGCCGCCTCTCCAGCGGAATAGAGTCCGGTTATCGGCCTGTTGTATTTATCCAGCACTCTACCGTCCAGATCAGTAGGTATGCCGCCCATCATGTAATGACACGTCGGTGTAACCGCGATAGGCTCACGAACGACATCAACACCCAGGTATATTTTCGCAAAGGACGCTATATCGGATAGTTTTTCCCCTATCTTTTCAGCTCCGATATGGGTCAGATCAAGGTTCACATAATCCTCACCATTGATTCCTCTACCTTCCAGTATTTCAGTCCATATAGCCCTTGAAACAACATCTCTCGGAGCGAGGTCTTTGAGACTTGGAGCGTAAGTTTCCATGAATCTGTGGCCACTACGGTTTCTTAATATTCCACCCTCGCCCCTGGTCGCCTCACTGATAAGCACTCCCAACCCATGAATTCCAGTTGGGTGGAATTGAACAAATTCCATGTCCTCCAGCGGAACCCCTGCCCTGTAAGAGAGATAGACGCCGTCTCCGGTATTGGAGAAGCAGTTTGAATTGGTTTTGAAGGCCCCGCCGAACCCTCCGGTGGCAAGCAGTACGGATTTGGCCCTGAAAGTATGAATTTCACCCGTGGCAAGTTCATAAGCCACTATGCCTGCGACCTGACTTTTGTTCAGAACCACATCCACGAGTATGAACTCGCTAAAAACCTGGACCTTCTTTTCAACTGCCTTGCCGTAAAGCGTGTCCAGAATGACCCGTCCTGTTCTATCCGATGCGTAACAGGCGCGCTTTACCGGACCTTCTCCAAAGTTTCTGGTGTGACCTCCAAAGGCTCTCTGGGCTATCCTGCCGTCTGGAGTTCTGTTGAAAGGAGCGCCCATGTGTTCGAGTTCGTAGACCGCTCGCTCTGCGTCTTTTGCCAGAGTTTCAGCAGCGTCCTGGTCCGTGAGATAATCGCCTCCTTTAACAGTGTCATACATGTGCCATTCCCATGAGTCAGGCTCTTCATTCCCCAGGGCGGCAGAAATTCCACCTTGAGCTGCCCCCGAATGCGACCTGGTGGGAAAGACTTTGCTTATTAGCGCTACCTTGGCGGTTCCCGGTATTTCAAGCGCCGCCCTCAGCCCTGACAGCCCTGAGCCCACTATCACGACATCATGAACAAATTCCATCACATAATTCCAATCTTTTTAAGCGGACATTTGAAATCAATTATTTTGGTTCATCATCCTGTCTGTCTTTGAGCGGTTCGTATTCGCATCCCATCAAACCGCAATAATTCCCTACATATTGAGCTTCAGGTCGATAGAGCATGGGTTTGTCCTGGGCTTCGCCAAATTTTTCCTCAATGACATGGCTGCACCAGCCTGAAATTCTGGATATCGCAAAAATAGGCGTAAAAAGATCTCTCTGGATGCCCATCATGTGATACACAGGGGCGCTAAAGAAATCCACGTTAGGCCTTATTTCGGTCTTGCCTCTGCTGTTGAATTCATCAGTGGCCACTCTTTCAATCGTTTTGGAAAGTTTGTCCCAGATATCGACTCCAGAAGTTTTTGCAAGCCTTGTGGCCATTTGCTTCAGATATTTTGCACGAGGGTCCATGGTTTTATAAACGGCATGTCCCATCCCCATGATTTTTTTTCCGTTATCGATCTGATCCTTGACCCATTTTTCTATGTCCGGTTCATGTTCCAGTTCAAGCAGCATCTTCATCACCCTCATGTTTGCTCCACCGTGGAGGCTTCCTGAGAGGGCGCCGATTCCAGCCCCTACAGCGGCGTACATGTGAGCTTTTGTTGAACAAACTTCCCTGCAGGCGAAGGTGGATGCATTGAATGTATGATCGGCATGCAGAACCAGACAGCAATCCAAATCTTTGGCAATTTGTTCATCCGGTATTTTACCCTGGAGCATCCACAGGAAGTTGGCGGCATGGCCGAGTGAAGGGTCCGGAGCCAATGGTTCCAGTCCATTCCTGATCCGATGCCATGCGGCTACCAGAGTGGGCAGACGGCCAATCAGTCTCTGCGCCATCCTCTCATTGGCCTGTCTGGATTCAGCCTGCAAATCCGGATCATCCATGGCCAATAACGGAGCGCCGGCCTGAAGCACATCCATCGGGTCAGAATTGACAGGCAACCTTTTGAGGCATTCGATTACATATCCCGGCAAAAAACTGTAATCAAACACCTGTGTGGAAAATTCAGACAGTTCCTCAGCGGATGGCAGATCGCCTTTTAACAACAAGTATGCTGTCTCCAGAAAGGAAGACTTTTCCGCCAGTTCTTCGATACGGTATCCACGGTAAATGAGTATACCCTCAACGCCATCGATAAAACTTATCTTGGTGTCAGCTACTGTAACCCCTCTCAGTCCGGTATTCTTGATGGATACTGTTTCTTTCATGCCACCCTCGTTTCAGCCTTAAATTGTTATTGGAATGTTGATAAAAATGAACCGCGTGCTGAATTAAAACCAGGAACATGGCCTGATTTAGCTCTAAAAACGGTCAAAAAAGCAAGATGTTGTGTTTTTTAGCGGCTTGGCAATAATTAACGGGATAAACCACACGCGCCGACCCGAGAGATCGGCGTGCGTGGTTGTTTTGTTGATTCAAAAAACTGAATGAGAAATTAATCGGCTATAAAGAATTCGGCCTTCTTGGCGCCACATACAGGACATTTTTCAGGAGCTTCGTCTTCGATGGTATATCCGCACTTCGGACAGATATAATAATCTTTCTCTGGGATTGGGGTCCCGGCTTCCATGGCCTTGATTGCCCGGTCGTACAGAGCGCCATGAATCTTCTCGACTTCGTTGGCCCAGTTAAAAGAAAGCGCAGCAGCGCTGTTCTTTTCGGCTTTGGCCTCTTCGATGAATTTTGGATACATCGAGGAGAATTCGTAGTGTTCCCCCCCGTATGCGGCTTTCAGATTCTCCAGTGTGCTCCCGACACCTTTAAGCACTTCAAAATGTTTCAGAGCGTGAACTGTTTCGGCAGCGGCAGCGGCCTTGAAAAGCTTGGCCACGCCTTTGTAACCTTCTGCTTCGGCTTTTCTGGCAAACGCTGTGTACTTCCTGTTTGCCTGAGATTCACCTGCAAATGCTTCTTTCAGATTGTTTTCGGTCTGGCTCATATCAAGAACCTCCTTAGAATAATTTATGGATCAAACGGACCCATGAAAAGAAGCTGAATAAAATATTTCCCCAAGTCTATCCCTTGATAATTCTGGGCAGTATCATCTGGTGGTGAGCGCACATGGAAAGAGGATTCTGATACGCGCAATTAGCAAACGCCACCATATAATCGCGCATGGCGGTAAATGGGACTACCTCATCCACGAAACCGCGTTTTGCGCAATAAATCGGCCTGGACTGATCATAATATTGTTTGGCCAATGCGTTCATTTTGTCAATGATCGGATCCAGGGTTCGACCGCCGTCCTTTTCTTTGACGAGTCTCCGGGCAAAGGAAGCCGCAGCCGCAGTTTCTCCGTGCATGACTGAAATTTCTGTGGCGGGCGTGCCGAGCGTAAAAGCGCAATGATTGTTTGCAGTAGGTCCACCCATGATATAGTGGGCTGCTGCAGTGCCTTTTCGTAGAACGAAGAGCATCATGGGCACATTCGTCTGTTCAATAGAGTAGATGAGGCTCTGGCCTAGTCCGAGAAGCTCGGCTTTCTCTGCTATGTCTCCCACGTCTATTCCCGATGTGTCCTGAAACCAGATGATAGGCACCCTGTCTCTACCACAAAGAGTGACAAACTCATTCATCTTGATCAGTCCCTGCCTGTAGAGTTTTCCTCCGATTCCAGGGTAATCCGCATATTCAGGATATCCCATTCCGAGAAACCCCTGTTTATTACCAATTACACCTGTCAGAAAACCGTCCATCTTTACCAGGCCGGTATAAACCTCCGGGCCATAAGTAGGCCGGAACTCCATGTGTTCGCTGTTGTCCGTCAGTCTGGCAAGCACCTCGACAAAATTATAGACGGCTTTCTGATTCATGGGGACAAGCCTGTCCAGATCTTC